>CAYVBE010000071.1:0-17793 GCA_964448935.1 uncultured candidatus Brocadiaceae bacterium
CCACGAGGCGCTCCACTTCGGCCAGGAATTCCTCGCCGAAAACCTGCCGCAGGATGCCGGCCACGCCCTCGTCCAGGCCGTCCCCCCTCCGCCGGCAGTTGCAGGGATACCGCAGGGCGCCCTCTTGCACGGACAGTACGGGCGGTCGGGAACTGGTGAGCGAGAGGGGCCAGAGGACGCACGATTCGGGCTTGACCTTCTCCGGCGCCCGCCCCAGACCGAGTGCCGCCGAGTGGAGCGAGCAGAGGACCCGCCCCTCTCCGTCCCGGTAGGCCAGGGCACAACGGCCCGCCTCGTCTTTCGCCAGCGCATGGGCGTCCGGCCCCCACTGTCGGACGGCTGCCTCCGGGACGGACCCTCCCGGCAGATAGGCGGCAGCAGCCGGGGCCATCTCCAGGATGCGGCGGCGCTCCTCGTTGCCCAGCCAGACATCGTAAGCCGCACAGCAACTGCCCGAGTCCCGGCACAGGGAGGGATCACAGCAGTGGGCGAGGCCGATCAGCGCCTCCACGTCCACCGCGTGTCCCTGAACCAGCGGATGGCTGTCGCTTTCCCCGTGCATTGGCGTTCTCCCCGGACCGTGTTCGATGACACTCCATTATAGCGCGCGAGGTGTGCGGCCGTGAGGTTGCAAACCGGGCGGCGTCGGCGTAGGATTCCGACCGGTGTTCGATGACAGGCGACCGGGGAGGTGGACCGATGGACTGCGCGGGCCTGAAGTGCCTGACGGACGTGGGTAGCCAGATAGCTCTGCTGCTGACACTGCTCCTGCCGCTCCTGGCGCTGGGATGCGCCGTCACGCCGGGGGCGAGGCACCTGCGACCCTACCGGGAGGTGTCGCCGGACGACGTGGACGGGCTCCTGCTGCTGAAGAACGATCGGATCGAGGTGGGCCTGCTGCCGGGGGTCGGCGGCCGAATCGTGCTGCTGCGGCGGCCGGGCGGGCGGAACGTCCTCTGCTCCGACCCCGCCCTGTGGCACACCGGCAAGGAGCCCGTGCCCGAGCCGTCGCCGGACGGCACGTTCAAGGAGTACCGCGGCCACATGGTCTGGGCCGGTCCGCAGAGCGAGTTCTGGGCGGACCAGGATTTCGCGCCGGAGCGGCGCGAAAAGCAATCCGTCTGGCCGCCCGACCCGTTCCTGACCTATGGGGAGTTTCGCGTGGTGGAGCGCGGGGCGGACCACGTGCGCCTGGTGGGCCCGGAGAGCCCGGTCTGCGGCCTGCAATTGACCAAGGAGGTGCGCCTACGGCCGGGCACCAGGATGGTTGACCTCTCCGTGACCGGCACGAATGTGCGGGAGCGGCCGGTCTCCAAGGACCTCTGGTCCAACACCCGCCTGCCCGGCACGGCGCGCTGTTACGTGCCGTTAGAGCCCGAGGGACGGGTGGTCCGCATAGACGCCCCGGGTCCCGATTCCGACGGGCAGATTGCGCTCGGCCACGAGGTGGTCAACGGATACTTCACCTTCCGGTGTCGCGAGACAATCCCGGCGGGCAAAAGCGCGCGGAGGGCCAAGGCGTTCATCGCGGAGGCAGGGCTGATAGCCGCGTTCGTGGAGGGGGACCTGTTCCTGAAGACGGCGATGCCGGTCGAAACCGAACTGGTCCACTCCGAGCAGGCAGGCGTGGAGGTCTACAACATCGTGCACCGCGACCCGGCCAGGTCCCTGCTGGAACTCGAGATGCACGGCCCGTTCTGGACCCTCCAACCGGGGGAATCCATGGCGTTCGAAGAAACCTGGGAGTTGCTGCCCTACGACGGCGAGGACGATCCGGCAGGGCAGACGGCCTTCCTGGCCGATTGCCTGCAGATTCCGTTCTGACGGGCGGGGGTCGTTGTTGACTTTGGCCTGCGCGGTTCCATATTCTGGTCCGCAATCAGGCGTGTGATACCACTGGGTGGGCCGGAGACCTTCGATGAAAGCGTCGCTGCTGCGGGGCGTCGTTGCTCTGGTCGTCGGCTGCGCCGCGGGCGGCTGCTGCTACGTGCCGAACCGCCTGGCCGATCTGACGGACGTGTTTTCGGTGGAGCTTACCGCCGGACCCGGTGTCGCCGCGCAGGCGCAGGTCACCAGCCTGATGGGCACGGCCGTGGGCACGTCCAAGCAGTCCGGCCTGATGGTTCACGGCCGCTACGCGGGGATCGCCACGCGCGACACCGGGGGCGCCCTCGTGACGGGCTCCACGAGCATCAGCGGCGACGCGCTGACCTGCCCCTGGGGCGGTAAGCCCTACACTCCGCGCTCCCGCTCGTGGCTGGGGTTCATGCGCTGGCCGCCCTTCGCGCCGGCGTTGAAGGGGGCCGAATGGCCGCGGCTGCTCGACGTGGAGATGGGGGCCTCGGCAGGGGTGGGCTGCCACCTGGGTTTCAGCGGCGTCGAACTGCTCGATTTCATCGTGGGCCTGACCTCTCTGGACATCTGCGGGGACGACCATTACGTGGACATCCCCCGGGAGATCAGGGAGACGGCGATGAAGGAAGCCATGCGCCACCTGCCGCTGCTGCTCGAATAGCGCGCCGGCCCGGCGAATGCGCGTCATGTTCTTGCCCCGTTCGGCCGCTTACGCTACAATTCCCGGACGGCGCGCTTTCTTCCCGTGCGGCTCAGGAGGCAGGGCGATGGAGTTCATCCAGGTGGGTGTCGGCGGTCACGGTCGCAGGTGGCTGGGCGTTGCGCTGGCCGACCGCTCGGCCTCGATGGCTGCGGTGGTGGATACTGATGAGGAGGCGCTGGACGCGGCGCGCGTGCGCACGAACCTTCCGTCCGACCGGTGCTTCCACGATTACCGCGCGGCGTTCGAGCAGGTAGAGGCCGATGCGGTCCTGTGCGCCGGGCCCCCGTCCATTCACACCGACGTGGCCCTGGCAGCCTTCGAGAACGGCCTGCACGTGCTGACCGAGAAGCCGCTGGCGGACACCATGGAGCGGGCGCAGCAGATGGTGGAAGCCGCGGATGCCGCCGGCCGCACGCTCATGGTCAGCCAGAACTATCGCTTCTATTCCTGGGTGCGGACGCTGCGGCATCTGGTGGACAGCCGGGAGTTCGGCGACCCGGACAACCTGATGGTCCGCTTCGCCAAGGCCCCGCAGTTCGAGGGCTCCTTCCGGCTGAAGATGGAGCATCCGTTGGTGCGCGACATGAGCATCCACCATTTTGACCTGATGCGTGCGGTGACCGGGCGCGAGCCGGTGAGCGTGTATGCGGAGACGTGGCGGCCGGAGTGGAGCTGGTTCAACAGCGACCCCTGCGCGGTGGCCATCTTCCAGTTGACAGGCGGCATAAAGGCCGTCTATCACGGGTCCTGGGTGGCGCGCGGACGGGAGACCACCTGGAACGGCCGCTGGACGGTGGAGTGCGCCGAGGCCGTCCTGCACCTGACGGACGACCAGGTGCACATCCGGGCGCCCGAGCTGCCCGAGCACGACACGACGGTGGCGCTCCACAGGATGCCGTGCGAGAGCCTGGAGTTCTCTTTGCTGGAGTTGCAGGCCGCCGTCGAGGAGGGGCGTGAGCCGGAGTGCAGCGGCCGGGACAACCTGAACAGTCTGGCTATGGTCTTCGCAGTCACTGAGTCGGCCGCCCGCGGCGAGCCGGTGCGCATAGACGAGATACGGGGGACAGCGTGAGCGCGTCGAGAGCGAATCCCGGAGAAAAGGCCAGCTTTGCTGCCCGGCTGGAGCAGTTCAGCCGGAGCGTGGACCGCATCTTCGAGCAGCTCGGCCGCGCCATCTACGGCCAGCGGGAGGTGCTGAGGCAGTTGATCGCCTGCGTCGCCGCCCGTGGGCACTGCCTGATGGTGGGCGTCCCCGGATTGGCCAAGACCATGATGGTCTCCTGCCTGGCCGAGGTAACGGCGCTGACGTTCCGCCGCATCCAGTTCACCCCCGACCTGATGCCCAGCGACATCACGGGCACCAACGTGCTGGACGAGAGCAGCGGCCAGCGCGAGTTCCGCTTCATGCCCGGCCCGCTGTTCGCCCACATCGTGCTGGGCGACGAGATAAACCGCACCCCGCCCAAGACCCAGGCCGCCCTGCTGCAGGCCATGCAGGAGCGGCAGGTTACCGTGGGGCAGACGACCTACGACCTGCCGCGGCCCTTCTTCGTGATCGCCACTCAGAACCCCATCGAACAGGAGGGCACCTATCCGCTGCCCGAGGCCCAGCTGGACCGCTTCATGTTCAACATCCACATTGACTACCCCGAGGACGAGATCGAGCAGAAGGTCCTTGCCGAAACCACGCGTGGCCCGAGCCCCGATCTGGACAAAGTCATTGACGGGCAGCAGATACTGGACATGCAGGACTTGGTGCAGGACATCGTCACCTCGCCCTACGTGGTCAAATACACCACGTCCCTTATCCGTGCCTCCCGGCCCACCTCGCCCACGGCGCCGGAATTCGTGGAGAACTTCGTGGATTGGGGCGCCGGAACACGCGCGGGCCAGCACCTGCTGCTGGGGGCAAAGGCCATGGCCGCCATGGACGGCCGCGTGAACGTCTCCACCGCCGATATCCGCCGGGTCGCCGTGCCCGTGATGCGCCACCGCATCGCCTGCAACTTCCAGGCCCAGGCCGAGGGCATAGACACCGTCCGGATCGTGGAGATGCTGCTGGAGGAAGTGCCCGAGCCGACCGTTGAACGCCGCGAGTAATCCGGGGACCGACCATGAAACTCGTATCCTTTGAGACCGCCGGCCCGGAACGCGCCGGCCTGGTGATGGACGGCCGCGTGCTGGACCTGGCCGCGCTGACCGACGGCGTGCTGAATCTGCCGCTGGATGTGCTGGTAGAGCAGCCCGATCTGATCAAACGAGCGGGCGAGATGGCCCGGTTGGCCGGGGACGATCCGACGATCCTCGAGCGCCACGGAATACCCCTGGAAGACGCCTCCCTGACCGCGCCCGTCACCCGGCCGGGGAAGGTGATCTGCCTGGGCCTGAACTACCGCGACCACGCCGCCGAGAGCGGGATGGACATCCCCTCCGAGCCGGTCGTCTTCGCCAAGCTGCCCACCGCCGTCATCGGCCCCGGCGACCCGATCGAGATGCCCGAGGCATCCGACAGGATAGACTACGAGGTCGAGCTGGCGCTGGTCATCGGCGCCCCGGCGAAGGGGGTGTCGGCTGCCGATGCGATGGACTACGTGGCCGGCTTCACGATCCTGAACGACGTCACGGCCCGCGACTACCAGCGCGAGAAGCCCGGTGGGCAATGGACGCTGGCCAAGTCCTTCGACACCTTCTGCCCCCTCGGCCCCTGGTTGGTCACCCCGGACGAGCTGGGCGATCCACACTCGCTCTCCCTGGAATGCCGAGTCAATGGCGAGGTGCTTCAGTCCTCCTGCACCGACCAGATGATTTTCACCGTGCCCGAGATTATCGAGTACATCAGCCGCGTGGTGACCCTGGAGCCCGGGGACGTCATCGGCACCGGCACGCCCCCGGGGGTGGGCTTCGCGCGGACGCCACCGCGGTTCCTGAAGCCCGGCGATGTGGTGGAATGCACCATCGAGCGCATCGACACGCTACGCAACCCCGTCGAGTGAGCCGTCATGACAGAAGATAAGCTGCAATGCGTCTGCTTCGGCGCCGGGGCGCTGGGTCTGGGCTTCCTGGGACCGGAGCTGAGCGATGAATGCCGCCTCACCTACGTGGACATCCCCGCGAAGGCGGACCTGCTGAACCGACTGCGCGATACGGGACGCTACACCTTCAACCGCACCGGCCTTGCCGTGCGCCAGGTCGAGGTCTCCGGCGTGGACGGCCTCTGCCTGTCGGAGGAGGCGGCGGACGAGGTGACGGACCTGCTCTGCCGCGCGGACCTGGTGTTCACCGCCGTGGGCGAGCCCAACCTGCCCGGGCTCGCCCCCACCGTTGCGGCGGGCCTGGCGGCGCGACCGTCCGGGAAACCGCTGAGCATTCTGTGCGGCGAGAACGGCGTGGAGATCGCGCGCAAGTTTCGGGAAGAGCTGGAGGCGGTACTGCCCGACGGACTGTCGGAAGCGGTGCGGATCGGCGACACGGTCATGGGGCGCATGTGCAAGCTCGTCGAAGCCCCCGAGCCACCGCTACGGCCGCCGGCGGAGGGACTGGAGTGGGCCGTCGTGGCGGAGCCGTTCTTCGGCATCCCGGCGGAGGAGCACGCCGTGGCCGATCTGCCTTTCCTGCCCGCCGCCATCGAGGCGCAGACGCCGCCGCGGTTCCGGGCCTCCGAGGACGTCAAGATGCTGGCGCACAACGGGTTACACGCGGTCCTGGCCTGCCTTGGACATCTGCGCGGCGCGCGGCACTTCGACAAGCTGCGGGAGGAGGCGGACCTGATGGAGCTGGCGCAAGGAATGCTGATCGGCGAAGCCGGCGCGGCGCTGATGCGCAAGCACGGCGGCGCACTGCCGCGCAACGAGTACCTCAACTACGCCGACTCCATCCTGCGCCGCGTGACCTGTCCCGTCCTGCACGACTCCGTGCAGCGCGGCGTGCGGGGGATCATCCGCAAGCTTCAGCCGTGGGAGCGGCTGGTCCACAGCGTACGCACCGTGGCCGCGCACGGCGCCCGGCCGGAGGGCTACGCGACCGGCCTCGCGGCGGCGGTAAAGATCGCCCGGCAGTCGGGCGAGACGGAGCTGGACTTCGAGGGCGTCCTCACCGAAATCTGCGGCTTCGACTCCGCCCAAGACGGCGAGTTGGTCGGCCTGATTCAGGCTCGGCGGGACGCATTGCGGGGCGGGTAATCCGGGGTCACTGCTGCTTGCGGCGGCGGAGGGCGCGTTGGGCGTCTTCGCGGCGCTGGCGCTCTTCCTTCTTGCGGCGTTTGTCCCAGTGTTTGCGGTGCCGGGCCAGCGCTATCTCCACCTTCGCCAGGCCGCGCCGGAAATACAGCCGCAGGGGGATCAGGGTGTAGCCGCGCTGGGTGCACTGGCTGATGATGCGGTCTATCTCGCGCCGGTGGAGCAGCAGCTTGCGGGGACGCTTGGGCTCGTGGTTGGCGTGCGTGCCGGCCTCGTAGGGCGGGATGTGCATGTCGAACAGATATATCTCCTCACCGCGGGGCCGGGCGAACGCCTGGTCCAGGCTGCAGTTGCCCTGCCGCAGACTCTTGACCTCCGTGCCTTCCAGCACGAGACCCGCCTCGTAGGTGTCCTCGATCTCGTACTCGTGGCGTGCCTTGCGGTTTCTGGCCACGGTCTTGACGTTCTCTTTGCTCTTCGCCATAACGCCGTCCATGGTAGCCGCACGGGGGTGCCCTTGTAAAACGCCGGTTCACCTTGACGCGTGGCGACAGGCGTCTTATCGTGAGCTTTTGACCTTTCCACCTACGCAGGGGCTCAGACCATGGCAGCGCAGAAGCGACACGAGGCGGCGCGGATTCCGGATTCCTTTCTAAGTGGCACGCCGAATCTGCCGGGATTCCCGTCCGGCGATGTGGAACTGTGCGGGGTGCCGTATGAGATCGGGGACGGCGCGGTCCCCGTCGAACCGGGCCTCGAGACGCGCGGCATACCGGTGGGCAAGAAGGGCACGGAAGTCCGCTTCCTCCACACCGGCCGGCCCGGCCCGGCCGTCGAGCAGTGGCGCGACGAGGTGGGGGAGAGCATCGAGACCGGTTGCTGCCGGCCGGACTCGCTGGCCCTGTTTACCTATGTGGTCCGCTACCAGGACGGGACGGAACTCAAGGTCCCGGTCCGCTGGGGCGAGGCCATCGAGGCGGCGAGCCGCCGCACCTTCGAGCCGGTCAGCGGGTTTCTGTGGGATATGCCGTGTGCGGAAGTGGCGTGGACCGGCGAGCTGGACTACGAGGAAGACGCGCGCCCGGCCGTCTATGCCATGCGCTGGCCCAACCCCTACCCGGAGCGCACCATTGTGTCCGTTGACGTGCTGGGGCCGGAAACGGACGGGGGCGCCCGCGGCACCGCGTCCGTGCTGGCCATCACGGTCCCGGATGTCCCGGCCGCGGGAGACACCTATTACATCTCCCCCGCCGGGGACGATGCCAACCCCGGCACCTTCGAGCGCCCCTGGGCCACGCTGCACAAGGCGGCCGCCGCCCTGGAGGCCGGGGACACCGTCTACGTGCGCGAGGGCACCTATCGGGTCAACGAGATCATCAGCCCCCACAATTCCGGCCGCGAGGGCGCCTGGATCACCTACGCCGGCTTCCCCGGCGAGACCGCCACCATCGTCGGCTTCGACATACCGGTCCCGGAGCCCGGCTACGAGATGGTGGTGGACAACGGGGAGAAGACCGAGGTCATGGCCGGCCGCTCGGGCGTCTTCCATATCCTCGACCGCTCTTTTATCCGGGTCCGGAACCTGCACTTCCACCGCGCCGCCTACCAGGCCATCAGCGTGGACGCGCTGGAGTGGTGGGTCTCCGACCCGCCCGAGTGCGACGGCAGCCACCACATCGAGCTGCTGCACAACACCATCTACCGCACCGTGGGCACCGGGCTGGGCGTCTGGGGCGTGCCGGGCGCGGAATGCCGCGATATCCGCATCCTGGGCAACAAGGTGCTGAACGCCTTCGATCCCGGGCTGGCACTGGAGTCTACCAACCCCGGCTGGCAGGCCGACCGCCGCGAGCGCGTGCGTCGGGAGAGCGGCGGCAACGACGAGGACCTGGACCTGCACAACGTCTGGGGCTTCGAGGTCGCCTACAACGAGGTCTCCTGGGGCGGCAAGGAGGGCATTGACCTGAAGGCCCGCGTGCGCGACGGTTCGGTGCATCACAACCACTGCCACGACATGTTCGTCATCCGGGGCTTTCTGGGCGGCAAGGCTGGCATTTACCTGGACTCCTGGATTGACGACCAGCGCGACATCGAGGTCCATCACAACGTCATCGAGCGCTGCGGCACCGGAATCCGCGTGATGAACGAGGGCGGCAGCCCGCACTACAACCTCAGCATTCATCACAACCTGCTGGTGGACAACTACTGGATCGGCATCGCCGTGCGGGGCGGCTCGGGCGACGGATATTCGCACCACATCCGGGTGCTGAACAACACCTGCTGGCGCAACGGCTTCCAGGAGGACAACGAGGGCCCCGGCGGCGCGATATCCGTCTCCACCCCCACCATCCAGCTCCGCGACGTGCTGGTGCGCAACAACATCTGCGCCGCCGGTCGCGACTACGCCCTGGCGCACCACCGCGACGCGCTGCTGGAGGCGCACGACATCGTGATGGATTACAACCTGGCCCACCCCGAGGCCAGGGCCGATCGGTTCGAGAGGCTGGTCCCCACCACCGGTCAGGAGCCGATCGAGGCGGAGCCGGGCTTTATAGACCCGGAGCACTACAACTTCCACCTCCGCGCCGACTCCCCCGCCGTGGACGCCGGCCATCCGGCCGAAGAATACCGCGACCCCGACGGCACGAGGGCCGACCTGGGGGCGTTCCCGCGGCCGCAGGACGGAGCAGGCGAGCAGGAAAAACGTTGAGCGCTATGTTCCGCCCTTTGAGGGCTCTACTGATCGCCATCGTATCATTCCCAGGGCGGCGCCCTTCGGGCTTCCCCCGGGCTATTATGTGTGGCCCTTTCAGGGCGCAGACCTTTCGAACCCGCACAACAGGTCCGAAACGCGGAACACCTGAGCCGGTTTTCACTCGTCCCAAAGGGGGCCGACGCGGGGTGCGGCCAGGCGCTGTCGGGCCTGCTCTACGTAGCTCTCGCTCACCTCGAAGCCCACGTAGCGGCAGCCCAGGCGCCGCGCGGCGAGGGCGGTCGTGCCGGTGCCCATGAACGGGTCCAGCACCACCAGCGGCGGCTCGTCCCGGAGCCCGTGCAGGCGGATGCACATCTCGGGCAGCCGGTCCGGGAACGCGGCCGGGTGCGGCTTGGCGCCCGTGACGGTCTCGTAGGGGATGTACCACGTGTTGCCGCGGTCGCGACAGTCCTGCCGCGCGGCCTTCCAGCGGCCGATGTTGCTCTTGTCCTGATAGGGCACCCCGATCGCCAGCTTGTCCAGGCGCACGTCGCCCGCGGGCGTGAAATGGAAGATGTACTCGTGCGCGTTGTTCAGGTAGCGGGCGCTATTGACCGGCTTGTAGTGGCCCATGTTGACGCCTTCTTCGGGCGCCGCGATGGACTTAACCCAGTGGATGGTATTCTGCAGCACGAAGTGCCGGCCGATGCGATCCGCCACGCGCAGCGCGCGCAGCTCGTCCGACGGCTTGTCCCCGATATTCAGGAAAAACGAGCCGTCCTCGCGCAGCACGCGCCGGCACCCTTGCGCCACCTCTTCCATCCAGTCCAGGTACTCCGCAAAGGGCATATCGTCCCGGTGGCGGTCGTACTCGACCCCGATGTTGTAAGGCGGCGAGGTCACGATCACGTCCACGCACCCCTCCGGCAGCCGCGCGGCCATACCCTCCGCGCAGTCCTCGCAGAAAACAACGTTCTGTGGCAAATCGCCCAAAGCGTGATGCACCTCCTCTCCGCCCCGCGGCACCCCTTCCGACACGCGCCCATTATGTCCGACACGCGCCGGCATGTCCACCTTTCTCCTCCCGAACGGCAACGGCGAACGACATCTACCGGTCAAAAGGTCGCTCGTCTTTTCTTCGCCGTTCCGCTGTGGTTTTCGGCCGAAACCGCCCGATTCCCGTGCATCCACCCCGCCTGCGCCTATAGGATGGACGGTCGAGGGGCGTGCGCCCGAGTTATCCCGACACAATAGCCAGATCCGTTTTCCCATGTCCACCAATACCGCAACGCAGGCGCCGGACGTCCGCCGTGCCCTGGGCAAGAACGCCCGCCACACCACCCGCAACTACCGCCTGGGAGTCCTGGCGGGGCTGTTCGCGGGAACGTCGCGCGACTTCCTGCACCCCGAGCTCATAATCGCGGGGCTGGTCTACGCGCTGACCCGGTCGCCCGTGATGGTCGCGCTGGTGCCCATCATATCGAAGGCCGGTGTGCTGGCGCCGCAGCTTCTGGTGAGCACCTTGATGGAGCACCGGCCCCGGCGCCGGCCCTATTTCGTTATCCTCACGGTTGCACGCGCCCTGGCGCTGCTGGCGCTGCTGGGCACGATATGGCTGCTGACGCGGGGCGTGACTCCGCTGGCGCTGACGGCGTTTTTCACGACCTACCTGCTGGTCTGCATGTGCGGCGGCGCGGGCTACGTCATCTTCTCGGACATGGTGGGACGGCTGATCCCGCCGGGGCGGGTGGGCAGCTTCCTGGGGGCGCGGACGCTTCTGGGCGGCGGGCTGGCCATCGTCACAGGCATGTTCATCATCCAGCCCACGCTCTCCGGGGTCGAGCTGCCCTGGAACTACCTGCTGCTGGCGGCCATCGGCACGGTGCTGGTGGTGATTGACATGTCCACGTGGTGCCTCTGCCGGGAGGAGCCCGGCCCGCGGGCCGAGAGCCGCAGCGGGATACGCGAGGCGCTGGCGCGCGGTCTGGACTGGCTGAAGGAGGACCACAACTACCGATGCTACCTGCTGTCGCGCGTGGCCTTCCGGATCAATTACGTTGGGCTGGCGTTCTTCATCCCCTACGGCACGGAGCGGCTGGGCTATGAGAGCCAGATGGGCGGCGCGGCCGTTCTGGGCGGCATCATGGTGGCCACACTGAAGCTGAGCACCGTCCTGGGCGGCGTGGTGCTGGGAAAAGTGGCCGACCGGCACGGCAGCCGGAAGGGGCTGGTCCTGTCCGGCGCATTGATGCTCTCCGCGCCGGTGCTGGTGCTGTTGGCGCCGCTGCTGCCGGGGGTGTTCGAGCTGGGCCTGCCCGGCCTGGAGCAGGGACTGGACCTGCCGATGGTGGTCTACCTGCTGGCGCTGGCGTGCATGGGCGCGGGGATGCGGGGCAACGCCATGAGCGGCATGCGGTTCCTGATCACCAGCGCCCCGCCCGAGCGTCGGCCGACCTACGTGGCCTTCCTGAACACCATCACCAGCCCGCTGACGCTGCTGCCCCTGGCCGGTGCCCTCCTGGCGAGCCTTGCCGGCATGACCACGCTCTTCACCGTCATCTGCGCGGGAGGCGTGCTGTCGGTAACGGCCGCCCTGCGCATGAGGCCCGCCACGCGCAACGGCCAGCCGACGGCGTGAGGGCATGCCGGGTAACGGACCCCAAAAGCAAGCGAGCCAGTGCTGCAACCCCGAGCGTCGCCGCGACCTCAGAAGATTCACCGTGCGCGCTCAACCGGGTGGATCACCGATGTCATAGTCTCGCGCCATGCGGTATCGCTGGAGCCGTCAATCGCGCCCGGAAGACGCCCGATCCGGTTCGGCAACGACCCGAAAACCAACATCCTTGATACCGTAATAATCCCGGGGCTTGCGCGACAAACGAGCCCACGCCGGGACCTCAACGTAGTTCGACTTCAACCAGCTTCCCGTCCCATATCCCACACCCCGGACAACACGCCTGGGCGTTTCTGCGTCCACCTCCTCCGCCGTAGGCCCTTTCGGATTGTCTTTGGGCGACCTGCGGTAGTAGTCCGGTGAATAGATATCGCTGCACCACTGGATCACATACCCCACCATGTCGGCCACGCCTTCCGGGGTATCGCCATGCGGAAACGAGCCGATGGCAATGTGCTTGAAGCCCAGGTACACCCCCATCTGCTTGCCAAAAACGCCGCGGACGGTTGTCCACGGTAGCTTCCCTTTGCCAAAAGCCCGCGCGGTCCCCCAGGGCTGATACCGACCCTCCGGTCCGCGCACAGCATACTCCCACTCCGCCTCCGTCGGCAATCGGTACCGGCGGCCCGTGCGCTCAGAAAGCCATTTGCAGTATTCAACGGCACCAAACCAGGTCACCTGGTGCGCCGGGCAAAACTCCAGTCCGCCCCGGGCGCGGTATTTCTCCAGAAAAGGATCCCACACCACGTTGCAGTCGCCGGGGACCTGCCAACCGGAGAATCCCTCGATCTCGTGAAACTGGAAATCGTGCCGATTCGCAATCTCGTCCCGGGGGGGCCACTGTACTATAGGTGCATGAAAGGCCCGGGACTCAGCAATGCTTCGGTCCGCTCTCTCCCGGCTGTAGTGAGCGTGCCAACCGTGCCCCTTGTCTGCTGCACCTCCTCGGGCGTGTAAACGAAAACGTCCATCGCCCAGTCACGCAGCCCGAAAAGGCGGTCCACGGCCGGCCTCCGCTGAAGGGGTTGCAGCCCCTTCTGCATCTCCACCAGGAGGTCCAAGTCGCTTTCCGCGTCCTGCTCCCCGCGGACGCGGCTGCCGAACAGCACGATACGGCGCGGATGGAACGCCTGTACGATCTTTTCGACGATCCCCGGAATCGGCGGCTCCCTCATGTCTGCGCCTCGCCGGATTGCTCAAGCGAACCGGGCTCCTCGATGATCACCTGGCCGTCGCCGGGGATTACTTCGCCTATGGTCACGGGCTTCTCACCGGAGCGCCGGAGTTTTCGCATTACGCTGTCGGCGTAATAGGGGGAGACCATCAGCGTCAGGCCGATGCCCATGTTGAAGGTACGGTACATCTCCTCCGGCGGCACCTCGCCCAGTTCCCGGATCACGTCAAAGATACGCGGGCGTTCCCAGGTGCCGGGGTCCAGCCTCACTGAACAGCCTTCGGGCAGGATACGCGGGATGTTCTCCACCAGGCCGCCGCCGGTTATATGGGCTATGCCGCGGACGACCTGCTTGACGCTGTAGCGCTGGAGGGCGAGCCGCACGGGGCGCACGTAGATGCGGGTGGGGGTCAGGAGTTCCTCTCCCAGGTTCTTCTCTATGCCGAACTCCGCCAGGGAGTCGCCACAGCTTATGCCCTCCTGCTCGAAGAAGAGCTTGCGCACCAGGGAGTAGCCGTTGGAGTGCAGGCCGCTGGAGGGCAGACCGACGACCAGGTCGCCGGGTCGGATTTTCTTGCCCGTGATGACGCGGTCCTTCTCGACCACGCCGACCACGAAGCCGGCCATGTCGTACTCGCCCTCCTGGTAGAAATCCGGCATTTCGGCGGTCTCGCCGCCCAGCAGGGAGCAGCCGGCTTTCTGGCAGCCGTCGGCAATCCCGGCCACCACGTCCCTGAGCACCTCGCGCTGCAGCCGGCCGGTGGCCAGGTAGTCCAGCATGAACAGCGGCTCCGCGCCGAGCACCAGGATGTCGTTGACGCACATGCCCACCAGGTCTATGCCCACGGTATCGTGCCGCCCGGTGCGGAAGGCGACCTTCAGCTTGGTGCCGACGCCGTCGGTGGAACTGACCAGTATGGGGTGCTCGTAGTTGCGGCGGAAAAGGGTCTCGTCGTAGTCGAGCGAGAACAGCGCGCCGAACCCGCCGGTGTTCTCCGTCACCCGTTCGCCGAAAGTGCCGTGCATCAGTTTGACCACCTCCCGGGCAAAGCGCGAGCCTTCCTCTATGTCCACGCCGGCGTCTTTATAGGTGATCGGGCTCATTCCGTTTTCTCTCAGAGAGGCAGATTAGTCACGTCGCCGCAACGGGTCCGCAGTGCTGATTATAGGGCGGAACGCGCCGGTGTCAATCAGCGAAAGGGCCTGTCAGGTGCGGCGGAACTGGCGGTCGAGCTTTTGGCGGGACAGGGTGATGGTGGTGGGGCGCCCGTGGGGGCAGGTGTCGGCCGGGCCGTATTCGGTGCGTTTGCGCAGGATGCTTTTGATCTGCTCCGGGCTCAGCCTCTGGCCGGCCTTGACGGCGGCGCGGCAGGCCATCATCCGGACCAGCCGCTCCAGCCGGCCGTCCACATTCCGCCGCTCCTCCCCGCCCTCCACCTCGGACAGAAGGTCTTCGAAGAAACTCTTGCCGTCGAACTTTCCCAGTATCTGGGGGAAGGCCCGCACGATGACCGTCTGGTCGCCGAACGCCTCGATCTCCATGCCGAACCGGCCCAGGTCCTCCTGGAGGTCCATCACGGTGTAGAAATCCGGACGGGGCAACTCGACGAGTTCCGGCACCAGGAGCCGCTGGCTGTAGAGCGGACCCTCTTTGAGACGCTCCTTGATCTCGTCGTAGAGCAGCCGCTCGTGCAGCGCGTGCTGGTCAATGATGTTCAGCCCCTCGTCGGTCTCCTCGATCAGGTAGCTGTCCAGCACCTGGACGCAGTTGCCGAACCGGACCTGGACCCGCTGCGGGGGCCGCCGGCCCTCCGGGCGCTGCGCGGGCGTGCCGGCGCCGCCAGCTCTCGGGCGTGCACCAACTTCGCCGGACCCTTGAGTGGTGCCGGACGATGCGAAGAAGTCCCCGATGGCCCGCCGCACCGCCTGCTGTGTCTCGCCGGCCTCCTCGGTCTGCAGGGCGACCTGCGGGGTGATCTTGGCCTCGCGCAGGGCGTCGCGCATGGCGGCCACGGCTGCCTGGTGTATCTCGTTGGCGCTGCGGAACCGCACCTCCAGCTTCGTGGGGTGAACGTTCACGTCCACGGTGCCCGGATCGAGTTGGATGAACAGGAAACAGACCGGCCGCCGCCCGCTGGTGATCATGCCCTGATAGGCCTGGCTGATGGCGTGCATCAGCGTCTTGTTGCGGATGTAACGGCCGTTGACGTAGGTGTACTGCATCCGCGTGTTGCGCCGGTCTATGTCGGGCGGCAGCAGGTAGCCGCCGACGCGCAGCCGCTCGTTCTCCCACTCGACGGGGATGAGGTTGTCGGCGATCTCGCGGCCGAAGAACTCGCCGATCCTCTGGGCGGACGACTCGGCGGGGGGGAGGTTGTAGACCTTTCGGCCCTTGTGGGTGAGGGCGAAGTGGATGTCCGGCCGCACGAGGGCAAGGCGGGTGACGGCCTCGGTGATGTGGGCCATCTCGGTGGCGGTGGTTTTCAGGAACTTCTTGCGCACCGGCACGTTGGCGAACAGGTTGCGCACCTCGACCTGCGTGCCCACCGGCGCCCCGCAGGCCCGCACGGAGCCGATGACGCCCTCCTCCATCTCGATCTCATGGCCGGAATCGCTGTCCGGGGTGCGGGAGATGATCCGCGCGTGGGAGACCGAGCCGATGCTCGCCAGGGCCTCGCCTCGGAAGCCCATGGTGGAGATGTCGAACAGGTCCTCTTCGCTGGTCAGCTTGCTGGTGGCGTGGCCGGCGAAGGCCAGGGGCAGGTCTTCCTCCGGGATGCCGCAGCCGTCGTCCACCACCCGGATCAGCCGCGCGCCGCCGTCCTCCAGGTCCACCTCGATCCTCCCCGCCTCCGCATCCAGGGAGTTCTCGACCAACTCTTTCACCACGGAGGCCGGCCGCTCGATGACTTCCCCCGCGGCGATCTTGTTGGCCACGTTGCTGGGCAGGATTCGTATGCTCATTCGCCCCGTCGCACCTCAATTGCGGCTCATCCGCACGTAATGATAGCACGCCCGCGCCGAAAAAGGAAGGCTGCCGCCGGGGCGGACCGGTGCATCATTCGGCCTGCAGCTCCGGGGGGCTCAGGCGGGGGCGCACCGTCTCCTCGGGCAGTGCGTCCTGCAGGATGCGCGCCTGGGTGCGCACGGGCAGGCCGTGCAGTTTGATGAAACCGAGGGCCGCCTTGTGATCGAACTCATCGCCCTCGTCGTAGGTGGCGAGCGCCTTCTGATACAGCCCCAGCGGGCTCTCCACACCGGCCTTGGTGGCCCGGCCCTTGTAAAGCTTCACGCGCACCTTGCCGCTGACCACCTGCTGGCTGCTGAGCACGTAGGAGGCGAGGTCCTGGTGGAATTTGCTGAACCACAGGCCGTCGTAGATCAGGTCCGCATACTGCGTGCTGACGGCCTCCTTGAAGCGCTGCGTCGGCCGGGTCATTGTCATGCCCTCCAGCACGGCGTGCGCCTCGTGGAGCAGGACGGCGGCGGGGGCCTCGTAGATCTCGCGGCTCTTGATGCCGACCACGCGGTTCTCGATGTGGTCTATGCGGCCGATCCCATGGCGGCCGGCGATGCGGTTGAGGCGTTGGATGAGGTCGGCGCCCTCGCAACTCTCGCCGCCCAGGCTGACCGGGACGCCGTGCTCGAAGCCAATCTCCACGTATTCCGGCTCGTCGGGCGCGTCGGCGGGGCTGGCAGTCCAGGCGTAGGCGTCCTCCGGCGGTTCGGCCCAGGGGTCTTCCAGCACGCCGCATTCGATGCTGCGCCCCCAGAGGTTCTCATCGGTGGAGTAGGGGCTCTTCTTGGTGACGTCCACCTCGATGCCGTGCTCGGCGGCATAGTCCATCTCGTCGTCCCGTGTCATGCCCCACTCCCGTGCGGGCGCGATGATCTGCAGCTGCGGCGCCAGCGTCTTGATGCCCACGTCGAAGCGGACCTGGTCGTTGCCCTTGCCGGTGCAGCCGTGGGCGACGGCGCGGGAGCCGTGCTGCTTCGCCGTGTCCACCAGCAGCTTGGCGATCAGGGGCCGCCCCAGCGCGGTAGCGAGCGGATAGACACCCTCGTAGAGGGCACCCGCCTGGAGCGCCGGCCAGATGAAGTACTCCACGAACACATCCGTGGCGTCCACCACCAGGGCCTTGACGGCGCCGACCTCGAGCGCGCGCGACCGGATCGCTTCCAGGTCCTCCTGCGTCCCCAGGTCTATGGTCAGGGCGATGACGTCCAGGTCGTAGGTCTCCTGGATCCAGCGCACGGCCACGGAGGTGTCCAGGCCGCCGGAGTAGGCCAGGACTACGGTGTCTCGATCGCTCACGGGAATAACCTCGTCATTCGCAGGCAGAAGGGATTCTGTCCCGCCGGGCAGGCGGGGCTACGTCGGCACGGGATAAGAAACAGTGGTCCTTGTTTAGACCCGGATTGTAGCACAGGGCCCGGCCACGGTCAAACCGGGCTGGCCCCGTCGCCAGGGTCATTCAAAAGTCCCACGCACCGTATAGCCATTGATGTGTTCCGCCT
>CAYVBE010000072.1:0-2127 GCA_964448935.1 uncultured candidatus Brocadiaceae bacterium
TCGCCGCGTTTTCTGAGGAATGCCATGGTAGAATGTGTCCGGATAGAGTGGACTGCTTCGTCGAATGCACAACGAGATTCTACCATGGTAACATTACAGTAACAAACGTGAGGCTCTCAAAAACAATAGATTTTGCATCTGTAGTCCAGATAAGGGGTTATAATGGGTGCCAGAGTGGCGGAATCGGCATACGCGTCGGTCTCAAAAACCGATGGGCTTCAATGCCCGTGCGGGTTCGAGTCCCGCCTCTGGCACCATTTTTTTGCGCCTGCGCAAAAAAACGGAGAGCAGGAGAAAGGAGAGGACGGCAACGACGCCTTCCGAGCACCGTGGATTGCCAGATCTCCGCATTCCATCTGCTGCGGTATGCTTGACGATTTGGGCGGGCGCTTATAGAATTGAGACCTGTAGGTGTCGCAGTGTTTCGGCGGCGGGGGAGCGCGTGAATAAGCCCAGGGACGGGCGATGAGCAAGATCGGCTTCATTGAGGATTTCAAACGCAACTTTCTGACGGGCTTTGCCGCTCTGTTCCCGATAGTGGTAACGCTGATACTGTTCGCCTGGCTCTACCATCAGGTGGATGCCACCATCGGCACACGAGCGAACGCTCTGCTGCGCCAACTTCTGGCGTGGAGCCCCGCCCTGTTCGGCATGTTTTTCCCGTCCGCACAGGAGCAGGGTGGCACCGCTAAGGAGAGGCTGACTTTTCTGAGGGAGAACTTTCCTCCCTCGGTGGGCCTGGTGATCGGGTTGGCCCTGCTGGCAGTTCTGGTTTACCTGCTGGGCAAGTTCC
Source organism: uncultured candidatus Brocadiaceae bacterium (assembly GCA_964448935.1). Taxonomy (GTDB): domain Bacteria; phylum Planctomycetota; class Brocadiia; order SM23-32; family SM23-32; genus CAYVBE01. The sequence goes on from CAYVBE010000072.1 coordinate 794, forward strand.
TGCGCGGCTACATAGGCGGCAGAGCGATGACGGCGATGGACCGCTTTTTCACGCGGTTCCCCGTCATAAAGGCCGTTTACCCCTACGCCCGGCAGGTGGCGGACTTCGTCTTCGGCCAGAGGGACCGGCGCGCGTTCAGTGACGTGGTGGCGGTGGAATACCCCCGGCGTGGAGTTTATTCGCTGGGTTTCCGGACCGGCACTACGCCCCGGCAGTTGAAAAGCAAACTGAGCCGCGATTTCGTGACCGTCTTGATTCCCACCTCGCCCACCCCGCTGACCGGTTTCGTGCTGCTGGTGCCTCCGGACGAGGTGGTTAGCCTGGATGTGAGCGTGGACGAGGCTTTCCGGTTCTTTATTACGGCCGGGATGCTCAGCGCCGACCCGTCGGGCCGCGCGGTGCCGGGTGAGGAGGGCGTTTTCCCAAGGCGGTAGGCGATGATTCGATGCATTAACTGGTTCTACCCGAACTGAAAGGGGTAGCACAGAGTGAATCTGCAGATCACCGGACGGCATATCGAAGTGACGGACGGAATGAAGGAACACATCGGCCAGCACGTGGAGAAGCTGCCGAAGTTCGACGGCAAGATACAGTACATCACGGTGACCCTCGACGTGGACGGAGGGGACCCGTTCGTGGAGTTGATTGCGAAGTGTCACCGTGCCGACCTGATTGCGGAAGCCAGGGCGCACGATATGTACGCCTGCATTGATCAGGCATTCGCCAAACTGCAGCGGCAGATTACGCGGCATCACGACAAACTGACAAGCCACAAAGCGAGAACGCCCCAGGAGTAGCGCGACGGTTACCCCCTGAACGCGCCTTGCCATTTGCCCTCAACGGGTTCAGATTCAGACTTTCGGGAGTGCTCACATGGCGCTGGTGGACTATCTGTGCCACGAAGCCATTTGCCTTGACCTGGAACCGCAGGAGCGGGAGGACGCGGTCCACGCCCTGCTGGCCAACCTGGTGGATGCTGATAGACTGGAGTCGGACCTTCTGGAACGCGCCCTGCAGGCCATACTGGAGCGGGAACACCTGGGCAGCACCGCCATAGGGCGGGGCGTCGCCGTGCCGCACGCCCGCGTCGAGGGGCTGGGCAGCATCCTGGTGGCCTTCGGTTACAGCGAAGAGGGCGTGGAGTTTCACGCGCTCGACGGCGAACCGGTCCATCAGATGTTCCTGGTCATAGCCTCCAAGGACCACACGGAGGAGTACGTGGCGGTGATGGAGCGGATCACGCGCCTGGTGCAGAACGACGATTTCCGGCGGTTCGCGGCGGAGACGTCCGGGCCGCAGCAGGTGCTGGACCTCATCGAGGAGATGGACGGATA
>CAYVBE010000072.1:2227-17194 GCA_964448935.1 uncultured candidatus Brocadiaceae bacterium
ATAGACAACCCGCTGGGGTTCCACGTGCGGCCCGTCCAGCGGTTCGCCGACCTGGCGCAGGTGTTCGAATCGGATGTTGAGGTCGAACTGCGGGGCGCCATCGTGCCGGGCAAGAGTGTGATGAACCTGATGAGTCTGGGCGGCCAGCAGGGGGATGTGCTGAAGATCAAGGCCAGGGGACGGGACGCGCGGCAGTGTGTTGAAGTGCTGCGCTTTCTGGCGGCCAATAACTTCTTCGTCGAGGACGACCTGGAGCCCGGCTCCTGCTGCGGGCGCCACCTGGAGAGGCTGGCGCACATCGCCTCCTGCTTCGAATCACGGATAACCGCACAGGTGGACGGAGGCTCGGTGGATGCCAAGGACGTCGAGGCGCTGCGGCGGCTCGAACTGAAGCCGAGCGCCGAACCGGGGTTCGAGATCGAGGGCGAGGACGCCGACCTCGCGCGCGCCGTTATCAACAATCTGGTGGGGCACTGCTTCTACGTCGAGGAACAGATGGTCCAGAAAGCCCAGGAAGGCGGCTGAGCATGGAGATCAACCGCGGCATACCTGTGAGTCCCGGCATCGCAATCGGGGAGGTCTTCCTGCTGGAGGCGGAAGGTGTTCGGATACCCGAGCACTTCATCTCCGAAGGCGAGGTCGAGAGCGAGATCAGCCGCATGAAGACCGCCATGGACGAGTCGCTCAAGGAACTGGAGGGGCTTGCGGAAGAGGTCTCGCAGAAAGCCACGCGCAGAATCGCCGAGATATTCAGCGCACACGCGGGCATGCTCAAGGATGAGCATTTTCGGCAGGAGTTCTTCGAGGGCATTCGGGACAACAAGTACACCGCCGAGTTCGCCGTCAGCCGGACCATGCGGAGGTGGCGCAAGCTGTTCCAGGAGAATTCCCTGCTGGCCACCCGGGTGCCGGACCTGGACGATCTGGAGCGGCGGCTGCTGCGGCTGCTGCTGGGCAACCGGCGCGAGGAACTGGACGCCCTGCAGCGGCAGGTCATCCTGGTGGCCCATGACCTGAGCCCCAGCCAGGTGGCCTCGGTGGACCCCGAGAAGGTCATCGGCATCGCCATGGACGCCGGGGGACCGACCGGTCACACGGCCATCATCGCGGGCGCGCTGGGACTGCCCGCCGTGGTGGGTCTGGGTTCTGTCAGCGCTTCGCTCAGCGGCGGCGACCAGGTCATCGTGGACGGCAACCGGGGGCTGCTTATCGTTGATCCCGATGAGCAGACACTGGACTCTTACCGCCAGCGCCGCAACCAGGTCATCGAGACCGAGCAGGCGCTGCTGGCCCAGTTGCGCGACCTGCCCGCCGAGACCACCGACGGGCACCGCGTCAAGATTATGGCCAACATCGAGTTTCCCCGCGAGGTATCCCGCGCCGTCGAACACGGCGCCGAGGGAATCGGCCTTTACCGGACCGAGTTCCTCTACCTCACCAGCGAGGAAGTCCCCGAGGAGAAGGAGCACCTGGAGGCATACACGGAGGCCGTGGAGCAGCTCGGCGGCCGCACCATAGTCATCCGCACCGTTGACCTGGGGGCGGACAAGCTGGGCACCGGGCCGGACGAGGCCCTGGAGAAGAACCCCTTCCTGGGACGGCGCTCCATCCGCTACTGCCTGGACCACCCGGAGATACTGCGCGCGCAGCTTCGCGCCATCCTCAAGGCCAGCGCCTGCGGGGACATCCGCGTCATGTTCCCTATGGTGGCCACCGTCGAGGAACTGCACACCCTGAGGGGCATGCTGGCAGAGATCGAGGATGAGTTCGACGAGAGCGGACAGGACTACGATCACGACATGGAAGTGGGCATCATGATCGAGGTGCCCGCCGCCGCGATCTGTGCGGACGCCCTGGCCCCGGAGGTGGACTTCTTCAGCATCGGCACCAATGACCTGATTCAGTATTCCCTGGCCATTGACCGCGCCAACGAGCACGTGGCCCACATGTACCAGCCGCTTCACCCCGCTGTGCTCAGATTGATCCAGGGAACCGTGGAGGCTGCCCACCGCCACGACATCCCCGTCGCCCTCTGTGGTGAGATGGCCAGCGAGATCATTTACACCGTTCTGCTGGTGGGGCTGGGCATAGACGAGTTCAGCGTGGCCCCGCCCTTTGTGGTGCCGGAGATCAAGAAGCTCATCCGGACCGTCAGCCTGGAGGACGCCCGCGAGATCACCCGCGAAGTAATGGCCTGCGCCGAGGTGGACAAGGCCACGGAGCGGCTGATGGAATTCAACCGGCAGTTGCTGCCGATGCTGTTTTCCTGAATGCGCCGCCGCTGATGGCGCAGCCATTCTGCGCCTTCCTATTCCGAGCCGCCCTCCGGGCCCGGGTTGCGGCTTTGCCAGGAGATGTCGGCCTCCAGCAGCTTCTCATACACCGGTTCGGGCACGTAGGGCTTGACGACCTCCTCCCATCCGTCGAAGCCCACCAGGCCCTTGACGAAGCTACTGCTGATCTCGCAGATCTCCCGCGGAGGGATCAGGAAGACCGTGGTGATCTCGGGGGCCAGGTCTTCGTTCACGTTGCGCATGGGCTGCTCGAAGCGGTAATCCTCCTCGCTGCGGATGCCCCGCAGGATGTAATCGGCGCCCTTGGACTCCGCGTAGCGCACCAGAAGCTGGCCCTCGAAGCTGTCCACCGTCAGGTTGGGCAGGCCCCGGGCGCAGGCCCGCAGCATCTCCAGGCGCTCCTGCACCGTGAACGTGTAGCGCTTGTTGGGGTTGATGCCCACGGCCACGATCAACCGGTCGAACAACTCCGCCCCCCGCCGGATCATGTACATGTGGCCTTCCGTGGGCGGGTCGAAACTGCCGGCGTAAACGCAGGTCTTCACTTCTCTGGCTTCTTCTTGCACAGGCGGCCCTCCCTGATGGTCCAGCCTTCCAAGGCCAGCAACTCTTTTTTCCAGCGCATCCCGGCGCCGAAACCTCCCGGGCGTCGGCCGGCGGCCACCACGCGATGGCACGGGATGAAGATGGGCAGGGGGTTCCGGCCCATCGCTCCGCCGACGGCCCTCGCCGCGCGTGGATTGCCGACGCGCCCCGCCAGTTCGCCGTACGTCACCAGTTCACCGCGCCCGATGCCCACCAGCTCCTCGAACACCCGGCGCTGAAAGTCCGTGACGCCGGACATGTCCATCAGCGGCGGCGGCAACTCCGCCTCTTGGCCGTCGAAATAGCGGTCCAGCGCGTGGACTACGGGCCGGGCAACGCGCGGGTATCGCCCCGAACCGGCTGTCTTCTCACCACCAAGACAGACGCGGGCCAGCCTCTCACCGCGCATCTCCACCTGGACGGCGCCGCAGGGGCTTGCGTACGTGCAGTGGATCGTGTCGCTCATGTCGGTGCGCCGCGTCAGTCCTGTTGCTGAGGGTGCCAGACGGTGTAGCCGCCGGGCGGGTCGTATTCGAACACCTTGTCCTTGATGCCGGTGTTGAGCTTCATCTTGCTCAGTGTGTAGGTGTGCAGAATCTCGCCGCCGCTCTCGTGCAGCGCCAGTTGGTGGGGCAGCCACCGTTCGCTGGAGACCCCCACTTCCACCGCGGCGTAGCGGGGCGGGGGCTGGTCCTCGTCCTTTCTCGGCCGGGGCGTAAATCGCAGCCGGTAGAAGACGACCTTCTCGTCGTCCGTCTCCTTTTCCTCCTTGCCCCTCAGCTCTACCTTATAGTCTTTCAGCAGAGGCTCGTATCCCTCCCCGTAGCCGAAGTTCAGGAAGGCCGCCTCGCGGCTTGCCTCGTCGGAGGCTTCATACACTTCCACCTCTTTCGCCTCGTGGCTCACCACCCACCATTTCTCGCCGTTGGCGTATACGGCCTCGTTGCGGGGTTTGCCCAGTTCCAGGGCGATAAGGTCCTCCTTCTTGAACTTCAGCGTGCCGCGCGATTTCTGCTTCTCTTCCAGCAGGGGGATGGACCGCTCGTAGGTGACGCGCGCCTCCAGGTCCTCCAACCCCTCGCTGGCTTCCTCCATGTGTTTCAGGACCGCCTTGACCTCCGGGTCCAGTTCTTCCTCCGGGCCCTCTTCCTCGGCCGAGGAGGTCCCGCAGACGAGAAGGCCGGCAACCAGCAGCAGGGCACACAAGAGCGTGCGTGTGTAGTTTTCACGGATCATGTCTGTATCCCCATTGAACCTTTTGAGGCAGGATTTCCAGAAGCGCGTGCAGATCGTCAATTACCGCGTCGGTCTGCGGGGGCGGGACGATCTCCCGATCGGTCTTCACCAGTGCGGTCACTGCGCCGGCGGCATGGCCGGCCAGCACATCGAACACGTAATCGCCCACGATCAGGAGCTGCTCCGGCCGAAGTCCCAGCGTCTCCGCGATCTTCAGCACCGGTTCCGGCGAGGGCTTGGGCGCCGCGTACTCGCGGCTCAGCCAGCAGTCGAACTCCAGCCCGAAGCGTCCCAGCACGGTGGTGACGGACTCGGCCGAGTTGCGCGTTAGCAGGGCGATGCGGAAGCCCCTGCCGCGCAGCTCGCGGAGCACCTCGCGGGCGCCGTCCCGCAGCCCCGAGCTGGCAGCCGCGCGCCTTTCGTGGCGCACCAGGATGCTCTCCACGGTCTGTCGCTCCGCGTCGGGCAGTTCGTCCATGTGCTCCAGGATGGACTTGCCCTCCGGCACGCGGCACTCGGCCCGAATGCGGTCGAAATCCAGTTCGGAAACCGTCAGCGTGCCGTCCATGTCGAACACCACGCCGCGCAGGTCCCGTGTGTTGAGCGTTTTCTCCATTCGCCGTCCGTCGAGAGTATCAACGGGTGCTGCGTTCATGATAACCGGCGCGGGGGCCAAATTCCATCCGCCGGACGCACTGGACAGAGCGCATTGACTGATCCGCTCAATGGATTACACTTCTGTGATGCAGGCAACATGCGGCGTCTGTCGGGCAAATGGGAGATTCCCGGTGAAGAACGTACGGCAAGGGATAGTCATTGTGTGTGTCATCGCCGGTGTGTTCCCGGTCGCCGGGACTTCGGCAGTGGCAGCCGGGGTGCCGGAACTCTGCGGCAGGCTCGTCGTTGCCGTGGACGTGCCGGACGTTGCTATGCTGGAGCGGCTTGTCGGCCAGGGCCGTTCCGTTCAGGTTCTGCAAAGAGACAAAGTGCTGGCCGCGCGCCTGCGGGAGGGGGCGGCGGAACGCTGGCCTCTCCCCCGTTTGGGAGTGCGGGAATGGGACGGCGCACATCTTCCCTATGCCGATCGTCTGGTGAATCAGATCATCTGCTTCGGGCGCACCCCCGCCGTGGCCGAACTGCTGAGGGTGTGCGCGCCCTACGGCCGCATCTGCGTGCCCGCGTCGGCCGCGGAACTTCTGCGGGGCAACCCCGGCGTGAGCACTGTAAGCACGTCCGGGGGGTGGGCAATCGCTACGGTTGCCTATCCGGAGACCATTGACGCCTGGACGCACTGGCTCTACGAGGCCACGGGTAACGCCGTTTCCTCAGATATGGAGGTAGGGCCTCCGTGCGGGTTGCGCTGGCTGTCCGGCCCGCGGTGGGCGCGCAGCCATAACCGCAACAATCCCTGGGCGGCCTTCGACGGCGAATTGGGCGGGAAACTCCAACTTCGCGACAAGGAAGACGGACGTCTCCGGCAGGAGTTGACACTTGATGCCCCACCGGTCTTCGACGGCCTGGCCATTGGCGTATCGGGTATATTCGCAAGTCTGAAGGACGGAACCCTGGTGAATTTCCGCAGCCGGTAATATGGCGCGTGGCGGGAGGAGAAGCGGAGAACTCAATGGCTGAGAGCTATCAAGTCAAACTAACCGCTGCCGGCGCCCTGGCTGCGCGGGCCGCCGACCTGCTCCGGCGCACGGTGGGCGAGCGGACGGGGCTCGGGCCGGGCGACGGACAGGCTGACTTCACCGTGCGCCTGGGATTCAGCGATACCGTCCCCGCCGAGGGCTTTCGCATTGAGGACGCTCCCGGCGGCGTGCGGATCACCGGCGGGGACGGTCGCGGTGTGCTCTACGGGGTGGGCAAGTTCCTGCGCACAAGCCGTCTGGAGCCCGGGCGCTTCACGCCGGGCGACTGGCGCGGGGAAAGCATTCCCGTGAAGCCCGTCCGCGGGATGTACTTCGCCACTCATTTTCATAATTTCTACCACGATGGTCCCATCGAACTCATCCAGCGTTACATCGAGGAGCTGGCCCTCTGGGGCTGCAATGCGCTGAGCGTCTGGTTCGACATGCACCACTTCAACGGCATGCAAGACCCCGCCGCGCAGGCGATGGTGCGGCGACTGCGACGTATTCTGCAAACTGCCACTTCGGTGGGCATGGGCGCGGGACTGACCACACTCTCCAACGAGGGCTTCGCCGACAGCCCCGAAGAGCTTCGCGCCGACGGCAACGCCGGGCAGAACGGGTACTTCAAGGAGCCGCGCTCTTTCTACTGGCGCGAGATCTGTCCTTCCAAACCGGGGGGGATGGCGGAGATTCTGCGCGAGCGCGCGCGGGTGCTCGACGCATTCGCCGATCTGGACATAGAATACGTCTGGCTCTGGCCCTACGACCAGGGCGGCTGCACCTGCGCCGGCTGCGCGCCCTGGGGCGTCAACGGCCACCTGCGGTGCGGCGAGGCGGTCTCGGAACTCGTGCAGGACCGCTGGCCGGACGCCGGAATCGTCCTCTCCACCTGGTACTTCGACCACTTCGTTTCCGGCGAGTGGGAGGGCCTGGCGGAGGCATTCGCCGACGGACCGCCCGGCTGGCCGGACTACCTGCTGACGGACGATTACGGCGGTTTTCCCGAATGGCCGAGGAAGCAAGGCATCCCCGGCGGCCTGCCTGCCGTCAGTTTCCCCGAGATCAGCATGTGTGGGAACTTCCCGTGGGGCGGTTACGGCGCGCATCCCGCCCCGGCGCACTGGCAGGAGTACTGGGAGGACTGCCGGCATCTGCTGGCAGGCAGCTTCCCGTACTCCGAAGGCATCTACGAGGACCTGTCCAAGGTCATCCTGCTTCAACTGTGCTGGGCCCCGGAACGCCCGGTGCGGGACATTGTGACAGAGTATCTGGGCCGGTACATCCACGATTCCGGGGCTCGCGATGCCGCCGTGTCGGCGGTGTACAACCTGGAAGCCGCGGGCGAGCATAGTCTGCACCCGGATTTCAAGGCCCTGATCGGACGCCTGAAACAGACCGGTATGCCGCTTGAAAAGAGTGAACTGTTCGAGACGCGTCTCTACGACGTCCAGCGGCCGGAGAAGTCGGTGCGGGCCGCCCGGGAACTCAGCGCCGCCGAAGGACACATGCCCCCGTGGGCCCGGGCCGAATGGCGCTGGCGGATGCTGCGCCTGCGGGCCGAGCTGGGCGCGGCAATCCGGGAATCGGGCGGCGTTCCTTCCGAGCGGACGGAAGAGCTGTTTGCCGAGGTGCGCGCGACCTCCCGGGCCGACACGGCCGGCTGGCAGGTCTCGGTGCCGGATGCAACAACGGTGTTCCGGGTGTTCGGCCTGCACGCCGATTCGGAGTAGGGCGGAAGCACTACGGAATCACGACTTAGAGATTGGAGTTGACATGACCTGGGGCTTCTCTCTGATTGGCGGTCCGTTGGTGGTGCTGCTGGTGGCAGGTTGTCAGGCAGTCGGCGCTGTGGAGCCGCCGGAGGCGTTGGCCAGAACCCCTGCCGAGTGGCTGGAGATCGTCGAACGGCAGAACGCCGAGCTTCGCCGCTCCTGGACTCCGGAACGGGAGCAACTTATGCGCGGGGCGGCTCTTTATATCGGTCCCTATACCGGCAAGCCGGGCGGTCGCCGCGGACTCTCCGACCGTGAACTGACGGATGTGACCGCATTCGACCGGTTTATGAACGAGAGGGGCGAGGAGTGGTTCGCCGCCTGGCTGGAGGGCGAGGAGCTGCCGGTGGAGGCCGAGCCCTATCGATATGCTCTCTACGGTGTTGCGTTCTCCCGGTACCACAAGGACCTGCGGCGGCGATCCAAAGATGATCCTGCACCGACCCCGCTTGAGCAGCGGATCATACAGCTTAACAGCAAAGTCGAAGCACTGGGACAGGCAGCGCTGCGGAAGGGCTACCGGGGCCAGAAACTCACCCCGGAAGACATCGAGGCGCTGCGGCTCTATGCGATCTGGGTTGACGTCAAGTGTTGCGGTGGCCGTGTTCTGCCGTTCCACCTCGGCCAGAGCAGGGCCACGCGCATTCCGGGTGGCCGCTGGGGTTTCAAGGCAGGGGAGAAGGCTCCGGACTTTACGCTGATGCGCATGGAGGCCGGTCTGGAGCGGCCGGACTACACGGACCGGAACCCGATGGACAGGACCGATGTCCTGATGCCGAACATCCTGCGCGAGTTCCTGCTGACCACCCAGGGTTACGAGGCGGCCGAGGGCGGCGTGGTGCCGAAACCTACGGTCGTGCCGCCGGGTCGCGAGGACGATTACGTCACCCTCTCGTCGTTTTGCGGCAAGAAGCCGGTTCTGCTGGTGCTGGCCAATCCCTCGGATGCGTTCTGCTGGCACTGGAAGATCGCGCCCATGTTCGAGCCCATCCGCCAGGCATACGGGGACCGGCTGGAAATGCTGTTCATCAATACCACCATTCACGACACCTACATGCCCATGCGGGGATTCTTCAGCGGCCGGGACGAGAGGGCGGTGCATGACCTGGCCATGTGGCAGAGGGCGCGCGGCTGCAAGATGTTCTACATGAACTGGCCGCACTTCACGACCGATTACCTGTTGGACGACATGGCGCAGCACGTGCGCAACGCCTACATGGACCAGGGGGGTGGCGCCTACATCGTGCTGGTGGACCTGGACGGCAACATCGCCTACACCGACTACCACCAGAACATCCCCGGGGGCCTCTCGTTCTACGACGAGGTGGTCTACGTGCGGATGAACAACCTGGAATCGCGCCTGAAAAGCTTCTTCGACAACGGGGCGCGATACGCCCCGAAGATAGAGACTCCCCTCCCCGACTGGCGGCGGTCGCCGCTGATGAAAGGCGCCAGAGTCCGGTCGGTTGACCGAGACGCCGGGATGTTGACCGTTCGGACCGAAGGGGGCGAGGACCGGGTTTTTGAGGCCGAGCCGGGCACTCGCGTTACCGTTGCCTGCGGGCCCGCAGCCCTCGCGGACATCGAGTCGGGCAGAAAGGTCACCATCAGCTACCGGGAGGTCACGGGGGAAGACGGCACACGGCGCGACGTCGCCAGGTGGATTCGCGACCCGAGAGACGTCGGCTGGGACGTCTTCAACAACTCCGTGATCTGGCTGTCAGGCCGTATCGAACGGGTGGAAGGCGGCCGAATGACCGTGCAGGTGATAGTGCCACCCGCCGAGCGGATGAAAGGTCTCGACTTCTGGGAAGGGGCCGGCGACAGGGCAAAGCCGTACAAGACGGCGGTCCGACATCGCCTGGAAACGGTGCGGCGGTGGGTGAAGGAGGGGCCCTCGTGCAGGCGCACGTTCGCCCTGGACGGCGCCGTGGACATCTTCCTGCACGGCCACGCGGTGGAAGCGTCCGACCTGCGCCCCGGAGACATGGTCGGCGTCAGATACTACTCCTTCCAGGATGCCGACGAACTCATCTACCCCTTCCAGGTCAGGGCCACGCGCCGGGTTCAGGCGGACTGAACAGTCACCGTTGAGCCGGCAGCCGGGCAAGGTCTCAGATGGCGAAGACCTGGTTGCCATGGACGTCGAAGATGAGGTCCAGCACGGCCCAGACGCCGCCGGCCATGAAGCCGCCCAGCACCAGGCCGATGAAGAAGCGGCGTGTGATCCGGTAGATGCGGTATCCGCCCAGGCGCACCACCATCGCCTTGATGAGCCACGCCAGGAAGATGGAGAACCAGAAGTTGTAGACCATCACGGTGTTGCACACCAGGAAGGCGATCGGATGGAGCGGCCACCAGAAGAAGGTGCGTTGCGCCACGGTCAGCACGGCCATGACTCCCGCACCCGCGGCGGACCAGCCGAGCCCCACCACGTTCAGCCCGTGGGCCTTGGAAGCAACGCCCGAGTACCACCACCAGGGCACGCGCGAGGAGTTGACGACGAACCAGGTGCTCAGGCTGGACGTCCCGTGGCGGTAGCCTGTGCGGATCACGCAGTAGGCTGCGGCCAGATAGGCCAGCACGAGGCAAACCATCATCCCGGCGTACAGTCCCCGCCGACGGTCGGGCAGGTACATGGCCTGCGAGGTGCCCACGGCCGGGGTGTTGCGCACGTTGGTGTTCCAGAACTGGTTGCCCAGTGCTGCCACCTGGCTGCGCCCCAGCACGGACGGCCCGATGAGGCTGCTGACGTAGGGCGCCACCGACATGATGCTGCTGGCCGATGGGAGCCCGATCTGGGCGATGATACGGGCCATGGCGTAGTAGAAGAATACGAGCAGAACCAGGAAGAGCAGCGCGACGGGCAGCGACAGGCCGCTGCGCCATAGCCAGACCAGCATGACGATACCGGCCACCAGCATGGTGAGGAAGACCGCGCGGTAGGATGCGGGCTCGTTGCTGTCGTAGTCCGGATCCCCGCGCCCGAGCGCACAGAGGACGGCGCGTTTGAGGTGTCCACGGGAATACCAGAGCCCGGCCCCCACGAAGACCAGCAGCGCGCCGACCACCATGTGCTGCATCTCGGCGGGACCGCCCCAGGCCAGGTTCTCCTGCATGCCCCACCCTCGCAGCCGGATCACCGACCGCATCAGCCACGAGACCAGCGTGAAAAACCAGACGCTGAACGCGATGCGGTTGGGGATCATGAACACCAGCCCGATTACCGCCACCTCCACCCAGAAGCGTAACCGGAAGCCCGGCGCGAGGAGCACCTGTTCGTCTATCCGGATGCGGCTGGCGACACCGGTGGCGTAATGCCGCAGCCCCGTGGCGCTCTGCAGTGCGAACATGATACCCAGCCCGATCCAGAACGTCCGGCTGCGGAAAATGGAGCTTTTCGCATGTGGGTCGCTCAGGCCGACGCAAAGCTCCGTCGGAATCTGGGCGATGGTGTAGCTCAGGTGCTCGTTGTCCATCCACTGGCGGCGCATCAGCACCATCAGCGCGCCCATGAAGGCGAAGAGCGCCATCAGATACAGCCCCCACAGCAGCACGGGCTCCACCCACGGTTCCCACGGGATGGGGGCCTCGTGCGGAATGCCCGTCCAGAACTTCCGAATGGCCACCATCCCGCCGTCCGGGTCCAGCGGCGCCAGCCAGTCCTTCAGGTGCGGCACCAGCTCCGTCTCCCAGCGGTTGCCCGGCGTGGCGAAGTAGTAGGCGGAGGACATCATCGGCATCAGGTGCACCACGCAGCCGGAGGTGACCACCGAGCCGGCCACAATCATCAGCGCGCAGACCACCAGCAGTTCCTCGCTGCGGAGGGCCCAGCTTCTCCGCACGCGGCACAGGCCCATGTTGAACAGCAGGAACACCACCATGATCAGGAACGACGCGCCGCCGTAGTGGTAGTCGGTGAAGAGGTACGACGACTTCATGTAGATCGTCAGGTAGGGCTCGGCCAGGCCGATCCCCACGGCCATTAGGCAACCGATGATGACGGCCCGGAGGCTGATGTAGCGGCGAACCAAAGCGGCGCCTCTCATGCCGGTCGAAGAAGGGGAATTTCCTCCCCGTGTGCCGGAAGGAAACTAATTTACCGCAAGCCCGGCCTGCGGGCAAGAGCAGCCGGCGGCCGAACCTCAGCAGCCGGCCCGCTCTCCTTGTGCTACGAGGCGTTCAAGAAAGGTTCCTCAGACGTTGAGGATCTGCGACGACCGGAGCATGGGCAATGCGCGGAGTGCGTGGCGAATGTCGGCCGCTTTTGCCGGGTTCCGGGTGGCCCCGGCGCCACCCGGGGTTTGTTGCTCGACCGGCAGGCGCCTTGCACGAGCGCCGGCGTCCGGTTATTTATACGGGTAAGTTGTCGTCGGCATTTGCACAAACCGGTGAGGTGCAGGTGATGAGAGAAGCCGGGAAGGCGAGGAAACGGGGTGGTTGGCGCGTCCTGTGTGTAGTGGCCCTTGCGCACGTGTTTGCTCTTTCGGGCGCGGCCAGGGCTCTGGAGCCGGCGGACCCGGACCTGATTCCGGAAGGTCGGCAGTTGCTGAAGTACCTGGTGGACGGAAGGGACGGGAGGATCGTCAGCGGATGTGCGTCCTCCGGCCCGGGCTCCGGGCCGTTCGAGGCCTGGCTGCACGCCAGCGGGCGGGAACCTGCCCTTCAGTCCTTCAACATCGCCGGTTTCCATCCGGTGGACACGGACATCTACCATCAGGTCCTCAGAGGCACGGTCAACAAGACCCTGTTCTGGGGGCAGCAGAAGGGTGGAGTCGTGGCCATGTTGTACCACTGGACCTGGGAGGATCCCGACGGCAGCGTGAGCTTCATGAAGGGCCGGCTCGATCCCGTGCCGGACCTGGCGAAGATGTTGACGCCGGGGACCGCCGAATACAAGCAGTTCCACAGAGACCTGCGCCTTACCGCCGACTACCTGGAGCAGATCGCGAACGCCCGTGTGCCGCTGCTGTTCCGGCCTTTCCACGAGATAGACGGAGGCTGGTTCTGGTGGACCGACGCGGAAACCCCGGAGAACACGGCGGCCCTCTGGCGCCAGATGTTCGACTACCTGGTCAAGAAGCGTGGAATCCACAACCTGATCTGGGATTTCGCCCCCGCCCACGTGGCGCATGCCTCGCGACGGAGAATCAAAAAGGAACACGACAGAACGCCCACCATCGAAGAGGAGGCGGAGTACCGGCGACGCTTCTACCCCGGCGACGAATACGTGGACCTGGTCAGCATCTCCGTCTACGGCACCAGCAGTTTCTACGAATGGGGATGGGCGGGACCCCAGGAGGAGAACTACGCCGGCGCTTACAAGCTTCTGCGGGCAATAGCCCCGAACAAGCCGGCGGCCGTGGCCGAAAGCCCCAATCTGCTCAACCCGGACATGGCACAGAAGAACGGGCCGGCCTGGGTGTACGACATGTCGTGGTACGGAAATGACCGCGAGTGGATGGACTCTGCGTTGAACCACCGCCATTTCATATCGCTGGACGAGCTTCCCGTTTTGTATGGCGACAACGTGATGCCGAACGTGAGCATCGAGTGGCCTACCGACGGTCTGGCTATGGGGGCAGACGACGTCGAGTTGACGGGTTTCGCCTCGGATCGGACCGGCAATCTGGAAAGCATCTCCGTGCACGCGCTGAGCGAACCACTCGGCGGCGGCGCCTGGCAGTACTGGAATGACAGACCCCACCGGGACGTGATCAAGCAACTGGAAGAACGCGGCATTCTCGTGGGCGAAACTTCCGTAGGCGCACGGGGCCGCTGGACGGTCACCTGGCAGGATGTCCCCGTCGGCTACCATCAGTTTGTGGCCCTGGCCCGCGACACGGAGGGTGCCGTCGCCCATTCCAACATCGTGCGCGTGACCACAGGAGCTGAGAATCTGGCCGTTGGCCGGCCCGCAAGCGCATCGTCCAACGACAAGTGGGGCGGCCCGGCCGAGAACGCCGTGGACGGCGATCCCTGGACGTCCTGGTGGGCCGACCGCGAAGAGCGGGAAGAGCCGCAGTGGCTGCAAGTGGACCTGGGCGCGGCACGGACCGTGGACGCCGTGGGGACGCTCTGGTGGAAAGTCTATCCTCAGGATTACAGGGTCCAGGTTTCCGATGACGGCGAGGACTGGCGGGAGGTCGCCCGGGCCGAGAACAGCGGGTACGGTTTCCGTGGCGTGAGCGACGTGCTCCGGTTCGACCCCGTGCGCGCCCGGTACGTGCGCCTGCTGTGCATGGGGCCCGATCCGACGCAGCAATGGATGACATATGCTCTCTTCCACCTCGGCGTCTACGAGAGCCTGTCCGAACAGCAGTCGGGGCGATGAGTTGACATGGTTCCGGTCATGGTTGCTTTCACCCGCAGGAGGTCGGTCATGTCCGTCAGTGAAGCAAAGCCGGTCAGTTGGATGCCGTTCCGAGTGGTCTGCGTGGCGCTCCTGGCGCAGGTGGTTCTCGCCGCGGGCCCGGCCCGTGCGATCGAGCCGGCCGACCCGGACCTCATTCCGGAAGGGCGGCAGTTGCTGGAGTACATGCACGGGATAGGGGGCGAAGGCATACTGGCCGGTGGGCCTGCAAACGTGGAGGGCGGGCCGCGACGCGCCTTGCACCCCACGGGTCGCCAGCCGGCCATCCGCCTCCTGACGGGGCAGTTCTTCCTGAACCCGGCCCTCGCGGATTCCACGCTCAACGCAGCGCTGTACTGGGGCCGGCAGCAGGGCGGCATCGTTCACATCATGGTTCACTGGGGCTGGCCGAAACCCGACGGGGGCCGATCCTTCATGAAGGGCCATTTCGACCCACACCTGGACCTGGAGAGAATGCTGACGCCGGGAACCGAAGAGCACAAGCAGTTCTACGACGACATGACTGTGTACGCGGATTACCTGGAGAAGCTGGCCGACGCGGGCGTGGCCGTGCTCTGGGCGCCGTTCCACGAGATTGACGGCGGCTGGTTCTGGTGGACGGACGCCGAGACACCGGAGAACACCGCCGCCCTGTGGCGGCAGATGTTCGATTATCTGGTCAAGGAACGTGGAATCCACAACCTGATCTGGATCTTCCAGGCGGCGCATGTGTCCAGGGGGGCAGATTTCGAAGAGCATGTGGCGTTCCGCAGCCGTTTCTACCCCGGCGACGAGTACGTGGACATCGCGGGCATCTCTACCTATGGCACTCGCAACAGGGCCGGCTTTGAAGGGTGGGGCTGGGGCGCCGCCTGGGAGGACACACGTCCGGGCGCTTACAAGCTCCTGCAACGCATCGCACCCGGCCCCGGCCGGAACGGGATGCTGGCGGTCTCCGAGTCCTACGGGTTGATCAATCCCGTCATCGCCCGGCGGGACGAGACGGCCTGGGTGTACTGCCTGACGTGGGGCATGACGGACCTAGTCCCAGTACAAGCGTAATAAAATCCGCGAAAAGGGTGAAAACGCATAGA
>CAYVBE010000073.1:0-17168 GCA_964448935.1 uncultured candidatus Brocadiaceae bacterium
CGGCCTCCACGAACAGCGCATGCCCCCGCCTCTCCTCGATCGGCCCCAGCGAGGCGACCACGGGCAGTTCGCCCTGGAAGATAGGCGGCACCTCCCGCTGCTCCAGGCTCTCCACGTCAATGCCGTTATGGATGACCTCGATCTTGGAGCGGTCCACGCGGCACTGGTTCACCAGCCCCTCGCGCACGCTCTGCGAGGTGGCGATGAGCCCGCCGAGATGCCGGGAGAGCCGGCGCAGGCCGCGGGTGCGCCGCGGCAGGCAGTGGACGGTGAGGACGAGGGGGAGGTCGGTGCATGGGGCAAGCAGCTTCAGGGCGCCGCCCGCACGGTAGCTCTGCGCGTGCACGAGCTGGGGATCGAACTCCTCGACGGCAGAGAGAAACTTCCCCCGGCCGAGTTGGAACCGCAGCCCCTGCAGATGGTCGAACTCCCGCATAGCCACGCCCTTCCGCCGGAGGATCGCCATGCTGGGCCCCGGCACGCAGAACACCATTACCTGGACCTGGGAATCCTGCAGCTCCGCCGCCAGATTGCACGTGTATTCGCTGGTGCCGCGCGGCTCCATCTGCGGGGCCAGCATCAGCACTCTGGTAACCGAAACCGTTTCCTGCGCCATGGCCGGGTGCGGAATGAATGGAAAGCGAACTCTAAGCAACAGGGGCAAACGAGCATGACATGTTACCCCGAAACGCGTCCGCTTTCCACCACGAGAACCGACCCATGCACGGCTGCCAGCGTGCCGAGAGCCTTACGGCTGTGGCCAACCCGGACGCTGCTTCATTTGTCCAATTTCGCCAGATGAATGCGTCAGGCCTTGCGCTGCTTCTTCTACAAAGCGAGGCTCCCAGAACTCCTCCGGCCTCAGCGGGTTCTCCATCAGTCCTTTTGCCGCTGCCCATTTCTGGAACTCGAGAACAGACCCAACATTGATTGCGCCGTCCGCCCGGATGCCCGGCCAGGTGGCCCGCTTCAGCAACTCCCGGCTCAGGTTGGTGTGTCGCTGTAGTATGGCGAGGTTCCGTTCCGTCTTGCCTTCACGGTAGCAACGAACGCCTTCGAGATACGCAGCCATAAACCTCAGACCGGTCTCCGGACGACGCTCCAGGAGTTCCGGCCCGAAGATCAGCACGGAATACTGAAAACCGGGAATGACCTCGTCGTCTCCGATCCACACCCGACTGTGCCCGTCCTCGACAGCCCGGGTCAACCAGGGCTCGCCCATGAACATAAGTTCAACCTGACCCGCAGCCATGGCCGGCAGCCGAGCAGGTCCGGGAATGGATAGGACCTTGAAATCATCTATACTGAGGCCATGAGAAGTCAGCCCGCGGTCAACAAACATGGAGGAGATTGTCTGACGCGGAGAGGCGAGACGCATTTGCCTGAGCCGTTCGGGCTGCTGCAGCATTCCTTGCTTAACCAGATCATTTCGGACCAGTACCGCTCCATACGGATGGCCGTCGCAAGGCACGTGTCCTTTGTCGGCCACTATCCTGACGGGCAAACCGCGGGCTATAAGGTTGAACAGACCGGCGCTGACCGCTCCTCCCCCCACGTCCAGCTTGCCGTTCGCCAACGCGGCGGTTCCATAGTGCGTCCGCCGAATGTTGACAAAATCCACCTCAAGGCCATAGTCTTTGAACAAGCCGTTCTCTTCCGCAACGAGCACGGGAGCAAAAGAGAGGTATGGCAAGTACGCAACTCTCAAACTGGAAACCCCGAAGTTCTCCTTGGGGAGACTTGATTCTCCACACCCGGAGGGGCCTGCGACCAACACACAGGCAAGAAACACCAAAACCATCCCACGCATGCGTTGCTCCATCCTAAGGATTTCTCAGCCACGTGCCGTTCCTTCTTCAATCTCCTGAGCCCGCATGGAACGGAGTGGCAGCAGCTTTGCCATCCTGCTCCACAGAGGCTTCTGCCGCCGGACGCGCACTGTCCCGGCCCGGTCCCATATCTCTCCCGCAAAACGCGCGGCCGAACCGCCCTGCTTCAAGGCGCCCACGAAAAACCGTGCCACTTCCGTGTCATCCTTGATGTTCAAAGTCGGGTCTACCAGCAGGGTCAGACGCGTTCTGTGTTCTCGGTCTTCTTCCTCAAGCAGCTGGTAATCCAGCGCCGAACCTCCAAACCTTAGCGGCAGTTTCTGCTCCAGGATATCCAGGATATCGTCCCGCACCAGCGTTACGCCCTCACCGGTCAGCTTGCCGTAGCTGCGGATGTCCCGAACATGTGTGGTATATCCAATCTGGCCCAATCCGCAGTCGCATGACCGCTCCTCAAGGATCCCGTAGTCGTCCAGGCCGACGTTGATCATCAGTTTGCTGGAGGCGGGGGACAGCGTGGTCACATAGAACGCGTCCACCGACCCTTGCCAACCGGGCACCCGTGTCGGCTTCTGGATTATCGCAACGGCGTCCTTTATCACATGCAAATCGCTCGGCCCGGTGTGCGCGGGGCACTCCAGTGCAAGTGTTCCGGCCTCCGTGGTGGCGTAGCAGGACATGTGGCGCGCTCCGGCAGCCTTGATTATCTGGGCCTTACCTGGGGTAGTTGGCTCGCCACCCCCAACGAACGTGAGCCCACTCAAGTCCAGACCCCTTTGGAGCGCAGCCTGACACATTCTCGCCGCCGCGCTTATGCCAGTCCGTACCTGGCATACCCCATGGTCCGCAAGCATCCGTTGCGCCCATCGAAGAAGGGATGTGGGCGCGTCCAGTGGGAGCACCTCCGGTGTCGGGAGGCGGATGCCATACAAGCGGGTGATATTGCAGATGTAGCGCATGGCCAACCGGTCTCGGAGGCGAGCCGCGCCGGCTTTTCCGGCATGCGGCAGAAACCATCGAAGTGGCGGGTTATCGTAAACTACAGACCGCAGCAGAGCATTCAGGCCGGCCACTCCTGGCAATCCGGGGCGGTAAATAACCCACGGTATTTCTGTCAAACCGTAGGCATCCAGGGAGATCAGACGCGAGGGAACCTGCCATAGCGCGTAGTCAAGGTCTATTGCAACGCGAGTGCCTGCACCGGTGGAGCCGCCGCTTCGGCCCAAGTAGCATCCGGGCACGAAGGGATTATCAAAGTCGCGAGTGCCTACGCTCCGCTCAAGCCTGCCGCGCTTGATCGGTCGGCGTGCCTTGAACTCCTCGAACGTGACGAAAACCCCGGCCTCGTAGAGCCGTTCAAGCGCGGGTTCGAGCCCTTCGCTCAGCACCAGTCTCCGGACATCCTCGTAAGGGAACTGCGCGTGCTCGAACAATGGTCGGTACGGACTTGCCTTGCGCTCGAATACGCCTTTTTTCAGAATCCTCAGAAAGAGAGCTTCTCGCCTGCGCAGCCGCCGGCGGACGAATTCTCGGGCCTCGCGAACATCCATCTTTCGCCGACAAAAAGCGCCGGATTTCAGAGCAAACCGCGCATAGCATGAGAGTTGGCCGGGCAACGGCAAATGCACGTGGTCCTCCAGGTGGGTTTTGTGCGGGCTCATTATATGCCGCTCTTCCAGCCTAGATCAAAGCCCCGAAGGCAATATGTGACTTGGCCCAGTCTCACTGTGAAAGGAGCGTTGGGTCTCTCTCACGGCCTTGAGCCACATAACTCTGGGCGCTACAATGCGCCGCAGACTCAGGAAGGGAGGACGACGTTGCTCACAACGGAGAAGCTTTCGGCGGAGTTCTGCGTTATCGGCGGCGGCATGGCGGGGCTGTGCGCGGCGCTCGCGGCGGCCCGGAACGGCGTGGACACCATACTCATGCACGAGCGGCCCATGCTGGGCGGCAACGCCTCCAGCGAGTGCCGCGTGCACATCTGCGGCGCCAACCAGCACGGCGGGCGGGAGAACGCCCGCGAGACCGGAATCGTGGAGGAGTTGGAGCTGCGTAACCTGGCGATCAATTCCCAGCGCAGCTACTCGGTGTGGGATACCGTCCTGCACGAGGCGGCGATGGAGGAGCCCAACCTGCGGCTGCTGCTGAACTGTAGCTGCAACGCGGCTCAGGTCGAGGGCGGGCGGATCGTCTCCGCCGCCGGGTGGCAGATCACCACACAGAAGCGGTTCGAGGTGCGGGCACAGTTCTACGCCGACTGCTCCGGGGACGGCATTACCGCAGCCGTGGCGGGGGCCGAATACCGCCACGGGCGCGAGGGTCAAAACGAGTTCGGCGAGTCCCTCGCGCCCGAGGAGCCGGACGATAAAACCATGGGGATGACCTGCCTGTTCTCCGGCCGCGAGACGGACGAGCCTCAGCCTTTCACGCCGCCCGAGTGGGCCTACACCTTCGAGTCCCCCGACGACCTGCCCCACCGCCCGCCGGGCAATCTGGAGTGCGGCTACTGGTGGATCGAGTTGGGCGGCGAGGGCGACTCCATCGCCGATACCGAGGAGGTGCGCGACGAGCTGCTCAAGATCGTCTACGGCATCTGGGACCACCTGAAGAACCACGGCGACTACGGTGCCGAGAACTGGGTGCTGGACTGGGTACAGTTCCTGCCCGGCAAGCGCGAGAGCCGCCGCCTGGTCGGCGATCGCCTGCTGTGCCAGGGCGACATCGAGTCCGGCGGCCGTTTCCCGGATACCGTCGCCTACGGCGGCTGGTCTATGGACCGCCATCCTCCGGGCGGGTTCTGGGACCCCGGCCCGCCGGCCCGTTTCGGCCAGGTGCCGGACGTCTACGGCATACCGCTGCGGTCCCTCTACTCGCGCAACATCGGCAACCTCTGGTTCGCCGGCCGCTGCGCCTCCTGCACCCACGTGGGCATGAGTTCGACGCGCGTGATGGGCACCTGCGCCGTCATGGGCCAGGCCGTCGGGACCGCCGTCGCCTACGCGACTCAGCACGATCTCTCGCCCCGCGAGTGCGCCTCGGGGGACGCCATCCGGTCCATCCAGCAACGGCTGCTGGCGGATGACTGCTTCCTGCCCGAAGTGCTGCGCGAATTCGGCTCGGACACTGCCGAGGCGGAGCTAACCGCCTCCTCCGGAGAGCCCGAGCCGCTGCGCGATGGTGTGAACCGAAACCGCCACGACGAGGTCCACTGCTGGAGCGCCGCGCCGGGAGAGTGGGCCGAATACCGCTGGAGCCGGCCGCGCGAGGTCCGATCCGTCATCGTGGCATTCGACAGCAACCTGACGCCCGACATCAGCCTGAGCTACCACAACCGCCGCAACCGCTACGAGCGCACCCCGGACGAGATGGTGAAAGAGTTCGAGATACAGGCCGAGATCGGCGGCGAGTGGAAGACCATCCACCGCAGCGAAGACAACCGCCAGCGCTTCCACCGCATCGCATTCGACGACCTGCAGGCCACCGCGATCCGCCTGATCCCCCAATCAACCCACGGCAGCGAGGACGTCCGCATCTTCACCCTCGCCATCAACGAACTCGATCCGGGGGAGTTTCCGTGAGTTGCCCGGAGACCGACTCCCCGGCGGAAGAAACCGGTAAGCGTGTCTGGTCCCTCCGGCTGGGGCGGCGGGTTCTGGAGATCGGAATTTCCGTGGCGGTGCTGTTTACGGTGCCGCACCTTTGGTGCGTGCGGTATGCGGGGCGGTGGTATAGGGGGGAGGCAAAGCTGCAGGAAAAGTTGGGGCGCTCCGTGGCCCGGTGGATGGAGTCCGACATCCGGGCGGAGCATTTCGATACGGTCGGGACGCTATTCGATGCGGAGTGGGCCTTCGGCACCTACTTCGCCGCCGGGATGGGCTACGGGCAGGTCGCACTGGAGCACCCGGCTCTGCGGGGGGACTGCCTCCGCCGGATGGATTTCGCTATCGAACAGCTACTGACCGAGGATGTCCGCGCCTTCGACCGGCAGAGCTGGGACGAAGACCCGCTGCTGACGCTGGACGGGCACAACGGACACGCGGCCTATCTCGGATATCTGAATCTGCTGCTCAGCCTGCGTAGGTTCGTGCATCCCGATGGCCCCCACGCGGAGCTCAACGACCGCATCACGGCGGCGCTGGCCCGGCGGGTCGCGAGGAGTTCCACGCTCCTCCTGGAGACGTATCCCCGCGAGGCCTATCCCGTGGACAACTGTGCCGTCATCGGCTCCATCGGCCTCTACGACCGGGCCACGGGCGCCGATCACTCGGAGCTGCTACGGCGGTGGATCGAGAGGTGCAAGGCGAACTACGTCCACCCCGAAACGGGCCTGCTGTATCAGGCGGTCGGCCACCGGAACGGGGACCCGCAGGACGCACCGAGGGGCTCGGGCACGTGCCTGGGGCTCTACTTCCTCTCCTTCAGCCACCCGGGACTGTCGGCCGAACTCTACCGCGCCGTTAAGGCAGAACTGACCTCCCGCGTGCTGGGTTTCGGCGGGGTGCGGGAGTATCCGCGCTCCTGGCCGGACGGCAGGGGCGACGTGGACTCGGGGCCCATCGTGTGGGGTTTCGGCATGTCGGCCACGGGCTTCGCCCTCGGCGGGGCGCGGGTCCACGACGACCGGACGCATTTCGCCGACCTGTACGCTACCGCTCACCTCGTGGGCGCCCCCGTCGCACGCGGCGGGGAGTTCACGTTCCTCACCGGCGGACCTCTCGGCGACGCGCTGATGTTCGCCATGCTTACCGCACAATCGCCCTGGGAGGCCCGATGACACGCATCCGAAAACGCCGGCTGCTGGAGTTGCTGATCGCGCCGGCCGCGCTGCTCGCGTTGCACTGGCTCCTGGGCCTCTGGATGCAACGCACGGGCGCGGCGGCCGTCATCCTTTCGGCGGGACCTCAGACTCCGGTGCACCTCATGGTCCTGACGGGCGGCTTCCTGCTGGTGCGGCTGGTGAGCATCCTCGCCCTGCCCGGCTTCGTAGCGGCCAACCTGGCCCTGCTGGCCCTCGACCTCCGGAAACAACGGATTTCTACGACAGAGAACGGCATGAACGACGGAAACGACGAAAAGTAATTTCAACGACGGCTGGCGCAGCCGTTCTCCGGAAATCCCCTTACGTTGTTACGCCTTTACGCCGTTTAATCCAATTTTGCCGCCGCCGTTCTCTGTGTTCTCTGTGCCCTCTGTGGCCATATCGCCGGTCCGTTCCGTCCCCGGTGGTTACCGACTGCCGGGTTGGAGGTCGAGGCAGACCATTTTCTTCTGGTCGCGCATCACCAGCAGGCCGTTGCTGTAGGCCAGGGATCCCCAGACCTGCTGGCCGTCCAGCACGTTTATGCGCCCCAGTTCGTTGTAGCCCTCGGGGGTGGCCTCCGCAACGAATAGCTCTCCGCCCCGACCGTTGATCTGGAATATCTGGCCGTCCACGATCAGGATGTTCCCCAGGTCGAACATCTGCCGGTTGATCTGCCGGGTATCCCAGAGGATTTCTCCGTCAAGGGAGAGGCAACGCAAGCCGCCGCCGGTGTTCTTGCTGTTGGCGTAGATGTGGTCGTCCCAGATGAGGGCCTGCGCGGTTC
Organism: uncultured candidatus Brocadiaceae bacterium; assembly: GCA_964448935.1. Lineage (GTDB taxonomy): Bacteria > Planctomycetota > Brocadiia > SM23-32 > SM23-32 > CAYVBE01. The sequence continues at coordinate 7,415 of CAYVBE010000073.1, forward strand.
GCGTGCCCAGGTTCTTGTTCTTCCACAGCTCTCGCACCGCGTAGTTGTTGCCCTGCTGACCGATCTGGATCATGGCTGAACCCGCACCGTAGCCACCGGTCAGCAGGATGCGGTTATCCGGCGCCACGGCCGGGGAAGGCACGTGAATACTGCAGTTATAGCCGCCGTAGGACCACAGTTGCTCCCCGGTTCTGGCGTCCACCCCGATCGTGTATCCCCTCTTGCCGGACGCAACCAGCGTAAGGCGGTCCCCCAGCATCATGGGCACCACGGACTGGTAATCCATCGCCTTTCCGGCACTGTTGGGGGTGGTCCACACCACCCGGCCGGAGGCTTTGTCGTATGCCACCATTGCCGCCTGACGGCCCCAAGGGGCGACGACCACCAGGTTGCCGACCAGAAGCGGTGATTGGGCGACGGCCCAGCTGGGCTTCTGTGCGCCCCAGTCCTGCAGCAGGTTCTTCTGCCACACCGGCTCGCCGGCCGCAAACGTGACGGCAGAGAAGTGCCCCATTGGGCCGACGGTGAAAACCAGCTTGCCGTCCGTGGCGGGAGTGGACCGGCTTCCGGGGTAGTTGATGCTCCCCGGTGCGGCATAGGAACGCCTCCAGACTTCCTGCCCGTCGGCAAGCCGGAGCCGGCGGATCGCATCGCCCTTCTGCTGCACCCGGTCAATGATCAGCACGCTGTCGCCGTAGATGGCCGCCCCTCCGTAACCCGGCCCGGTCTCGGCCTGCCACAGCAGTCGCACGTTCTCCTGCGAATAGCTGCTCGGCAGGCCGTCGGCATCCCGCACGATGCCGTCTCTGTTGGGCCCCAGGAACTGCGGCCAGTTGGCCAGCGACACCGCCGGAACGGCGAGTGTGAAAGCAAGCGCGAGCAGCAGAGCAACCCTCGACTTCGGTCCGGTTCTCACCAGGTTTCCTCCCGTTATCTGATGACGAATTGCATCCCTCAACTGTGAACTCAGTCTAACGCAAATGCCTCGTAAACCTCCACCCCGTCCGCCGCACTCTACGCCAGAGCGCGCCGTTTCGCACGGCGGCGCGTCCGCGTAGCCACCCGGCGGGTCACCGGCTGCCGGGCTTCAGGTCGAGACAGACCATCTTCCGCTGATCGCGCATCACAAGGCAGCCGTTGCTGTAGGCCATGGGCGCCCATACCTGCCGGCCGTCCAGCACGTTTATGCGGCCCAGTTCGTTGTAGCCTTCGGGGGTCGCCCGGGCGATGAACAGCTCGCCTCCCTGACCGTTGATCTGGAATATCTGGCCGCCGGCGATCAGGATGCTTCCCAGGTCGAACATCAACCTGCTCTGCCGGGTGTCCCAGAGAATATCTCCGTCCAGCGACAGGCACCGCAGCCCCCCGCCCCTGTCTTTGCTGTTGGCGTAGATGTAGCCGTCCCACACCAGCGCCTGCGCGGTGGTCGTGCCCAGGTTCCCGTTCTTCCACAGCTCGCGGACCCCGTAGCGGCTGCCCTGCCTTCCGATCTCAAGCACGACCGATCCGGCGCCGTAGCCGCCGGTCAGAAGTATGCGGTTGCCGGGGACTACTGCCGGGGAAGGGATGTGGTTGTTGCACCGGTAGCCGCTGTAGGCCCAGATCTGCTGGCCGGTTCTGGCGTCCACGCCGATGGTGTACCCCTGCCTGCCGCACGAGACCAGCGTGAGCCGGTCCCCCAGCATCATGAGCACCACGGACTGGTAATCCATGATCTTCCCGGCGCTATTCGGGGTGGTCCATACAACCCGGCCGGAGGCCTTGTCGTAGGCCACCACAGCCGCCCGGTTGCCCCAGGGGGCGACGACTACCATGTTGCCGACAAGCAGGGGTGATTGCGCGACGGCCCAGTTGGGCTTCTGCCCGCCCCAGTCCTGCAGCAAGTTCCTCTGCCACACCGGCTGTCCACGCGACAAAGTGACCGCCGAGAGATGCCCCATCGGGCCGACGGTAAAGACCAGCCTTCCGTCCGTGGCGGGCGTGGAGCGGCTTCCGGGGTAGGAGATATTGCCAGGAGCGGCGTACGGGCATCGCCACACTTCGCGGCCGTCCGCAAGCCGGAGGCGGCGGATCACATCGCCCTTTTGCTGGACGCGATCAATGATCAGCACGCTGTCGCCATAGATGGCGGCTCCCCCGAACCCCGGCCCGGTCTCGGTCTGCCACCGCAGTCGCACGTTGTCCTGCGAATAGCTGCTCGGCAGGCCGTCGGCATCCCGCACGATGCCGTCCCGGTTATGCCCCAGGAACTGCGGCCAGTTTGCCAGTGACAGCCCCGGAACGGCAAGTGTCAGGACCAGCGCAAGCCACAGGGCAACCCTCGGCTTCGCTCGGCGTCCCACCAGACTCCCTCCCCGTATGTGAGGATGAATTGAAGCCCGCATCTGCGAACTCAGTCTACCGCAAGTGACTCGTAAATCGCCAGCGTCTCCCCCGCAGTCTCTCCGATGTCGAAATACTCCGCCGCGCCCTGCGCCGCTGCCCTTCCCAGGCAATTTGCACGGTCCGGATCGTCCCGCAGGGCGGCCAGCGCCTCGGCCAGTGCCGCCGGATCGTCGGGCGGCACCACAACGCCTCCGCCGGTCAGGTCCACTATCTCCCGCAGGCCGGGCCGGTCGGTCACCACCAGCGGCACGCCCGCGCTGACGGCCTCGATCCATGCCATGCCGTTGCGCTCCGCCGATCGGCCCGGCACACAGAAAACGTCGCAGCGTTTCAGGAAACGCACCTTCTCGGCCATCTCCATCTCGCCGGCATAGTCCAGCCTCTGGCCCAATCCCTTCTGCCCCAGGTCTGCCTGCAGACCCTCCCAGAACTCCTCGTTGGACTTGAGCAACTGTCCGCCGACGGCCAGCTCTTCCCGTGGCGCGGCATCCCCAACGCGTTCCTCCACGAGGCGCGCGAACGCGTCGAACAGCAGATCAATCCCCTTACGCGGGTTGATGCTGGACAGGTAGCCCACGCGGAACACTCCCGGCTGCAGCTTCCGGTCGCCCGCGTAGCGACTCGTCTCCAGGCCGGGGCGGACGATCTTCACCTTCTCTCGCGGGACATCCAGGAAGCCGGCCATCTCGTCGGCGTATGCCTCGTAGGAAGCCACGAATACCGTGATCTCGGAGGCGTGCCGACGCAGCAACTCTTGGGCCTCCTCCCGGTGCTCCTCGGGAAGGTGCCGCACGAAGCCTTCCTCGCCCTGCAGGTTGCAGACCAACGGAGCCCCCAGCCGTTCCCTGATGGGCGCCGCGAATCCGGAGAAAAGGGAGTTCGACAGGTTGACCACGTCGAACGGACCTTCGTCCTCCAGGAAGTCGAGCAGCTTGTCCAGTTCCTTCCGCTGCATCCCTTCCGGGCCGCGCAGGACGGAGACGGTCATCTCGCCCAACTCCTCGGCCTCTGTTTCGACGCCGAGTCCGGAGACGAACCTGAGCAGGGAGGGCCGGTCCAGCAGCCAGTCCACCGACCGCGGCGTGCGCCGGAAGATGGAGCACTGCTGTTGCAGATAGACGTTGAGCGCGCCGAAGAAGACGCGGTCCAGGCTCGGGTCGGGCTCGTCGGTCTGCAGCGGGGTGTAGAGGGGGAGGAGCAACATGTTGTGCCCGCGTTCGATGAGGGCGCGCGTCACCCCCACGTCGCGCTTGCACGCGCCGCAGTATCTGCCTGCGGCGCCGGCAGTAATGTAGGCAATCCGCATGGGCATAACCCGCTATTGTTCCTGAGCTTCTGGCGCCTCGCCGCCCACCTTCCAGGCCAGCGCTCCGGTGGGACATGCCTCGACGCATCGGCGGGCGCTGTGCTCCAGGCCCTTTGCCAGCGCGTCCCGGAAGGGCACGCTGACACGGGTGCGGAAACCTCGCTCCCGGAAGCCGACCCCCAGCTCCTCATCCTCCTCCGCAGCGATGCGCACGCAGAGGCCGCACAGGATGCACTTGCCCGACTCGTAGACGACCTGCGGGTGGCTACTGTCCCGCAGGAACTCTCGCTTCTCCCCCTTGAAGGCCCCGGGGTCCGCACCGTATTCCGTGGCGTGGATGCGAAGACCGCAATCGTTGCGGGCATCGCAGGCGCATTGCAGGCAGCGGCGGGCCTCGGCCAGGGCGGCGTCATCGCTGAGACCCTGCTGGACCTCGGCGAAACCGGCGCCCCTTTCCTCCGGCTCGAGCACGCGCTGGTCAGCGCGCGGAGCGTGGGGGAAGTCTTTGCAGAACTCCGCCATCGTGTCCTCATCCAGCCGCCCCATGCGGACGTCAATCAGCTCCGGGAGGCCGGTCACCTCCCGGCCGCGCAGATACTGGTCTATGGAGGCCGCCGCCTTCTTCGCATCCGCCACCGCGCGGATGGCCGCCTTGGCGCCGCCGACCACCTCCCCCGCGATGAAAACATCCTCCAGGGCCGTCCGGAGCGTCTTGCGATCCGCCTCAACGCCGAGACCGCGCAGCGCCTCCGCATCCACCTGCCGTTCGGGCGCGGCGAGGACGAGCGACGCCTGCATCGTCACTTCCTCTTCTCCGTCCCCGAACACGCACTGCAGAAGGTCGTCCCTCCCCTCCTCGATTCGCCGCAGCTCGACCCCGTTCCGGACGACGACGCCCTCCCCTTCCGCATCGGCGATCAGGTCGGAATCGCAGGACATGCGCCGGCGACCGGCCGGTGTGGCAAGCGTCACCTCCGAGGCCCCCAGGCGCAGCGCGCTCCGGGCCGCGGCCACCGCCTCGTAGCCGTCGCCCAGCACCACCACGGGTCCAGATACCCGTTCGACGTTCCCCGTCGCCACGTAGTTCAGAAAACCCAATGCCGACTCCGCAAGCCCGGCGCCCGGCACATCCTCGAGCTCACCCTCGGCCTGAGCCCCTATGGCGATCAGAACGGCATCGAACTCGTCCCGCATGTCGGCCAGCGTAACGTCCGAGCCAACCCGCGTCTCGAACCTGAACTCGGCGCCGGCGCGCCGGATAACCTCAATCTCGGCCTCCAGCAGATCGCGCGGCAAACGGTAAGCGGGCACGGAGTAGCGGAACCGGCCGCCGGGCTCGGAACGCGCCTCGAACAACGTGCAATCGTGACCGCCGAGCAGCAGGTGGTAGGCGCCCGACAGACCCGCCGGCCCGGCGCCGACGATGGCTACCTTCTTTCCGGTGGGCTCCGCGCGATCGAACGCATCATCGCCGTCCTCGTAGGCGCGATCGGCCACGTAGCGGTGGAGCGCAGCGATGCTGACGGACTCGTCATAGCGCCCGCGCCGGCAGGCCCGCTCGCAGTAGGCGGGGCAGAGCCTGCCCAGCGAACCGGGCAGCGGGATACTCTCCCGCACCAGGCCCGCGCCGCGCGCATACTCCCCGCGGGTCACGTGATGAATGAAACCCGGGATGTCCATCCCCGCCGGGCAGGCCCTCATGCAGGGCGCCTCGCAGTCGCCCGTGTGGTCGGACAGCAACAGGTCCAGCGCAGCCCTGCGAGCCTCCCGTATCTCCTCCGAATCCGTGGTGACCTCCATGCCGTCCTCGGCCGGCGCCACGCAGGCGGGAATGTGATGGGGCTTGCCGTCCATGCGCACCACGCACATGAAACAGGACGCGGCATGGCAGACATCCTCGGCATAGCAGAGCGTCGGGATGTCAATTCCCAGCTTCCGGGCGGCCTTGAGGATGGTGGTCCCTTGCGGGACTTCGACTTCTCGGCCGTCTATGGTGATTCGTACGGGCATCTCTGTCTCACTCGACCTCCACGGCGTCCACGGGGCAGACGGTCCGGCACATTCCGCAGCGGGTACACTTCTCCTCGTCTATCTCGTGCATCTCGTAGGGTGTTGCGGGGATGGCGTCGGCCGGGCAGTTCTGGGCGCAGAGGGTGCAGCCGACGCACTCGTCGCTGATGACGTAGCGGATCATCTCCCGGCAGCTCAGCGCGGGGCATTCGCCGCGTATGTGGGCCTCGTACTCGTCGCGGAAGTAACGGATGGTGGTCAGGATGGGATTGGGAGCGCTCTTGCCGAGGCTGCACAGGCTGGTGGAGCGCACCTGCTCCGCCAGGTCTTCCAGCTTCTCGATGTCCCCGCGCTCGCCCTCGCCGGCGCAGAGGCGCTCCAGTATCTCCAACATGCGCTTCGTGCCGATCCGGCAGAACGTGCACTTGCCGCAACTCTCCTGCTGGGTGAACTCCAGGAAGTAGCGCGCCACGTCCACCATGCAGGTGCTGTCGTCCATGACCACCAGGCCGCCGGAGCCCATCATGGCGCCGTATTCGGTCAGCTCTTCGTAGTCAATGCGCACATTCCGCAGCGAAGCGGGCAGACAGCCGCCCGAGGGGCCGCCGATCTGGACGGCCTTGAAATTCCCCCCGCCCCGGATGCCGCCGCCGATCTCGTCCACGATCTCCCCGATGGTGATGCCCATCGGCACCTCGATGAGGCCCTCGCGCTCGATCCTGCCGGCCAGGGCGAAGACCTTGGTCCCCTTGCTCCTGGCTCCCCCGATCGCCGAGAACGCCTCCGGTCCGTGCCGGATTATCCAGGGGACGCAGGCATAGGTCTCGACGTTGTTCAGGTTGGTCGGTTTGCCCCAGAGCCCGTGCTCCACGGGATAGGGAGGCCGGAAACGCGGCATCCCGCGCTTGCCTTCCAGCGACGCGAGCAGGCCCGTCTCCTCCCCGCAGACGAAGGCCCCGGCACCCTCCAGGATGTTCAGCTTCAGCCCGAAGTCGGTGCCGAACAGGTCCTGGCCCATATACCCGCGGGATTCGGCCTGCCGGATGGCGGTGCGCAGGCGCTTCAGGGCCAGAGGGTATTCCGCGCGGATGTAAAGGTATGCCTCGCCGGCGCCGACGGCGTAGGCCGCTATGGCCAGCCCTTCCAGCACCCGGTGCGGGTAGGACTCCAGCAGCATCCGGTCCATGAACGCCCCCGGGTCGCCCTCGTCTCCGTTCAGCACCACGTATTTCACGTCCGATTCCTGCGCGCGCACCATCTCCCACTTCGCGCCCGTGGGGAAACCGCCTCCGCCCCTGCCCCGCAGGTCCGCCGCCTTGATGGTCTCGATGACGTCCTCGGGCTCCTGCTCGGTCAGCACGCGCTCCAGGGCCTGGTAGCCGTCGTGATCCAGGTAGTCGTCTATGTCCACGGGGTCCATCTCCCCGCAGCCTTCCAGCACGATGTGTTTCTGCTTGCCCAGGAAGGCCCGCAGGCCCCGCTCTTTCTCGCCCAGGGCGGCGCCGTCGGGCGATTCCCACGCCGAATCTTCCGTCAGCAGGTCCTTGACCCTGGAGACGGCCGCTCTTGCCTTGCCCAGCAATCCCCGCGGCGGCGCGTGCCTGCGCACGATCTGGGGGACTATCTCCGGCCGGACCTTGCCGTAGCGGACGCGGCCCTGCGAACCCACCACCTCCACCAGCGGCACGGAGTGGTACATGCCGGTGCTTCCCGTGCCCCGCACCGCGGCGTGGGCGCCCAGCCTGTCTATCGCCCGATCAAATTCCTGCGCCACCGTGCCGCTGCCGCAGGCCATGCTGTAGGTATCCAGACCCACGCGTATCTCCAGCAGGCCGTCGGCGATCTTGCGGGGCTTTCCGATGATGCCGTCCAACTCGTCGTCTTCCTCGGCGCCCTCCTGGCGGTAGTGCTCGATGGCCTTCGGCACGGTCTCCGCCGTCAACGGGCCGTAGAGGTGGTTGCCGATCCGCATCACAGGCGCCAGCGCGCAACACCCCAGACACCCCACTCCGTCCACGGTGAACGTGCCCTCCGCGTCGGTGTCCTGCTCCTCATCCATGCCCAGCGTGCGCTTTACGGCCTCGGTGATGGCAGGCGCGCCGGCCACGTGGCACGCCGTGCCGTGGCAAACACTTATGATGTGCTCCCCGGCCGGCTTGAGCCGGAACTGCGCATAGAAACTGCTGACGCCCTGTATCTGGGCGGGGCTGATGTCGGTCTCTTCGCAGACCCGCCGCAGGGCCTCCTCCGGCAGATAGTTGAAGTGCCGTTGGATGTCCTGCAGGATGGGGATGCAGGCGCGGGGCGCGCCGCCCTCGCGGGCGATGATCTCGTCCACCACGCTCAGGTCAACGGCCGGAACGCCCTCCTGGACTTTCGTGCTCATTCCTGGTCCCCCTCCCTCGGGGGTTCCGCGCTCAGGCAGTAGAGGTTTTCGACGCCCCTGATATAGATGCAGGCGTCTCCGAAGGCCGGCGTGGCGTACATCTTCTCGCCCAGGTCGGGCTCCGCGGTCAATTCGTAGCTGTCGGCCAGCTTGAAGATGTACGTCTTGCCGCCCGTTCCGGGCAGGTAAACCAGACCGTCCACCAGGGTGGGAGAGGCCCAGAACTCGTCGTCGAGCATCTCCTCCCAGAGCAGTTCGCCCGTCTCGACGCTGAAGCAGGTCACCTGGCCTATGCTGTTGGCCTGCAAGAAGTACTCGCCGTCGCTCAAGGGGCTGGAGGCATCGGACAGCCCGTCGTGGGCGGTCCACAGCACGTTGCTCTCGGTCACGTCGCCCACACCCCCCATCCGGATCGCGGCGGCCTGGGCGTACTCGTTCGTGCAGAAGGCCACGCCGTCGGCGGCCACCGGGCAGGGCCCGATGTCGCCGGACAGGACGTCCGCGCGCCACAGCTCGGCCCCCGTGGTGGGATCGTAAGCGATGAACCAGGGGCTCCCGGCGGTCAGTAGTTCCAGTCCGGCCTCGCTCTCGGCCAGCGCAGGGGTGCTCCAGGAATTAGGGACGGGCCGATCGGTCCTCCAGAGTTCTTCGCCCGTCTCCGGGTCCAGCGCAAGAAGCGCCGAAAGACCGTCCTCGGCCATCACGCCGCGGTCGAACTTCAGGATCACCCGGCCGTCGTGCATGATCGGCGACGTGGAGATGCCGTACATGTTCTGTGGCTCGCCCATGAAGCGCGACCAGACCACGTTGCCCTCGAAGTCGAGAGCGGCCATCTCGGCGGTCGCGAAGAAGACATAGACCCGCTCCCCGTCCGTGGCCGCCGTCGGCGCGGCGTAGCCCGTGTCCGGCATCACCCGGACCTCGGTGGGAGCGTTGGGCGTCCGCACCGCGGTGCGCCACAGAAGCTCTCCGTCTATGCGCGAGAAGCAGAAGACCTCCTTCTCCTCCTCGGTGGCGCCGGTCAGGAACACGCGGTCGCCCCAGACCACCGGGGAGTTGTGGCCCGGCAGAGGCACGGGGCTCTTCCAGACAACGTTCTCGCCGGTCGCGCCGTCCCAGCTCTGCGGCCAGTCCCCGGCCTCCACCACGCCCAGTCCGCTCGGTCCGCGGAAGCGCGCCCAGTTGTCCTCGTACCGGACGGCCGGCGTCTCCTCCGCCGGGGTCTCCGTCGGCTCCTGCTCATCCCCGGCAGCAACGGGTTCCGGTTCCGGCGCCTCGGCCTCTTCCGGGGGAAACTGCCCACCGCCCAAAAGGATCATCGCCACCAGCCCCGCGCCGAGCAGCAGGCCGACCGCGCCCACGGCGGCCATCTTCCACCGGCGGCGCCGCTGCCATGCGTCCTCGTCGTCCCGCTCCGAACGAGGCACAGGTCGCGGGCCGGAGGTGTCCAGGGATACGTACCACTTTGCGAAGATCAGCGCTGCGATCACGCCGGCAAACAGCATGAAGGCCCCGGTCTGCATCAGCCGCCGGCGCGCCAGGTATTCCGCCTGTAACTCGAGGTCCTGCCCTCGGATGGCCTCCTTGAGCGCCTCGTCCTCCGGGTGCTCTCTCAGCAGATTGCGCATCCGCTCCAGGGCGACCGACTCCGGCGGCGGATCGCCTTT
>CAYVBE010000074.1:0-16965 GCA_964448935.1 uncultured candidatus Brocadiaceae bacterium
ACTCGGGGGGGGGCACACTATGCTGGTAGCGTAGGCAACGACGGTAAACACTTACGATGCCAGTCGGGCAAGTAGAGCCGCCCCGGACAACGCCGGGCGCTTTGCCGCCCGGCGTTCTATAATGCCTGCGGTCAGAAAAGCCGGGTGAACATCTCAGGGAGTTAACCGACTAACATAATACGGCTGGTGGCCGGTGGTTCCGGGGGCTATGCTTCCGGGGCCGGATGAGGTCTGTTCGGCCGTTATGTTGGGGGAAGCATTGTCCCTTTTCTGGTGCAGACACCGCTATGTGCGAGACTCCACTATCCCTCACATTGCGTTGCAAGGGGTGATTATCATGGCGCATTAGTCGTGCCTTTTTTGAGAACAGCAGAGCAGGTTGGATTAACACGCGATGTGTTTTGAGATTTCCGAAAGAGGAGGCGAACAATGAGACACAGGTTCACAGTCACACTGATAGCAATTCTGGTTGTCGGAGCGCTTACGATGATCGGCTTTGCCACCGGCTGCGAAGAACAACCGGGACCTGCGCCTGAGCAGTATGAACAGGGGGAGGCCCCAGAGCGCGAGCGCCCCGGCGGGTACGAGTTACCGCCCGCGGAGCCTGAGGAAGAAGAGGAAGAAGGTGGCGAGGAGCCCTTGATACCGATGGAGTAATGATCGGTAACAAGGCAGGGCTCATCCACGACGACTTTTGATTTGCTGTTTCACGGTACAGTTCCAATTTCTGACAGGAATCGAGATGAAAATGCACAGCATTACCGTTCGCAAGGCAGGAGTTTTCGTAGCAGTAGCAGCAGTCATAGCTGCCCTGTTGACAATTACATGGACCGGCGGCGTCAGCGCTCAGGATTTGCTGCCCGAGGAAGCGGCGGAATCGGAAGGCGCTGTCGTTTTGCCGGTGGGGTCTTACGAACCGCAGAAGGCTTTTGAACAGTATCCAGGACGCCACGAGCTTCTGGAAGAGTACCAATCTGCTCAGGAAGACATGACTAAAGCGCAGGAGCAGGGAGACCAGCAGAAGCTTCAGCAGATACAGATAAAGCTTCAGCAGAAGCAGCAGCAGGTCATTGACCAGTTCGAGCGCGATGTTGAAGCGACCCTGCCCGATGTTGCCAAAGCGGCGGAGGTGCAGGTGATAGCGGTAGAAATTGCCTATACGGCGGAAGGGGTTAAGACCAAAGATGTTACCCCTCAGATTGTGAGCGCCCTAGGTGAAAGAAAGGCTGAGGACGCGCCCGAGCCCCGCGAGCGTGCGGTGCCCGGTCTTCCCGCCGAGTAGGGTCTGCTTGGTCCGCAACCTGCTCAGCCCGGTATGCCGGCTTCGTCGCCGATCCCAGATGCGGCGGGGTCGGCTTCGCCGGGAACTGGCCTGCGTCAGGGGGATTGGAGATGTGATACGCCTCTCTGTGTGATGGGTGCCCCTTCGACCGGGCGTACTTGCAGTTACGTTGTCGTTGAAACACACTCCCGCCGTCGGGCCGGACCCGTTTCTAATGTTCAGGAGGTAGAGACATCCGTAACTTCCAAAGCCAAAAAAAGGTACACGTTGCCTTTTTGGCGCTTTGCGTTTGCCTGGGCCTTATGGGGCTAAGGCGGACTGGTTTACGCGAGGCCCCGGCATCGAAATCGAACCAGGTGCCTGAGCCGTACGTAGAGCAGGACACGACTGTCGTGCTGGGCGAGCCCTTGTACGCATTGTTCAATCACAATTCCGAAACATGGGACCCGGAGAGATGCACATTCGAAGCGACGCGTCGTCTGGCCGGAACTGTTTCGGAACACAATATTCCGGTTATCTCCATCGTTGAGGATTTCATAGATGATCACCCCGTGGATAACCATTTTCTGAACGAGGAACACATTGACTACCCCGTCAGAAGCTCCAACGGAAGACATCGGCTTCTGTTTCCCCGCCTGAAAGGGGTAGTCTTGTCCGGCGGATACCTGGAGTACTGCTTCAGGCGAGCGATCGAGGACATTTACCGCGGGGCGTCCTTTTACAGGGTTGATGGCGGGCGGGAGCCGGTGCGTCTCTACCTGGTTGCCGATGCGATTTACGTTTGTGGCGCGGATATCACCGTTGAGTTGGACAAGGAAAGGTCCACGGAACCCAGCGAAAAGCCTGCCTTTACGCTTCGCAGAGCAATGGCTTTGATGAGCGATGATGCGTTGGCCGCCTACCTGGAGGAAAAATTCCTGAACATTAAGGGCAAGGACAGCGATGAGCCCGATCGTGGAAAGTCTTTCAATCCGGAAGAAGTTCACATCAGGATTTTCCGAGGAGATTATAATATCCATACGGTTGGCGACGGACGACTCGTCATTGACGTGATGCTGGTCGACACCACTCTGCTCGACAAACGGCTGTCGTCAATTGTGGCCTGGGCCTCGGGGGAATCCTGACTGCTCCGATGCGGTAAGTTCTCAGGCACCCTCGTTCAGGTTAAATTTCCGGCCTTCGTCCAGCATGACCAGGTAATTGTCCACGGGCACGTAGTTGGCGACGCTCCCTCCCGGATGAACCGGCACTGCTGCGGTTCCTCGTAGGGTGCTGTTGAAGATCGGTTCCGGCACTTCGAACCCGGCCATCTCCTATTCCCCTCCGCCAGGCCGGGGGAACTCCTCGGAATGCTCCGCCGAGACTGCCGACAGTATGTGCCTGGCCGCCTCGACAGCGCGACGGGCATCTTCAGTCGAGACATGTTCACCTACCCCATAGTCGCCCGTCTGCCGAAGTTCGAACAGCCGCGAGTAGTTGGCTCCCCTGGAAACAGGCCACTTGCCGGGACGCACAAGATCCCGATGCACGGCCGCTTCCACCGCCGAGTGCCGCCTGAAAGATCGGCCTTCCAGAGCGAACAAAGCGGAGGCGGCGAAGAAGGCGGCGTAATAAGCTCGCGAGGCCGCCGCGTCCGCGCTCACCGGCAACACGGCCTCGGCTGCCCGCAGCGACTCGCACGCCCGTTGCCACAGGTCCTGCGACTCCTCGCTCAAAGCACTATTCCTTCCTTCTTGACGTTGCGATAAAGGGCGAACTCGCCTTTTTCATAGGCCTCCACGTCCACGGGCTCCGGGTGGACTGGCCGGCCCAGTTGGAGCGTCAGATCGTAGGTCGCCTCTATGCCGCGCCCAATATCATCCCACAGGTCTATCGGCCCTTCGAGCAGGACCATCACGTCAATGTCGCTGTCTTCCCGCGCCTCCCCCCGTGCCTCCGAGCCATGGATGATAACTCCCTTCAGGCGCTCTCCAAATGCATTCTCCAGGCGGCGCTTCAGCTCTCTTCGGAGTTCCTCACGCTCCATCCTTCCCTCCTTCGGTGCGGGCCATGAGCTCCGCCTCGCGCAACCGTTTTCGACAATGATGCTAATGTCCAGACTCCAGCTTTTCAAGCGTGCAGCGTCGGCAAGAGATTCCACGATAGATGCAGCACGACGGCACGGCTTAAGTCTCAGGTCCGGTTATCGATAACGGATAACCAACAATCGGCAACCGGTTCCCGGCGCCGGGTTCACGCGGTGAACCGGCGGCCTTCGTCCAGCATGGCCAGGTAGTTGTCCACGGGCACGTAGTTGGCAACGCTGTTGCCGGAGCCCAGGCAGTAGCCGCCGCCGGGGTGGCACTGCTCGAGCGTATCGCGGACGCGCGCGCGGATCTGCTCCTCGTCGGCGCGGCAGAGGAAGTCCACGTCTATGCCGCCCAGGATGGCGATGCGGTCGCCGTAGCGCTCGTAGGCCTCAGTGACCGGCTCGATGGTGTCCTCGAAGGAGTGGCGGGCGTCTATCTCGACGTCCTCGATCAGGTCTTCCATGATGGCGGTCAGGTTGCCGCAGGAGTGCAGCAGGTAGGGCCGGCCCGCCTCGTGGCTGATGCGGGCCATCTCCTTGTGGCCGGGCAGGACGAACTCCCGCAGGTCGTCCGGGCTGATGAGCGTGGCGGTCTTGAACCCCATGTCGTCGCTGCCCCAGACGATCTCGACGCGGTCGAACTCCAGCATGCGCTTCACGGCGACGCGGTAGATATCCATGAGCCTGTCGCTGATGGCCTTGACCAGGTCGCGCTGGTCGTAGAGGGCGTAGCAGAGGGTCTCGTAGCCCATGAGCCAGGAGAGGTGCTCGGCGAAGTGCGCGAATCCGCCGCTGCCGATGATGCACATGTCCTCCGGCAGGTTCTCCCGGTACCATTCCAGGGCGTGAGTGGTGGCCGCCTCCGGGTCGGGCCAGGGGTATGCCTCGAACTCCTCCCAGTTGGTGATTGGCCCCTCGTGTTCCTCCATGTAGGCCCGGCCCTCGTCGCGGGCCAGCTCGGCGGTGTCGCCGGTGGTGGTCCGTTTCAGCGGCATGGGAAGCTCGTCCAGCCCCTGGCGCACGTAGTCGTAGCCCAGGAAGCGCTGCACGGCCACCCGGCGCTGCATCATGAAGTCGGGTGCCTCGCGGTCGAGGCCCTCCAGCACGCCGTATCTCTCGCAGATGGCCTCCTCGATCTCCCAGTCCACGAACAGTTCGATGTGGTGGACCCTGTCTGGCGCGCCCTCGCGCATAATGCAGTCGTAGAGGCCACGCCAGTCGGGGGTGATTTCGACGGAGAACGCACTGTCTTTCATGGTCTGCTCTCGATCTTTTTGGGGTCTGGAATGCGGCCGCAACGCGCCTATTCCTGCTCCGCCGCGTCGCCGAGGGTGAAGTCGGGCGGCAGGCCGAGCCTCTGGTAGAGCCGCGCGCGGATGCGCTGGTCGTTGGTCTGAATCTCTCTGGCGATGCCGAGGGCGTCCTCGACGAGGTCCGCCGGGATGACCATCACGCCGTCGCCGTCGGCCACCACCAGGTCTCCGGGGTGGACGTACACCCCGCCGCACTCGACGGGCTCGCCGTAGCTGTCCACCTCGACGCGCCCGGGGATGATGCCGCGCGAGAAGCCCCGGCAGTAGACGGGCACCTTCTGCTTGATCAGTTCGTCCGTGTCGCGCACGCCGTTGTTGGTGACGATTCCTCGCGCTCCCCGGGCCAGCCACCCCATGGCGTTGCAGGAGCCCACGTAGCCGGTGTCGCGGGTCTCGGCGCCGTCAATGACGATGACGTCGCCCTCGCCGAGGTCCTCGGTCCAGTTGGGCTCCGCGCCGTACCACTCCTTCTCCTGGCGCTGGAAATCCTCCGGGCCGTCGGCGACGATCGTCTCGGTGGAGGGCACGTAGCGCACCGTGTGGGCGAAGCCCACAATGCAGTGCTCGAAGGCCTCGATATCGCGCCAGAGCGGCCGCACCTCGGGCTTCATCAGCCCGCGGTCGAAGAATCCCAGCGTATCCATGGCGTCGTGCCAGTCGGTGACGCGGATGCCCGCGCATTGCTGCAGAAGCTCCGTTTTCTCGTTTTGATCCATGGTGCTCATCGTGGTCGCCCGATTGATGGAAACGCGGGTATTGTAGCCGCGCGCAGCGGAATGGTCAAAGCGCCCGGCCCCGCCCGCCGCGGCCGCAAGCGACGGGAAATGGAAGGCGGGCCGCTTAGCCCGTATAATGGGGCTAGTGAGAATGAGATTAGAATGAACCAGGGCGTGGCCGCATCGGCGCGTCCGCATACTATGGTCAGAAGGGGGCCTGCTGGATGAACCTGCTGACAAGAGACGATCTGGAACTGCTCGCGCATCATCAGGAGGAGCCGTGTGTGTCCGTCTTCGCGCCTCTGCGTCGAGGGGGGCCGGAGAAGAAGCAGAACGCGATTCGGCTGAAGAACATGCTCCGCAAGGTGGAGAAGCAGCTCGACGAGGCCGGCCTGCGGTCCGCGGAGCAGGAAGATCTGCTGGAACCGGCGCGCGAGCTGATGGACGGCATGCGTGCTTGGAAACAGGACAGCGACGGGCTGGCGGTCTTTATTTCACCGGAGCTTTTCCGCTACTACCGGCTGCCCTCGCGCTTCGAGGAGCTTGCGGTGGTCAGCGACCAGTTCCACATCAAGCCGCTGCTGCCGCTGCTGACCGGGGACGGGCGATTCTTCGTGCTGGCGCTCAGCCAGAAGGACGTCCGGCTCCTGCAGTGCACGCACCACAGCCTGCGGGAGATCGAGCTGCGCGACGTGCCGACCAGCCTGGAAGATGCGCTGCAGTTCGACTACGACGAGGAGCACCTGCAATTGCATTCCGGAGTGCCCGCGCGCGGGCGCAAGGGCGGCGCGGTTTTCCACGCCCAGGCGGACGATTCGGACAAGGCGGTGCACAAAAAGAACGTGCGGATATTCCTGGAGCAGTTGCAGAACGGGGTGAGCGATGTGTTGAGCGGCCAGAAGGCGCCACTGGTGCTGGCCGGAGTGCCGGACATCAGGTCGCTCTACCGCGAGGTGAACCACTACGGCAACCTGATGGAGGACGGGATTGAGGGCAACCCCGACCGGGTTAAGTCGGCCGATCTGCAGCAGAAGGCCTGGGAGATCGTCCGGCCGCACTTCGAGGAAGTCAAAGAGCAGGCCATCGCGGCCTATCACCGGTTCGCCGGCACCGACCGGGCTTCGGACGACCTGGACGAGGTGCTGGAAGCCGCCTCGCAGGGAAGGGTGGAGATACTCCTGACGGACCTCGAGCGGCACGAATGGGGGCGCTACGACCCGGACAGGGGCCTCGTCTACCTGCACTACCGGCAGGAGAGCGGCGACGAGGACCTGCTGGACTGGGCCGCCGTCCATACGCTGCTGCACGAGGGGACCGTGTTCGCCCTGGAGACCGAGAAGATGCCGGACGGCGCGGAGGTGGGCGCGGTATACCGCTACTGACGTCGGGCCGCGCGGGAATCGTATTGACACTTCCTCATGTTTCCTGTTATACGATAACGGGCGGGGCGGACCCGGCCGGCCGTGTAGCTGTGCTTCGGAGATCATGCCGATGGCGGTATTCTCACCCCGGACTTTCTGGCTGCCGGTGATGCTGGCCACGCTTGTGGCCGCTTTCTTCGGCGCGTTGCTGGGAAGACGGGGGCGGGAACTGGAGCATCTGCTGCGGGAACGAGACCGCCTGGCGTCCGAGAACGCGGAACTGGAGCGGGAAAACGCCCGGCTGCGCGCACTGAGGAACGCGCTGCTGACCTCGCCTTCCGCCATCGAGCGTGTGGCACGGGAGGACTACGGGTTCGCCGCGCCCGGGGAGCGTGTGGAGGAGTTCGATCCCTCGACGGTGGCGGAGTCCCAGGCCGCCGCTCCGGCCCCACCGAAGCCGCGGTGGCTGCAGGCGCTCTGCTGGCGCCACTTTCCGGTGGCCCTGCCGGCCGGCGTATTTGCCCTCACGGCCGTCATACTGATGGTTTGGAACGCGGCGTCGGCGCGCTCCTCCGCCGGATGAAATTGCGAGACTGATCAGTGCCGGAAGGACCGACTCCATGGACACAGAGAAGTACGTGCAACAGCTGGTGGAAGCCGCCAGGGAGGCGTCCGCGGCCATTGCCGGGGCGTCCACCGCCCTGAAGAACCGGATACTTGAAACCGTTGCCGCCAACATCCTGGACAGCCGCGAAGCGCTGCAGGAGGCCAACGCGAAGGACCTGGAGGCAGGGCGCGAGGCGGGCCTGTCCGGCGCCATGCTGGACCGGCTGGATCTGACCGATAAGCGCATCGAGGGCATGGCGGGCGCCGTGCGCAAGGTGGCCGCCCTGAAAGACCCGGTCGGCCGCGTCATTGACGGCTGGGTGCTGCCCAACGGGCTGAAGCTGGACAAGGTGCGCGTGCCCCTGGGCGTGATCTGCATGATCTACGAGTCGCGGCCCAACGTCACGGCCGACGCCGCCAGCCTGTGCCTGAAGAGCGGCAACGCCGTCATCCTGCGCGGTGGCAAGGAGGCCATCCATTCCAACATGGCCGTCCATCGGTGCATCGCGGACGCCTGCGCCCAGGAGGGCGTGGACGACCGCATCGTGCAGATGGTCGAGACCACCGACAGGGCGCTGGTGCCCCGGCTGCTGCGGGCGGACGACTACGTGGACGTGGTCATACCCCGGGGCGGCAAGGGGCTCATACGCACCGTGATGGAGACCGCCAGCGTGCCCGTCATCAAGCACTACGAGGGCATCTGCCACACCTATGTGGACGCCGCGGCGGACCTGGAGATGGCCGTCTCCATCTGCCGCCACGCCAAGTGCCAGCGGCCCGGTGTGTGCAACGCCATGGAGACCATGCTGGTGCACCGCGAGGTGGCGGAGGAGTTCTTCGTGAAGATGGTGCCCGTCTTCCGGGAAGAGGGCGTCGAGCTGCGCGGCTGCCCGACCTCCTGCGCGCTTGTGGACGGCATCGAGGAGGCGACCGAGGAGGACTGGCGGACGGAATACCTGGACCTGACGCTGGCCGTGCGCGTGGTGGACGACCTGGCGGAGGCCATCGAGCACATCAAGCGTTACGGTTCCCAGCACAGCGACGCCATCGTGACGAACGATTTCTGCGCGGCGCAGAGATTCCTGGACGAGGTGGACTCGGCGGCGGTCTTCGTCAATACCACCACCCGGTGGCACGACGGCGAGCAGTTCGGGCTGGGGGCGGAGATAGGCATCAGCACCGACAAGCTCCACGCGCGCGGCCCGATGGCCCTTGAGGAGTTGACCACTTACAAATGGCGCGTGATCGGCGACGGCCAGTTGCGAGAATGAACGAGCGGCGAAAAGCACCGGAGGTGGTGGGACTGCTGTGCGGCGCCGGTGCGCTGCCCCTGCACGCGGCGGAGACGCTGCGGGAGCGCGGCAGCCGCGTGGTGGCCGTGGGCATCAAGGGCGAGGCAGACGCCGCCATCGAGCAGTTCGCCGATGAAACCCACTGGACCGGCATCGCCAAGCTGGGCCGGTGGCTGAAGATTTTCGGCAACGCGTCCGCCGATGTCGTGCTCATGCTGGGCGCTATCGAGAAGAGCCGCATGTTCGGCGACAAGAAGCTTTTGCTGCCTGATTGGCAGACCATAAAGCTGTGGTATGGCGGTCTGAAAGGGAAGCAGGATCACAGCATCCTGGGCGCCGTGGCGGACCGGTTCGAGGAGGCCGGCCTGCCCGTGGGCAGCGTGGTTGACTACTGTCCGGAGCTTCTGGTGCCCCCCGGCTGCCTGACCGGCAACGAGCCCGACGAGAGTCAGTGGCGGGACATCCGCTTTGCCTGGCCCATCGCCAAGCAGATCGCCGCCCTCCAGATAGGCCAGTGCATCGTGGTCAAGGAAGAGGCCGTGGTGGCGGTCGAGGGCATCGAAGGCACGGACGCCGCGCTCCGGCGCGGCGGGCGGCTGGCCGGCGAGGATGCGGTGGCCGTCAAGCTGGCCAAAGAGGGCCACGATGAACGCTTCGACATCCCCTGCATCGGCCCGCAGACCGTGGACACGCTGGATGAGGCCGGCATTGCGGTGCTGGCCGTCGAGGCCGACAAGACGATCGGACTGGATCTGGAGGAGGTCAGGGACAAGGGCGACCGCTGTGGCGTGAGCATCGTGGCCGTCTCCGACGCCGAAATGACGGGGGAGGACACGTGAGGATCATCAGCGGATCCGCCCGAAGCACCCGCCTGCAGACACGGTCGGTAGAGGGCCTCCGCCCCATGCTGGACAGGGTGAAGGAGGCACTGTTCAACATCCTCCGCGCCGACGTGCCGGAGGCGCAGGTGCTGGACCTCTTCAGCGGGTCGGGCGGGCTGGGGCTGGAGGCGCTGAGCCGCGGGGGTTCCCATTGCGTCTTCGTGGAGAGGAACCGGGTGCTTGCGGACCTGGTCAGGACAAATGCGGAGAAGTGCCGCCTGGCCGACCGCTGCGACATCCTGGTGGCCGACGCCCTGAGCCTTCCCGACCGGGAACCGCCCTCCGCCGGCGTTCCGGCCACGCTGGTGCTGGCCGATCCCCCCTACGCCATGGTGGACGATCCGGAACAGAGGGGCCGTCTGTTCCAGGCTCTGCAAGGCCTTTTTGGACAATGGGTTGCGGACGGCGCCCCGCTGGTGCTGCACCATCGCCCCATGGAGGTCACGTCGTGGCCGGCCGCCTTACTGCGGGAGACGGACCGGCGGGTTTACGGTCAGAGCCAGTTGACCTTTTTCGTTTACGCGGTGGGGGAAGCGGATGCCTGAGAACCGCCCGGATGAACCGCTGACGGTGAGGGCTCCCGCCAAGGTGAACCTGGCCCTGGAGGTTCTGGGCCGCCGCCCGGACGGCTACCACGAGATACGCACCGTGATGCAGGCAGTCAGCCTGTTCGACGAACTGGAGTTCCGGTCGGCGCCGACGGACGGAGTGGAGCTGGAGTGCGACGCGCCGGGCGTGCCGAGCGACGAGCGCAACCTGGTGGTGCAGGCGGCGGAGTTGCTGCGGGAGCGGGCGGACGTGGGGCGCGGCGTCCGGGTCGGGCTGCGCAAGTCCATCCCCGCCGGCGGCGGCCTGGGGGGCGGCAGCTCGGACTGCGCGGTGACGCTGCTGGCGCTGAATCAGTTCTGGGACCTTCAACTGCCGGTGGAGGCGCTGGCCGAGGTGGCCGCCGGGCTTGGCTCGGACATACCCTTCTTTCTCTATGGGGGAACTTCCCTGTGCGAGGGACGCGGGGAGAAGGTGCGGCCGGTGCCCGCAGAGGGGGAAATCCATTACGCTCTGGCGCTGCCGAACATGAGCGTTTCGACGGCGGACGTCTACGCCGGATGGCAAAACGGCTTGACAAGTCGCGATAGCGCCAGTAACAATGTACTGGAAGCGTTGGCCTGCGGGGACGTCGGTCTGCTGACCGCCGCGTTGCACAACGACCTCGAGGAGAAGGCTTTCGAGCTGCACGACGGACTGAGGTCGCTGCGCGACGATCTCGAACGGGTGACGGAGCCGCCGGGGTTACAGCGGTGGCTATTGGCGGGCAGCGGTTCCGGTTTTCTTGCCCCTTCCGAGAGCGAGCGAGCGGTCAGGAGGGCCGCCCGTCTGGTGCGGGCCGAATTGGACGTTCCGTGCGTCGCGGCGCACAGCCTGCCCGCATGGAATGGCCGGATTCTTTTGCTGACGAGGTGGAGGTGACTTCTTTGAACATCACCGAAGTGCGTGTCAAGCTCATGCGCAATCGGTCGGACAGGTTGCGCGCATTCTGCAGTATTACCATTGACGATGACTTCGTGATTCATGACCTTCGGGTCATCGAGGGGCGCAAGGGGTTCTTTGTTGCGATGCCCAGCCGGAAGTTGACCGACAACTGTCCCAACTGCGGATCCAAGAATGAGTTGCGGGCTGCATACTGCAACAATTGCGGGGAAAAGCTGGACGCCTCACGCGCCACGGAGGGGCCCGACGCACGCGATAAGTTCCACGTAGACGTGGCGCACCCGATCAACACTCCCTGCCGGGAGATGATTCAAGAGACCGTGCTGGCGGCATACGAGGCCGAGATCGAGCGCGTGGATGAGGGGCTGGAACCGCAGCGGCAGTACGGCGAGGAAGGTCTGGAGGAGTTGACGGACGAGCACGAGGGTTTCGACGAATACGGCTACGACGAGGAGGAGGAAGAGGAGCCGCCCGAGGCGCCCGAATCCCCGCCGGAGCCCGAGGAGCCGCAAGCGGAGGAGCCCCAGCCGGAGCCGGAGCCCGAGGAGTCGCAAGCGGAGGAGCCCCAGCCGGAGCCGGAGATAGCCGAGCCCGAGCCCCCGCCGCAGGCGACGGAAGCGCCGACGGCCGAACCGGAGCCCCCCGTGCCCCAGGCGGAACCCGTGCCGGGACCCGTTCCCGTGCTGGAACCCGAGATGGAAGAGCCCGAGGAAGAGCCGCAGGAAGGCCCTGCCGAGGGTTTCGCGGAGGCCGAGCAAGAAGAAGAGGAGGAAGAGGAAGACACGGGATTCGGCGCCGGCCTGTTCTGAGCCGGATAGTCCCGTGCCATCTTCGAGGGCCGGCTCGGGTTCACCCCGGCCGGTCGACGTGCAACCACCGTCTCCCGGCCGTCCTGACCGAGCGGGGGCCGAGGGGATTTCTTGACTTTTGGACTGCGACACTACAATGGGAAAGACCGGAGCCGAGTTACTGATTGATGCACTGTTGGAGGAGGACGTGGAGCACATCTTCGGCCTCCCGGGCGGAGCCGTCATAGCGCTCTACGACGCCCTGTACGACGCCCCGATGCAGACCATCCTGGCCCGCCACGAGCAGGGCGCCGGGCACATGGCCGACGGCTACGCCCGTGCCACCGGCAAGGTGGGCGTCTGCGTGGCCACCAGCGGCCCGGGAGCTACCAACCTGGTCACCGCCATAGCCACCGCCTACATGGACAGTGTGCCCATGGTGGCCATCACCGGTCAGGTGAAGACGGAACTTATCGGCAACGATGCCTTCCAGGAGGCCGACGTCACCGGTATCACGCGGCCCGCCACAAAGCACAATTACCTGATCAAGGACGTACGCGATCTGCCGCGCGTGGTGAAGGAGGCGTTCCACATCGCCCGGACGGGGCGGCCCGGTCCGGTCCTGATTGACCTGCCCACCGACGTGACCTCCGCCCTGGTGGACGGCAAGGTGGCCAGGGAGATGGAGATTCCCGGTTACCACCCCCCGGAAGGCGCCGGCCACGGCGGGCAGGTGCAGAAGATGGCGGACGCGATCAACTCCGCCGAGCGGCCCGTGCTCTACGTGGGCGGTGGCATTATCATCAGCGGCGCTTCGGAGATCCTGCGGCAGGTGGCCCGCAAGGGCAATCTGCCCGTCACCACCACCCTGATGGGCCTGGGATGCTTCCCCGAGGACGATCTGCTGTCCCTCGGCATGCTGGGCATGCACGGCACGGTCTACGCCAACTACGCCGTCACCAACTCCGACCTGCTGGTTGCCATCGGGTCACGGTTCGACGACCGCATCACCGGGAAGATAGACGAGTTCGCACCCGATGCCAGGATCGTCCACGTGGACGTGGACCCCTCCTCCATCGGCAAGAACATCACCGTGGATATCCCCGTGGTGGGCGACGCCGCCAGGGTGCTGGAGAGGCTCCTGCCCCTGATCCAGGAGAAGGAAAGGAAGGAGTGGCTGTCCCGCATCACCGGATGGAAACAGGACTTCCCGCTGACCTACGAGCAGAGTGATTCCGTGGTGAAGCCCCAGGCGGTGGTCGAGGCGATAGACCGTGTGATGCCGGACGACACGATCGTGGCGACCGACGTGGGCCAGTGCCAGATGTGGGCGGCGCAATACTACCGCTACACTCGCCCGCGCACGTTCCTGACCTCCGGCGGCCTCGGCACCATGGGCTTCGGGCTGCCGGCGGGAATAGGCGCCCAGTTCGGCCGGCCCGAACAGACCGTGGTGGTCGTGGCCGGCGACGGCAGCCTGCAGATGAACATCCAGGAGCTTTCCACGGCCGTGGTCAACAAGCTGCCGGTCAAGATAGCGCTGCTCAACAACGGTTACCTGGGCATGGTGCGGCAGTGGCAGGAGTTGTTTTTCGACAGACGCTACTCCCACACTTACCTGGCCGGCGGCAACCCGGACTTCGTCCGCGTCGCCGAGGCATACGGGGGCCACGGCATCCTGGTGGAAGACGCCGGGGACGTCGAGCCGGCCCTGGAGCGTGCCATGGAGATTGACGACGGGCCGGTGCTGATTGATTTCCATGTGGACCCCGAGGAAAACGTTTTCCCGATGGTTCCGGCCGGTGAGGCCATTGACCGCATGATCAGCGGCATGGCCTGAGTGGCAGACCCGCGACATCTTGCTGAGGATTACCCATGCAACAAAAGCACATCATCTCGGCTCTGGTGGCCAACCGACCCGGTGTTCTGGCCCGCGTGGCCGGCCTGTTCAGCGCGCGCGGTTTCAACATCGAGAGCCTCGCCGTCGGCGAAACGGAGAGCCATGAGTACAGCCGCATGACCATCGTCGTCGGCGGGGACGAGTCCATCCTGGAACAGGTCCGCAAACAGTTGGAGAAACTGGTGGACGTGGTCAAGGTGCAGGATTTCAGCAGTGTCAGCCACGTCGAGCGCGACCTGGCCCTCATACGTGTGAAAGCCCCCGTCGGCAAGCGCGGCGAGGTGCTGGAGCTGGTGAACATCTTCCGCGGGCGCATCGTAGACGTGGGCCATGAGGAAGTGATGGTCGAGATGGCCGGCACCGAGGAGAAGATCGAGGCGTTCCTGGAGCTGGTCACGCCCTACGGTGTCACGGAGATGGCGCGCACGGGTCGCATCGCGCTCTCCCGGTCAGTCAACGCCGGAGGCGCCTGAATCGTCCGGCGGTCGCAGCCGGGGGAATATCTCCTGCAGCATCCTCAACCGATCCCGTTCCGCCTCGCTCGATGCGAGGCGCTGCGCCAGCGGCACCACAGTATGCTCGGGTCCCAGACCTTCCTGCTGTGCCCGCTGGACCAGATTTCTGGCCGCCTCCCGGCGCTCCAACTGCAGGTAGAGGTAGAGCAACTCCTGCACCTTCTGCGGCACCAGGTCTCCCTGCACGCTGCGCAAACGCTGCGAGAGCAGTTCTGCGGCCCGCGCCCGGTCTAACCCGGCGAGTCGTTGATACCCCTCCAGGTCGTAGGGATTGCGCTCGATATACTCGAGCAGACGATTCCGTGCCTCCTGGGGATGCCCCGTGGCCGCCGCGCAGCGTGCCAGCAGGACGCGCGTTTTCAACATCGCCGGGGGCACGTGGCGCGTCAGGTGGCGTTCGGCCTTTTCCCACTCGCCGTGATCGGTCAGGAACCACCCGATCACGTAGTCGTGGTTCAGCACGAGGGGCGGCCAAAGGCAGCGTGGGCGGGCCTGCTCGACGGCCTTTCGGTAGCGCCGGTAAGCGGCCGGCGGGTCCTGGGCAGTGCGAAGCTGCAATTGGCGCTCCGCCGCGCGGCGCAGGGACACCATGCTGCGGTAGCCCCCGATACCCCATTCGCACCACGCCCAGAACAGCAGGCCGCCCAGAATCAGAGCGGGTATCCAGCCGCGGCTGCCACCTTCCGGGCGGTCCGGTTCCGGCGTCGGCTCAGCGCCGCCGGCGGCACAAAGTGTGCCCAGCAGCACCCAGAACAGCGCCGCCCAACTCCAGTCCTGCGGCGCCCGGCCGAAACAGCTCTGCACCACGAACGCCAGGCACCCCGCCCACAGTGCGAACCCCACCAGCCGGCTCTCCGGCGGCCGGCTCCTCAGCCTGCGGTAGGAGGTGATGAAGGCGATCCCGAGCAGGCCGACGTAGACGCACAGTCCGGCGCCGCCCAGGTGTGCGGCCACGGCCAGGAACTCGTTGTGCGGGTGCGTGTTGCGCACGTCCCGCGTGAATCGCAGGCCGGAGGCCACCGGCGGCTCGAACTGCGGGTAGACCGCGGGAAAGGTCCCCGCGCCCCAGCCGAAAAGGGGCCTTCGTGCCCATGCCCCGGCCGTGCCCGTCCAGTAAACGGCCCGCAGGTGCGCCGTGGATCCCGGCGCCATGGCGCGCCGGCGGAGCGCCTTACGGATGCGCGCGGAGCCCAGCGCGACTCCCGTGACTATCAGGCCCACCACGACGAGACCTATCAGCGCCCGGCCCGCCTTCTTGCCCGGAAGCAGGCAGATGAGGCCGGCCGGCACGCTGACCAGCGCCGCCACCCGCGCCTGGAGGGACCAGTTCACCAGAAGAATGAAGCCGAGCACCGCCAGTCCCGCGCACCCGGCGACGGTCCGCGCGGCCAGGCCGGTCCGATCGTGTTGCCCGGACCTCCAGGCCCGCACGAGAAGGGCAGCGATCAGGTAGGCGGCCGTCAGGACGATGGCGGCCGAGTAGTTCTGGTTGGCGTAGAAAACCTGGTTCTCCCGGAACGCGACCCGGAGGGCCGACCAGCCGGACGCCGACTCCACGCCGCCCACAGCCAAAAGGATGACCACCCCCTGCAGCGCCGCCTGAAGGACGGCCGCGCCGGCGAACACTTTTGCCAGCGCCACCCGCCGGCGGTCGCCCCGCACGGTGAGAGCGGCAATGGCAGAGAGCGCCAGGATGGGGGTCAGACGGATTGCCGTGCGGAGGGTCGAGTAGCGCCAGGCCGACCAGAGATAGCTCAAGTAGAGCATCGCCCCGTAGGCCGCCAGCAATATCAGGAATGCGCGCACGGACCGGGCGGGAATGTTCTCCCGGTCTCGCCTCAGCCACCACAGCAGTGCGCAGACGGCCGCGACCGCCGCCAGCGTCTGGACTGCCAGATGCCCCGGCCAGGTGGGCCTGAGCGGCTGGAGGCCCAGCATGAAACGGTAGAGCGCGGGCGCATGCTCGCGGAGAAACGCAAAAACCCCCGGCGGAGTCCAGATGACCGCCAGCATCGAGGCCGGCACGCTGCAGAGCAGCAGCCACCAGCACAATCTGGCCGGGCTTATGCGTTTCATCGTTGTGTTCATATTCGGGTCCGCAGGGTCGGAAGGGCGGAGTATAGCACGAGAGGCCGCCGCACGGCAACGCGGCGTCGGCGTCCGGCAGGGCCATTCAAAAGCCCCACGCACCGCATGGCCGGCAGCGTCTTCTGCTTCCCTGAGAGCGTGTGGCTCAGCCTCCCCCCGGCTGAGGCCGTGTCCGCCGCCAGGCATACCCGGTGGAGGTCCGAACTCGGGGTACCACAGGGCCGAGACCATACATATCCTCGGCGGGCAAACGCGTGTTTGCCCGGCGGGGAAAAGGATGCAAGCGGAAGCCGTTGTCGGGCCGTTTCGCCTGAAAGGCGTACGCATATCAGCCCGGTGCAGAGCCCGCAGGGCGTCGCCCTGGGAACCGTGGCCGTTCCAATTCTCAGCCCTGAAGGGGCGGAACCCGGTTCTTTAGTCTTCCTCGTCGCCGCGGTGAACACAACGCATGGGAACACTCACGGGGAATGACTGACGCGTGTCCTCCTACTGGTGTTCCGCCCCTTCAGGGCTCGATTTTGCTTCTGCTTTCTTACCCAGGGCGGCGCCCTTCGGGCTTGCCCTGGGCTCTTATGTCCCGCCCTTTCAGGGCGTTCACGCCGCGCGTTTCGCCGCTAGTGGTCCATAACACTTGAGTTTCGGGGTTCAGAGCCATTCTGGCAAGGTC
>CAYVBE010000075.1:0-16745 GCA_964448935.1 uncultured candidatus Brocadiaceae bacterium
TGACCCAAAGCAGATTGGCAAGCACAAAATGGAGCGGCCGGCTGGAAATTAGAAATTCTTCCCCCATTTCGTCGCAAACTCGCTTATTTTGGGTCTAGTTAGGCGAGCAAATACTGCAGTTTCACTGTAGACACAACTCGCCATGAGGGCACCAAGCACTCTGCGATGCCTCGCTCAAAGCCCGGATCCGACGGAAATTGGACCTTTTCGGAGAGGGTCAGGTTAGAGCTTCAGTGAGTCCTGGTGACGAACTGCTGACACCAGGACGCGGAATTCCGCCGCAGCGCCAAGCGGTCTTCCATGTGGTAGATGTGAATTCGAACA
The DNA here is from genome assembly GCA_964448935.1 of uncultured candidatus Brocadiaceae bacterium. Taxonomy (GTDB): domain Bacteria; phylum Planctomycetota; class Brocadiia; order SM23-32; family SM23-32; genus CAYVBE01. The sequence continues at coordinate 325 of CAYVBE010000075.1, forward strand.
GCCTGACCGTCGAAGTGGGTACAACCGGCTTCCAGATTTGCTTTCCGGGTCGTGTGTTTCAAGCGGTCCGGAAGCGGTTGAGCAGCGGCACTACAACGCTACGCATTGCGGCGACACATTCCAACGCCTCTTTGCCGGGAAGCGTCGATGAGGTCGTCCGGGAAGCCGCGGACTGAAACCTGGCGAGCGGTGGCTACGCTGCCGCCATCCTTGAACACGCCGGCGTAGTGGAATACGTCATGAAGGGCCGCCAGAAGCACGCGCGCCTACGAAGAGCGCACTGACAGTAGCACGTGCCCAGCTGAACCACAAATCTGTGTAACTGCTCCACACCATACGCCAACACTTTGAACACTGGTACACGCCCATCACGCAACCCCATCAGCCACCCGCGCAACTCTCGACACCAGACCGTCCTTCTGTTATCATCCGCGACTCAACCACCTCAGAAACCGCCCAGAGAATGCAATGCCACAAGAGCAACCCAGCCCACAAAACACCTCCGTCTCGCTCAATCTGGCGGGAGTAATGGGCGTGACTCAGCAGAAATTCCCGGCGACCAAGATTTTTTCGGGAGCGGGGAAAGGGGCGCAGGTAGAGGGGCGATTCTCGGGCGTTGATAGCAAAACCGGTGAAATGATAGCAACCAGCGAAAACACAAAGCCCTGAGGAGGCGATATTCGGCCGTCTCAGCGTTTCAACGAAACGTTTCTTAATCCGCGAGTCCGGGGTTCGAATCCCCGAGGGGGTACCAGTTTTTTTTTGCCGCCGCAGCGGCAAAATAACAGAGCAGGAGACAGGAGAAAGTTGAGAGTAGAGAACGACAACCACGGCTCCCCAACACCTTCGCTACTCCGCCCACCTGTTGCCTCTCCTGCGGTCTACTTTCTACTTTCTCCTCTCTGCCGTTCCCTCCACGCGGCTTGATTCGTGACCGGCAACGGCCTATCAAAGCCCCGACGTTGCGGCCCACGCGAGTGCCGGCCAATCTGCGTGATCTGCGCAATCTGTGGAGCCCTGCCGTTCGCCCTCGTCTGACTCAAGCCGGCAGGAGACGTTCCCGGAAAAACCGCAGCATCTTCTCGCCGTGCACGTCTCCGCCGCCGTCGTGCTCGCCGAAGGGGTAGGCGCAGACCTCCAGCGGCACGGTTATCTTGTTGAGCGCGGCATAGGTACACTCCGGCGGGCAGACGGGGTCCTTCAGGCCCAGTGAGACCAGCACGGGGCAGCGTATCCGATCCGCCAGGTTCATGTTGTCGTAGTAGCTCAGCGTGGCACAGACTTCGTCCACCTGGTCCGGGTGGCGCCGCAGGTATTCGGCAATCCGGCCGTAGCCTCCGGCGCGGTCGAAGACACGCTTCTCCAGCCGGCAGACGCTGGGCACGTTGGCCATGCACAGGGCCACTTCTTCCGGCATCAGGGCCGCTGCCGTCAGCGCCATGCCACCGCCCTGGCTGCCGCCGGTCACGGCGATGCGGCTGTTGTCCACCCCGGTAGTCTCCAGAGCGACCCGCAGCGCGCGCAGGGCGTCCGTCACGCACCAGTAGCGGTACCAGGTCTTCCTGCCCGGCAGGCCGAGAGTGCTGAGGTTAACCCCACCCGCTCCCCCGGCAAAGCCGGTCTCCGACCCCGTCAGGCCGCCCTGCATCCGAAAGTCCATCGCCACCACCGCCGCCCCCATTGCCACCCACCGCAGGTGGTTCGACGGGTAGCCCCGCGAGCCGCCCGCCCCGTGATACTCCACCACGCACGGAACCGGCCCGTCCTCCGCCTCGGGCGGCAGCAGCCGCCAGGCGCGCACCCGCGTGCCATCCAGCGCCGCGTAGGTCAGGTCCTCCACGCGCATCGTCCGGATCGGGTAATCCACGGTCTCGGACCGGACGTCCAGCGGCGTCTCGCGCACATCGCGCATTACGCCCTGCCAGAAATCATCGAAGTCCGGCCTTGCCGTCGAAGGCACGTCCAGGTTTCTCAGTTCCTGCATCCTCTCGTCGAGCAGCCGCATCGGGGCCTCCTTGCCTTTGTTCCGGCGCATGCGGGGTGGCCGTGCGTCACATCCGGCACAGCCACCGCACTGTAACGCAACGGCAGACACTGTCAAGGCGAACACCGTCATTTCGAGCACCAGGGGCTATGCCTTCTCGGACCTGACAGTGCTTGACAACCTGCACTCGCTTTCCTATAATCCGGTCGCTTTACTGTGCGGGACACCATGGCGTCAGTCGGGATGGTTCACCTACGTCCGTCAGGAGGGAGTTGTCCGATGAAACGGTGGATGTTGGCAACAGTGGTTCTTTTTGTGTGCGCCGGCTACATGTTCGCCGGCGTGGCCGCCGCCGCGGATGAGGCAATCTGGATCGAAGGGGAGGACTTCAGCCAGAGCAACTTTAATGACCACGGCTGGTACGGGAACGTGCGCGAGGCGGCACTGTCCAATGAGGACTGGGCCTGCCACTACGACAAGTCCAACGGGGCCGGCATTGAGTGGACCTTCGAGGTCAAGGAAGGCGGCACCTACACCTGGTACATCCGCCTGAACACCTTCCAGATCGCCCATGACTACGCCTTCGATCAGGGCGAGCTGAAGACCCTGAGCGTGGAGGAGACCTTCGGGGAGCGGGTTAACCTCACGCCGAAGGGCATTGACATCCGGTTCGCTCAGTGGGTCAAGGCGGGCGAAGTGGAACTGGAAGCCGGCGAGCACTCCCTGATGATGATGATTCAGGCGGGCGAGCGCGAGGCCCACAGCGGCATTGACTGCATGGCCCTGGTCAACTTCGACTGGACGCCGTCCGGCCTGAAGAAGCCCGAGATGCTCCAAACGGAAGGCATGACCGAAGAGGAGCGCAAGGCTGAACTCGAAAAGCTGCTGAAAAACCCGATGGCAGAAGCCACTCAGGAAACCGGGGAGGAGAAGGCATACATCTGGATCGAGGGCGAGAACGTCTCCAAGACCAGTTTTTTTGAGCATTCCTGGTACCACAATGTCCAGACAATGATGCTCTCCGGGCGCGACTGGGTCTCCCACTTCAACAGTGACCTGGAGGGCGAGGCCCACTACAAGTTCAAGGTGGAGAAGGAGGGCAAGTACGCCCTCTGGCTCCGCGCCAACTACACCCGGAACACCGTCAAATACCGTATGGACGCCGGCGAGCCGGTCAAGGTGAAAGTCAAGGCCGAAGACCGGGTCGGCCGCGTCCAGGTCAGCAAGACCATTGACATCCGGTTCGTCTCCTGGGCGAACATCGGCGAGTTCGAGCTCAAAGAGGGCGAGCACGTCCTCACCGTCATCTTTGCCAAAAGCGAGGCCGAGGGTGACAAGGGAATCAACCACCACGGCGGCATAGACTGCCTGTGCCTGACCAACATGGACTGGAAGCCCTCCGCCACGAACAAACCCAAGCTGCCGGAAAAGGAAGAAAAGGACGAAGGGAGCGAGGAGTAAGCCCGAACCGATGGGCTTGATCATAGAGTACGACCTGCCGGCACGGCCGCCGTTGCTCCCGCAACGCGCGGCCGTGTGCGCTTCGGCGGGTGACACCTTTGGCTTGAGGCCGGTTCGATCGTCGCGGGTCCGGCGATGCCCGTTTCGCCTGGTAATTTCGGGAGACTGAGATGAGGAACACACTGTTGTGGTTCGTGCTGCTCGCCGTGGTCCCGGGGCTTGCCCTGGCCGACAGCCCCCAACTGCCGGCCGACATGCCCGTGGCCGAAGCCGAGCAGGAGGCGAAAGGAGAGCAGGAGTACATCTGGATCGAGGGCGAGAACCCCTCCTCCAACGGCTTCATCCACCACGGCTGGTACGACAACGTGATGAAGATGATGCTCTCCGGGCGGGACTGGCTCTCGCACTATCACGGTTCCATGGAGGGCATGGCCCACTGGAAGTTCCGCGTGAAGGGGGGGGGCACCTACACCTGGTGGCTGCGCTGCAACCCGACCCGCGTGATCCAGCACAGCAGCCTGGACGGCGGGGAGTGGAAGCGGATGGACCTGGAGAGCGACGTGCGCGGGCGCACTATGCTGAGCCAACAGATTGACCACCGCTTCATCGGCTGGGTCAGGGGAGGCCGGTTCGAGCTGGAGCCCGGCGAGCACGTGATCAGCATAAAGACCTCCTCGGAGATATCCAACCACGGCGGTGTGGACTGCATGGCACTGGTCAACTTCCCCTGGGCGCCGGCGGGCACCAGGAAGCCCACGTTCGCCGAGGTCCGGGAAGCCGGGCCGGACGCCTGGTTCCCCATCATGCCCAACGACGATGAGTTCTCCGATGAGTCCATCATTGACATCAACGATCTGGTCCACAAACCCGCCGGCAAGCACGGCTTCGTGCAGCGGGATGGGCAGAGCTTCGTCTTCAGCGAGCGGCCGGACCAGCCCGTCAAGTTCTGGGGCATCTGCGCCGGGCCGCCGGAGCAGGTCGAGCTGCAGAAGCAGCAGGCCCGCTTCTATACCAAGCACGGCATCAACATGCTGCGCAAGCACACCGTGCAGGCCGAGATCGGATTGCTGCAGGAGGGCGCCGACGGCGAGCGCGGCTTCGACCCCGAGCGGCTGGACCGCTTTGACCGATGGTTCAGCATCCTGAAAGAGAACGGCATCTACATGACCTGGTCCTGCTTCTATCCGCATGTCATCACGCCCGAGGACAGCTACCCGCAGGAACTCTACGAGGAACTGCCGGACCGCGGCGCGGGAAAGAACACGTCGGGTTTCGTCAACTTCATGCCGCAGCTTCAAGATGCCGAATGGGAATGGCTCCGCACGCTGCTGCTGCACGAGAACCCCTACACGGGGGTGCGTTACGTGGACGAGCCGGCGCTGGCCATCGTCGAGGTGCACAACGAGGACTGCATCTTCTTCCACTCGCCCCTCAACCCGCTGGCGGCGGGCAAGGATTTTCCGCAACATACCGCCGTCCTGAAGCAGAAGTACCTGGAGTGGCTGCGCGAGCGCTACCGCACCGACCAGGCGCTGAAGCGGGCGTGGCAGTTCGGACTGCGCGAGGGCGATTCGCTGAACAATCCGGGCATTGACATCTACGGCGCCTGGCAGTTCGCCGCCGAGGGGCCGACTTACGGTCAGCCCGTGGGCGTCAAGATCGGCGAGCGCAGGCGGATGGGCGATTTCATCCAGTTCCTCGCCGAAACACAGCGCTCCTATTACGAGCGGCGGCTGGAGCGGCTGCGCGAACTGGGCTACAAGGGCTCCGCCGTCAGCACGGCCTGGCGCGCTGGCGGACCGGCGGCCGATCCGGCCAACATCTGGTGCGACGACGCCATGGACCTGATCACCCGTCACAACTACTTCGGGGGCGGCGGCGGCGGACACAATATCCGCAAGGGCGAGGTCAACAACGACTCACACATGTACGAGGCCGGCTCGCACCTGCTCTCCATCGGCTTCTACCAGGTCGAGGATAAACCGTTCATCTGCACCGAGTGGACTCAGAAGCCGCCGAACCAGTGGAAGGCCGAAGCCGCGCCGCTGTTCGCCTTCTACGGCATGGGCCTGCAGGGCTGGGACGGCTCCTACCACTTCGCCGGCAGCCGGCCGCGCATGGGCAGCGGCTGGCCCGGAGAGAGGAGCTACGTCACCGAGACCCCCCACTATATCGGCCAGTTCCCCGCCCTGGCATTCGCCCTCTACAAGGGCCACATCCGGGAAGCCCCCATCGTGGCCGCCCGGCGGGTGGAGACGGAGGATGCCTTCAAGGGCCTGGACATCCTGAGCCAGGACTTCACGGGCGGAGGCTACGACCAGAAGGAGCTGAAGGGCAACCTGGCCACGCCCAAGGAGGTGCTCGGCATCGGACGGGTGACCGTCAAGATCGCCGAGGACCCCGGCACGCCCTTCAAGGCCGACTGGAACGAACACTGGGACCGGGGGGCGGAGGTCGTCCGCAGCGTCACCGGCGATCTCACCTGGGACTACGGCAACGGTGTGGTCACCGTGCACTCGGACAAGACCCAGGGCGTGATCGGCTTCGCCGGCGGCGCCTACGACCTGCCCGGCGTGAAGGTCGAGGAGGTCAAGACCCCCTTCGTCAGCTTGCTGTTCACGCCCCTGGATGACCGGCCGCTGGCCGAGTCGGAGCACATCCTCATCACGGCCATGGCGCGCGACAAACAGACGCGGGCCGAATACAACGAGGACGGCACGGAGCTGCTCAGCGTGGGCATACCCCCGCTGCTGTTGGAGCCGGTGCAGGCCACGCTGACCTTCAAGGGACCGGACATCCAGTCGGTCAAGACGGTGGATATCTACGGCGTCCCGACGGACCAGAAGGTGCAGCACGAGGGCAACCGCTTCACTATTGACGGCCGCTACACCACGTACTACTACGAAGTCAAAAGGTAGGCGAGAACCCAACCATGAAACATGCGCACTACAGCGATGTCGAAGCCAAACCCGTCACGGCGGAGGGCAGCCGCAAGGCCACGGTCCGCTGGCTCATCGGGCCCACAGAGGCGCCGAATTTTTCCATGCGGCGCTTCGAGCTGGAAGCCGGCGGCAACACACCCCTGCATGACCACCCCTGGGAGCACGAAATCTACTTCCTTGAGGGAGAAGGCAGCGTCCGCCACGAAGGGGGCAGCACGCCCGTCAAAGCCGGCGACGTGGTGCTGATCGAGCCGGGGGAGGAGCACGGCGTCTTCGCCGACGCCGGCACGCCGCTCGTGTTCCTGTGCATGATCCCGAACGAAGGCGCGGGCCACTGACTCACAGGATAGCCCTGAGGGTGACGACCAGCCCGAAAATGGCGATGAGCGCATGGGCCCGGACCCGAAAGCGATTCGCCGTGTCCGCCCGGGATAACTTGTGTCCCACCACCACGCCGATCACCGTCAGCGGCAGTGCCGCAAGCAACGCCACCATCACCGATCCGCTGAAGGCGTCACCGATCAGCCGCACCATCACCAGACGATAGGTGCTCATGGCGATGAAGATGCACTGGATCGTGGCCTTCATCGTCCGCGCATCCTCTTCTAAGGCATAGAGATACAGCACCAGCGGAGGCCCGCCCGTCACAAAGGCGCCGCTCAGGAACCCACCCAGAACACCGATCAGAGGTCCGGCGAACGCCGGTGGTTTGCGCCGGATGCGGATCCCCAGAGCCCCGATGATTCCGGCAGCGATGAGGAAGACCCCGAGGGTCACCCGGAAGACCGGCAGGTCGCCCGTTTTCACGATGAACAGGTAGCCGAGGGGCGTCCCGGCCGCCACGCCCATCAGGATCAGCCCCACCCTCTTCCAACGGATGCCGCCCTGTGCCCGGGAGATGCGAAGCAGCACGACCAGCAGCACCAGCGACCCGGCGGTCACCACGCCGGCCATCGGCTCCATCCGGTAGGGCAACAGCGCGAATACGCTCATGGCGGCCATGCCGAAACCGAACCCGCCGTAGCCGTGCACCACTGCGGCCACGGCTATGATGCCAACTATGAGCGCTATGCCGGACGTGCCGGGATCCATAGATCAGGTGGCGCTAAAGTGGGTCAGATGGCGCCGACCGTCCGCAGCCAGGCACGCGCGATCAGGGCGTGGCCGGCGGGGGTCGGGTGCACCCCGTCGCCCGCCCAGGAGGCGGGCTCCCGGCGGGCACAGGCCTGGGCGAATTCGCCGTCCAGCGGCACGAGCGGTGCGTCGAGCTCACGCGCCAGCTCGCGGGTAACCTGGATTCGCGGGTCAAGGTCCGGCCGCCACTCAGCGCGGTCGGGCGGATGCGGCACCAGGAAGGGCTCCATCAGGATGAGCCGGGCGTCGAGTTCGTCCCGCACCCGCGTCAGGATATGGTGGTAGTCGGCGGTCCACTGCTCGATGGGCGTCCCGCCGCCGCTGCCCATGCCGTGCCACGTGTCGTTAATGCCGATCATGATGCTCACCCAGTCCGGCGCCAGCGCGATGCAGTCCTCCTGCCAGCGCTCCCGCAGGTGCGCCACGCGGTTGCCCCCGATGCCGCGATTCAAGAAACGCACGCCGCGCTCCGGGTATGCGGCGGAGAACCACGCGGAGGCCATCATGGCATACCCACATCCCATGTCGCCACCAGTTTCGCGGTTGCGTCCGCAATCAGTGATGCTGTCGCCCTGGAAAAGCACCAGGGCGCCTTCTTCGATCAACGGGGTCATGCGATGTCCTTTCAAGGTGCAGAAGACGGGCAGACGATGGCTCAGAGCTCAATGAAGACCTTCATGGCCTCGAGCCCCTGCTCGTCTATGAAGCGGTAAGCGTCCTCGTAGTCCTCGAAGGCGAAATGCTTCGAGTCGAGCGGCTCGGTGATGACCTCGCCTTCGCCGATGCGGCGGACGGCCTGCTCATAATCCTCGTGAAGATACATCAGGGAGCCGATCATGGTCAACTGCCACTCCCCCACGCAGGAGAGCGGGACGCGGGGCTTCTCCTCGTAGAGGGCCACGTTCACGATGGTGCCGCCCTTGTTGATGTTGTCAATGGCCTGGTTGATGGCGGGCTCCGCGCCGGCGCAGTCGAACACCAGATCGTAGCCATCCTCGCAGAAGACGCGCTCCGCGGCCTCGCCCAGGGATTCCCCCGAGGCGTTGGACGTCTGCTCGATGCCGCACTGCCGGGCCACGTTCAGCCGGAAATCGCTGACGTCCGTCGTCAGCACGTTGGCCCCCCGGCAGCGGGCCATCTGGGAGACCAGGTTGCCGATGGTGCCCGCGCCGAGCACGACGGCGTTGCGCCCCACCACGTCTCCAGGCCGCCCCGTGGCGTGAACGGCCACCGAGCAAGGCTCCACCATGGCCCCCTGCTCGTGGGTGAAGTCGTCGGGCAGGAGCACGAGCTTCTCCGCGTCGGTCACGAAGAGGTCCTGCACGCAGCCCGGCGCCTGGAAGCCCTCGACCTTCAGGTTGTAGCAGATGTTGTAATCGCCGCTTCGGCACGCCCTGCACTCGCCGCAGACGATCTGCGGGCGCGCGGTGGCCTTCGAGCCCGGCGTGACGCCCTCGACGCCCTCCCCCACTGCCTCGACCTCCGCACTGAACTCGTGACCCTGCACCACCGGGTAGCTGGTAAAGGGGTGCTTGCCGTGCCAGACGTGAACGTCGCTGCCGCAGATGCCGATGCGCTTCACGCGCAGCAGCACCTGCCCCGGACCGGGCTCCGGCGGCTCCGCGTCGCGGAATTCGATCTCGCCCGGCTCGGTCATCACAGCCTGTCTCATGGTTCTCTCTCCTCTGGAATTGCCCGTCCCGCCAGTATCCCATCCGCTCCCGGTTCCGTCAACCGACCGGCCGGCCCTGCGTTTGACACGTCACCGGGGCGGCGCAGAATCTATACGGGATCGGGCATGAGGGCGACCATCACCTGGGCATCGCGGGAGGGCATATGAGGAGTTCGGTACCGGATGCGGTTGAATCGGCGTTCCGCTGGATGATTCGCGTTCTTTTTCGCCCCTTCTCCCTGTCGAAATGGCTGGTGCTGGGCTTCTGTGCATTTCTCGCCTCTCTGGGTCCGGGCGGGTGCCGGGGGATGAGGTTCCGCTTCCACGTGAGGAACCCCCAGCACATTGATGTCGCCTATATGGCGGGCGACGTATCAGACTGGCTGTCTGCCAATCTGGCGCTCGCACTGCTCGCCGGCGGAACCATCCTGCTGATCGTGATCGCCGTGGGCGTTCTCCTGCTGTGGCTGGGCAGCCGGGGGGAGTTTATGTTCCTGGACGGCGTGGTGCACAACCGCGCCCGCGTCAGCGAACCCTGGAAACGGCTGAAGCGTCCCGCCAACAGCCTGTTCAAGCTGCGGCTCGTGCTGGCACTGGCCGCCTTTTTCCTGGTGGTGTTTCTCGCCGTCGCCTGTCTCGCGCTGGCCTGGACGGACATGCGCGTGGGGAGGTTCGGGCCGGGCGCTCTCGCGGCGCTGCTGCTCGGTCTTGTCTTGATCGTCCCGACCACGCTTGCCTTCGCGCTGGTAGGGGCAGTGCTGACGGACTTCGTGGCCCCGGTGATGTACGTGAAGGACCTTCTGGTCGTGCAGGCCTGCGGGGAGGTATGGCACCGATTGATTCGGCCGAACCTGGGCGCCTTCGCACTCTTCTATGTGCTACGGGTCCTTCTCGCCATGGGGGCCATGATCGTAGTATTCGCAGGCACGTGCCTCACGTGCTGCATCGCCGCCCTTCCCTACATCAGCTCGGTGGTGTTCCTGCCGGTGGCCGTCTTCTTCCGGGCCTATCCCCTGTTCTTCCCGGCCGGCTTCGGACCGGAGTGGGACCCGGGCATGAAGTTCCCGGAGGAAGCGTCGGGTCCCCCGGAATTGCCAGAGGCCGTGCAGAGCCACGGTTGACCTGTTTCGCGCCAGTCAAGCTTTCTCCCAGCGCAGGCGGGCCAGCTTTATGCCCTGCCAGTCGGCCAGGTCGCTGATGTAATACTGCCCCTCGTGCCGCACGATCTCCGGCGCCTTGATGGGCATCACGGCGACCAGTTTCGAGTCGTCATTGACGCCGAAGTTGTAGGGGTCGCGCGAGCGATAGATGTAGGTGTCGAAGCTGATCGAGCTGGAGCGGAAGAGGTAGTAGAAGCCGTCCATCTCCACCACGAACGGGCTTTCGGCGGAGACGGGGCCGTTCCCGCCCCGGCCGCCTTCGGAGACGATGGTGTAATCCGACCACCGCTCCAGGTCGTCCGAGGTGCGCAGGATGACGAACGACCGCTTCCACCCGTTGCCGCTGACCGTGGTGACGCAGAGGTAGAGGAAATACCTGCCCCCGCTCTTCAGCACCATCACGTCCCGCCCGCCGTCCTGCATAAGCCGGGATGTGCCGTCCGTGTCCAGCTTCCGCCGGTAGTCCACGCCGTCCTCGGAGGTCATCACGTGGACGCCGCCGGAATGATAGAGGCAGTAATACGTGTCTTCGACTTTGAGGAAGAACGGCGCCCCGATGCCCTCCGGCGGCCCCTGGCTCTCGCCGTACTGGGCCTGTGCGCGCGCCCTGACGCCGCGCGGCCCCCACGGGCCATCTTCGAGCGAGTCGCCCTCCCAGCCGTAGAGCAGCCGCCCCACCGCCGTGCCGCGGATGCAGGCCCAGAGCTGCCATTTGCCGTTCTCCGCCTGTATGAATCCGTGGTCCACCACGTGCTGCCGCTCGGGATCGGGGCCGGCCAGTTCGCCCAGGTCGGGCACGCGGCATATGCGCCACCAGTCGCCCTCGATCACGGGCACACGAGGGACGGAAATATTGTTTTCCTGTTCATCGTAGCCATTCTGCATTCCGGGACTCCTCATCACGATTGGGGCAAAAGGGCAGTACGGTGCCCGACATGTTACCGGCCGGCGCGGCTCCTTTCCATTGAACCGAAGCCCCGCGTGCGATAACTTGCCCTTTCGGCCGACAAGCCAACTGAAAGGAGATCGCAATGAACGAAGCAGCCGCGGAGATGCGGATCGGTGTGCTGTCCTTTTCCGACGGGCGGAAACGGGTCCACGAGGACTTGCGTGAACGTATCGAAGCCCATGAGCGGCGCCTCGTTGAGGTGCTCGAAGACGTAGGCGCCACCGTGGTGGGCGGGCCCGAGCCGGTCTGGCGGCCGCGGATGGCGGTGCAGCAGGCGAAGCAGCTCATCGCGGAGGACGTGGCCAGCGTGGTGTTCAATATACCGGTGTTCGCCTTCCCGAACCTGAGCGCCATAGCGGCGGCGGTGCTGGAAAAGCCCGTGGCCATCGCCTCGCCCGGCGAGCCCGGCCTGCCGGGTATGGGCGGCCTGCTGGCAGCGGGCGGCGGTCTGCACCAGATGGGGATGTTCGAGGAGCGCATATGGGGGCCCTACGACTCCGCGGAGACGCGACGCCGGCTTGAGGCATTCGTGCGGGGCACCGGCGCGCGCCACGCCCTGCGCGGGCAGGTGTACGGGCAGATCGGCGGCCGCTCGATCGGCATGTTGACCGGCGTCTCCAGCAGCCCGGCCGAGTGGCTGCACGTGTTCGGGGTGGACATTGACCACGCGGACGAGAGCGAGATACTGCGCATCGCCGAGGAGGTGTCGGACGAGGAGCGCGCGCGGATCGTGGACTGGCTGGAGGAGAACGTCGGCGAGGTCAACTACGCGGCGGACAGCAAGCTGACGCGCGAGAACCTGGAGTTCCAGGCAGCCTGTGCCGAGGCCGTAAAGCGCATCATCCAGGAGCGGCAGTTCGACTTCATCGGCATCAAGTGCCACTACGACATGTCCGAGTATTACTGCACGCAGTGCCTCTCGGCGGCCTTCCTGCCGGGTCGGCTGGACTGGGACGGCGAGCGCCCGCCCGTCGCCTGCGCCTGCGAAGCGGACGGCGACGCGGCCCTGACCATGCAGGTGCTCCAGCTCATCAGCGGCCTGCCCGCCCTGTTCCTTGACCTGCGCCACTTCGACACGGAGACGGGCCTCTGGACCCTCTGCAACTGCGGCGGGCAGTCCAATTACTACTCCCGTCGCTCGGACGATCCCGGAGAGAACCTGGAACCGGTCGAGCTGGTGCCCGTCATCACCAAATACGGGGGCGTCGGCGCGCACGTTCACTACGTGGCCGATCCCGGCCCGCTCACCTTCGCGCGGCTGGTGCACGATGACGAGCAACCGGCGCTGATCGCCTTCCGGGGCGATGCGGTGGAGGCGCAGCGGCAATGGGTGGAGGCAAGCTGCCCGGCCTGGCCGCACATTTTCGCACGCCTCGAGCCGGAGCCGCACGAGCTGCTGGACGAGCTGCACGCCAATCACGTACACGCAGTCGGCGGCGACTGGGTGGACGCGCTGGAGATGTTCGCCCGGACCGTGGGCATTCCCTTCGTGGAACTCTGACGGCCGGCCGACTATTTCATCGAGATCGCCCGCCGCGCGGCGTCGGTCACGGCCTCCGGGTGCAGGCCGGCGCGGCGGAGTATTTCCTCATAGGGACCCGATTCGCCGAATCGGTCCGGTATTCCCACCCGCAGCACGGGCACGGGGCAACGCCCGCAGAGCTCTTCGCAAACGGCACCGCCGAAGCCGCCCATCACGTTGTGCTCCTCGACGGTGACGATGGCGCCGGTCTCCTCCGCTGCGCGCTCCAGGATGTCCCCGTCCAGCGGCTTCACGGTGTGGAGGTCGAGCACGCGCGCCTCGACTCCGCCCTCCGCCAGCATCTCCGCCGCCTCCATGGCCGTCTTGACCCTGGTGCCGGTGGCGGCCAGAGTGACGTCGGAGCCGTCGCGGAGTATGATGCCCTTGCCCAGCTCGAACGGGTGGTCCGGGCCGTAGTCCTCGGTCACCTCCGCGCGGGAGAGCCGCAGAAAGACCGGCCCCTCGTGGTCGGTTATCGCGCGCACGGCCATCTGGGTCTCGGTTATGTCCGAGGGTGCAACCACGGTGATGCCCGGCACGGCGCGCATAACCGCCAGGTCCTCGACGGACTGGTGGCTGGCGCCGTCGGCGAAGTCGGACAGGCCCGCGTAGCCGCCGATGAGCTTGGCGTTCAGCCCGGTGTAGGCGATCTGTGCGCGCATCTGGTCGCCGGCGCGGAGCGCGACGAACAGCGCGAAGGTGCTGACGAACGGGATGTAGCCGCTTGCCGCGAACCCGGCGGCCGCGCTCATCATGTTGGCCTCGGCAACGCCGAAGTTGAAGAAGCGGTCCGGATAGGCGCGCGCGAAGTGGCTGGTCTGAGTGGAGCTGCTCACGTCGGCGTCCAGCACGACGATCCGGTCGTTCTCCTCGCCCAGCTTCACCAGTTCCTGGCCGAAGACGAGTCTCTGTGGTTTCGTGGTCATCGGGTCACCTCCAGGTCGCCTCTGGCGGTTTCGTAGTCCTCCGGCGTCATTCGCTTGCCGTGCCACGCGCTCTCGCCTTCCATGAACGAGACGCCCTTTCCTTTCACCGTGTAGGCCACCACGGCCCGGGGGCCGCTCTCCGCCCTCCCCGCCCAGGTAACGGCCTCGTAGATCGGGCCGCACCGGTGCCCGTCGCACTCCTCGACCTCCCAGCCGAAGCTCCGCATCTTCGCGGCCACGTCGCCCAGCGGCATGATCTCTTCGGTGCGGCCGTCGAGCTGGACGTCATTGCGGTCCACGATCACGATCAGGTTCGAGAGCCCGAACTTGCGCGCGGACATCATGCCCTCCCAGTTCTGACCCTCCTGCAGCTCGCCGTCGCCCACGAGCACGTAGACCCTGCGGTCCGAACCGCTCAGACGCGCGGCGAGGGCCATGCCCACACCCACGCTGATGCCCATGCCCAGGGAACCGGAGGACATCTCCACGCCGGGCACCTTCCGCATGTCGGGGTGCCCCTGCAGGGGCGAACCGGCCCGGCGCAGCGTCTTGAGCCGGCCCTTCTCGATGAAGCCCTTCTCCGCAAGCACCGCGTAGAGCGTCGGGGCGGCGTGCCCCTTGGAGAGCACGAACCGGTCGCGATCCGGCCAGTCGGGCTCTCCGGGGCGCACCCGGAGTATCTCGCTGTAGAGGGTCCACATGATCTCCACCGACGAGAGCGACCCGCCGCAGTGCCCCGAGCCGGCGTGGTAGATGGTGTCTATGATCTGGCAGCGAAGCTGTGCGCACTCGGCGGCCAGTTTCTCGAAATCAGGCAATGTCGGCCTCCCGATCGGGTTTCAGCGTTGTCTCAAAAACTCGATGGCCCGCCGCGCCGCCGTGTCCGGGTCGGGCTCGGGCAGGATCTCCACCGATATCCAGCCATCGTAGCCCACACCGCGGAGCGCCCCGAAGATGGCGTCGAAGTCCGTATGCCCCTGCCCCGGCGCCAGGCGGTTCGAGTCGGCCACGTGAACGTATGCCACCCGATCCGCATGCTCCTGCAGCACGCCGGGCAGCCACCTGTCCTCGATGTTCATGTGGAACAGGTCGGGCATCAGGCCCATGTTGGGTGCGCCCACCTCGTCCAGCAGCGCGGCACCCTCCTCCACGGAGTTGATGAAGTTGATCTCGTATCGGTTCACCGGCTCCAGGATCAGCTTCACGCCCTTCGGCTCCGCGTAGCCGGCCACCTCGCGCGCGACGCGGATGAACCGCTCCTCGGCGTCCTCCACCGGCTCGCCCTCCTCCACGTAGCCACGCACGCGCCCGATGTTGACCATGGCCTCGAGCTGCTCGGCCAGGTCTATCATCTCCTTGAAGACGCGGATGACCTCCGTGCGCTTCTCCTCGTCCCGGGTGGTGAAGAACAGCCCCAGCCCGGCGAACACCTGGCCGGTGGAGATGACGGGGCATTCCAGCCCGTGCCGGTCCAGCAGCCCCAGGATGCGCTCCGGGTCCACCTGGTCGGCGGTCTTCAGGGCCAGCTCGATGCCGTCGTATCCGAAACGCGCGGCTTTCTCGATGGACTCCTCGATGCCGCGCCACACCACGAACGCGTCCGGCATAGCGTCCTCGGTGGCCACGGCCACGGCGATGGGGAACATGGGGCTCCCTCCTGTGGAATTCACGTGAGTGTGCATGATGGCGAACCAGCGGCCGAGCGTCAAGCAAATTGCGGTTTTAAGCATGCACCTCGGGGTGTTCCGTAGTACAATTCACGTGCCATTGTCCTCTCCATGAAGGGCAGATCCCATGACCGAACGAGTGCTGCACGCCGAACTGACACCCCCGGATTTCGAAGCGCGGCTGGCCGAGGCGCCGATCGCCTACCTGCCTCTGGGCACGCTGGAGTGGCACGGCCGGCACCTGCCGCTGGGCTCGGACGGGCTGCAGTCGCAGGGCTTCTTTGTGGAGCTTGCGCGCGAGGCCGGGGGCGTGGTCCTGCCGATGCTTTTCCTCGGCCCCGACCGGCGGTGTGAGGAGGACGGGCGGGAGTATTACGGCATGGACTACGCGGATACGAACGGGCGCGACGGCGAACCGCGGCAGTTGCCCGGCAGCGCTTACTGGGCGCCGGACGAACTGTTCCTGGACCTGCTGCGGGCCGTCCTCAAGCAGCTCCGCAGGGCCGGTTTCCGCATCGTGGTCGCCCACGGACACGGGCCTTCCACGGTCGCCTTCCGGAAACATATCGAGGAGTGGCAGGAAGAATTCGGCCTGCGCCTTTTCCACTGCTGGCGGGACGACGAATCCGACGGCCTGGGGATCCAGACCGATCACGCCGCCGCCAACGAGACCTCCCTGGTGATGGCACTGCACCCCGACCTGGTGCAGATGGCCAACCTGCCCGACGATCCCGACCGGTGGCCGGTCTCAGTAGGCGGACAGGACCCCAGGACCGACGCCTCCCCCGACCGCGGCCGGAAGGCCATCCGGATGCAGGTCGAAAGAATGGCCGCCCTGCTACGGGAGACCCTTGCCCGCTTGCCGGCAGAATGATCTGACTCCGTGCGACTCACCGACCTTGGCGCCCGCACAATGCCCAAAACATGACATCTTAACTTGGATCCCCCATCACTACTGTCCGGTTAAGTGATTCCAGAAGTCTCGTAAGCCGTGGTTAATAAGA
>CAYVBE010000076.1:0-16712 GCA_964448935.1 uncultured candidatus Brocadiaceae bacterium
CCCACACACTCGGCAGCGGCGGGGGCGTGGTGTTCGCCATTGACCCCACCGAGACCCGCTGGGCCCGCTACGACCCCGGGGCGCCCCACGACATCGCCTTCGACCGGGAGGGCCCCGAGTACGAGGAGCACACCTTCCGCGACGTGCGCGCCGCCGGCTTCTACATCGCCCAACACGAGTGGTCGCTCGCGCAGCAGGCCACCAAGTGGTACGCCTTTGAGGTCTGGGGCACCGTGCATCGTCCCGACCGGGTCAGCGAGACGCTGGACATGGCGCGCATCGCGGACGCCAGGACCGCCGACGGCCGCTTGATACCCGAGTTCCACATGGGCACCTGCGAGATACCCTACGTGCTCTGGAAGCGCATCCGCCGCTGGGCCGTCGCCCCGCAGTATGCCTTCGATGATTACTACCCCTACATCACCGACGGGGACGGGGACATGGGCAGCATGGACTACGCGCCCCCCGGCGAGGGCCTGAAGCGGCACGGGCGTGCATTACACCCAGGGCGTCGCCGAAGCCCCCGTGCTGAAGTGGAAGTTCAAGACCGGCGCTCCCGTCACCGGGGTGCCCCTGGCGCATCAGGGCACGCTCTACGTGGCCAGCAGCGACAATTACATCTATGCGCTCGACACCGAGACGGGCGAGCAGAAGTGGCAATTCCGCATGGCTGCCGCGCCGCCGGCCGACGAAAAAGCGCTGAGGCCCTCAGCGCCCACCATCAAAGACGGCATACTGTACCAGGGCTGCATGGCCGGATATCTCTATGCGCTCGATGTGCGCTCCGGACGGCCCAAGTGGACGAGCAGATTTCGCGAGACCAAGGCGGTGCTCGGATCACCGTTGCCGGTCTACGGTGCCGTCTTTGTGAACGTGATGGGCTGGGGGGAGGATGCCGGCCTGATGGCTATCCACGGCGAGACCGGGCAGGTGCTGAACGTCTATCGCGGGGAGTTCACGCAATCCGTACGCGGCTCGTTCGCCTTTGTCGACGGGGCGCTCTTCGGCATCAGCGACGCCCGATGCCGCCGGCTCGACCTTCGGTCGGGCTCGGTGCGCATAATGTGGCTCTGGCATCCTCTGTTCAACGTGCCCATCGTGCACGAGGGCCGGCTCTACTCCGTCGGCGGCGCCGTCTCCTCCGCCGATTTTCGCTCCGGCGCCCACCTTTATACCGAGGATATCGAACAGGCGGCCGCCGGCAAGCACACCGAAGTCCGCAGCGAGGCCGCCTCGTGCGTCTGGAACGACGCCATCTATTTCGGCAACCTGCAGGGCAACCTGTATGCCTTCGACACCATGACGGGCAAGCGACTGTGGAAGACCCACCTGGCCGACAGAATCCGCTGCGCGCCCGCCATCTCCACCGACTCACCCGAAAGCATGGACGCCATCGTCTACATCGGCTCCGACGACGGCACGCTCTGGGCGGTGGACGCCACAACCGGGGAGAAGCTGTGGAGCTTCCAGACCGGCGGCAGGGTCTGGCCCGACCCCTGGGTGGAGGACGGCACCGTCTACGTGGGCGGCGGGGACGGTTACGTCTACGCCATCGCCTCCGGTGCGGCGCAATAGCGAAGCGCCTTGAAAAAGCGCCGGCCTGCCGTCATATTCTGATCAGCGGTGTTTCGCACGTGACACAGAAGGGAAGATCCGGACGATGCTGAAGAGAAGTTGTGCTGCCGCGTTTGCCCTCGGCTTGCTCGGGTTCCTGGTTTTCGGAATGCCCAGTGCCTGCGGCGCGGAAGTCCGTGTGCTGCTGCCGGCCGGCGGCCCGCGGGCAAAGCTGCTCCGGGACACGGACCTGCTGCTGACGCGGGTGGAGACCGTGGAGCAGACGCTGGCGGACGGCGGCGCGGCGATCATTGATGCCACCCCGGAGAACCTGAAACGGCTCGCCGAGATGGAAGAAGATCTGAAATCCTTCACGGAAACCGGCGGCTGGCTGATGCTCTGGGGCCTCACCCCGAAGGGGCTGGAGTCCTTCAACGAGGTAATCGGGGTCCGGCACATGATCCGCCCGTTCGAGATGGAGGAGGTGGAGATGCCGCTGCGGGCCGACCCGCTGCTGAAGGGCGTGCGCCGCAGCGGTTTCTTCATGCTGACCGGCAAGTCCTCCGGAGGCGTCGTGCCTGTCAGGATGCGCGTGGACGACGCGTGGACCTACGTGGTGGACTACGATGACGTCGCGCCGTTCTGCACGCTGCCCGGCCACGAATACTGGGGCGTCGGGGACGGGGAGGCCGTGCCGGGCCAGCCACACTGCCCCCGCAGCATGGTCAACGGGCTCACATACCACTGGCGCTTCGCCTTCCTCATCCGGCTCGACCGCGACGAGCCCAGCGAATGGACCGTCGAGCTGCCCCGGAAGGAAGAAGTCGTCCAGTTCTCCATTATGCCTTCGGTGCTCTTCTACCGGATCAATAAGCTGCGGCTGGATTTCCACGACGAGAAGCCGCCCGTCGAGCTGGAGCTGGAGCACCTCCGGGAGCGGCAGGATTTTAAGATCGAGAAGCGCAAGACCGAGAAGATCACCATCTCCATTACCGACTACCGGGAGAAGGAGGACTCCCAGGCGACGCTGGGCATCGTGAACTTCTGGATAAAGGTCAAGCGCTCAGAAGAGTTCTACGAGAAGGTCCACCCGCTGGTCAACATCGGCGTCCTGGTCAAATACCCCATGGGTGAGGGCGGCATCATCCTGAACCAGATGAGCGTCCTGGAGGAGGAGCCGCCGGCGGAGAACGAGGTCAAGAAACGCAACATCGCGGCCGGCCTCCTGGAAAACATGGCCGAGGCGGCCGAATCCCCTTAGAACCGTGGAGAAGACACGATGAGCCGGATGCTCACCGAGATAGATAGCGACCTGCTGGAGAAGACGCGGCTTTTCCGTGAGGACCTGCACCGGCATCCGGAGCTCTCCGAGCAGGAGACCCGGACGGCCTCGCGCGTGGCGGATGCGCTGCGGGAGATCGGCCTGGACAGCGTCGAGGTCGGTGTGGCCGGCACCGGTGTGGTGGGGCTTCTGAAAGGCCCCGAGGACGGACCGACCATCGCGCTACGGGCGGACATGGACGCGCTTCCGATCCGGGAGGAGACGGGGCTGCCGTATGCCTCGGAAATCCCCGGCGTCATGCACGCCTGTGGGCACGACGGCCACACCGCCATCCTGGTGGCCGTGGCGGAGGTGCTGATGGAGCACCGGGACGAGCTGCCGGGCAGCGTGAAGTTCATCTTCCAGCCGGCGGAGGAAGGTCTGTCGGGCGGCCTGCACATGGTGGAGGCCGGGGTTCTGAAGGCGCCGGAGGTGGACACCATCTTCGCGCTGCACGGGCGAAACGGCCTCTGTCCCGGCCGGATCGGGCTGTCGGCCACTCCCAACGCGGCGGTCAACGGGTTCAGCATGAGCATCCGGGGACGGGGCGGCCACGGCGCGCGCCCGCACGACTGCGTGGACCCCATCGCCATCGGCGCGCAGATCATCAACCAGTCTCAGCTCATCGTGAGCCGGGAGGTGCGTCCCGACATGCCGGCGGTGCTGAGTTTCTGCTGCTTCCGGGCCGGTTCGAAGAGCAACATCATCCCCGAGTCCGCGGAGGTGCTGGGCACCATCCGCGCGACGGAGATGTCGGTCCTTCGCCAGGTGCGAGAGCGTCTGGAAGAGATCGCAACGGGCGTCGCGTCCAACCTGCGCGGGCATGCGGAGATAGAGGATGCCGAGTTGTATCCTCCCGTCCATAACGACGCCGACCTGCTCCGGCACGTGGAGCGCGTGGGGAGTGAGTTGCTGGGCGAGGCGAACGTGGTGTGGGACACCGAGCAGCGGATGGGGGCAGAGGACTTCGCTTTCTATCTGGAGGACCAGGGCGGCGTGCCCGGGGTCATCTTCGGCCTGGGCATCGAGACGGACGCCAACGGGCACAGCCCGCACTTCGACTTCGGATCGGCGGGGCTCGAGCCCGGCATACTCATGCTTGCGAACATCGCCTTGAGCTTCCCATACGGAGACTGAGCCGGCCCACCTACGCTTCCCGGAAGGGCCGCCGCCATGGCAGTATGTCGAGCGGGTCGGAGGTGACCATCCGGACCGTACGCGCATCCAGGCGTTCCACGCCTTCCCGGCGGGCATCACGATCGCAGCGGTCGGTGCGCGTGTATTCGACCCTTATCTCCATGGGCAGAAGCGGTTTGAAGGGCCGCGCCTCTCCCACCAGGTCCACGGCCCGCCGGGCGCTTTGCCGGATGCGTTCGCGGGCCTCGTCCGCCGGATACGCAGCGGCACGGTTGCGGCCGAGGCCCTGCTTCACGGCGGCCGTCTCAATCGGGCTCAGGAAGGCCCGCGCCTCCGCGCACCCGGCTTCGTCCCCGGAGACCATCAGCAGCGGCACGCCGAATCCGCCGGCCACGATGGCCCACTGCTCGACCTCGCCCATCCTGCGCCCGTTGACGGTGTAGTTGAACACGTAGAAGCTCTGCGTGTGGTCCAGGAATCCGTTGATGGTGCCGGCCATGGCGTGGGCGCCGAGGAAGTAGGTCGCATCGTAACTGCCATCGAGGATGCCCCACCAGTTGCCGGCGGGCCTGACGTCGTGCTCGGCCCGTTCGTCCAGCATATCGAGGATAAAGTTCTGCCGTTCCTGGCCGCCGTGACAGTCCACCACGGTCACGTGGTCCGCGCCGCCCTCGAAAGCCCCGGCCACCGCCGCGTTGACGTCCAGCATCAGCTTCTCGCAGGACTGACGATAGACCTCCGAGTTCTCAAAGTCCACCTGCGCCTCGTCGTCAATGCCCGTCACGCCCTCGAGGTCCGTGTGAATGTAGACCTTCATGTTGTCTCCGCTATCGCAGGTAGGCCACCTCGAGTTTCTTGAGGGCGGCCACGATCTGTTCGGCCTCCTCGGGGCCGTAACCTTCGTGCATGCAGATGGTGACGTTCTCGTGCAGAGCCCTTTTGGCGTTCTCCACCCGGCACTGAGGCTGCCGCGACCCCGCGTAATCCGGGCATTCCCAGGGATAGCCGCTCCCGCCGAAGACGGCCTTCTCCGCGAACCAGGGAGACGTGCAGGGGGTCCGCGGGTATTCGGGCAGCAGGGGGATGCCCTCGGCGGCCAGGGCTTCGCAGAATGTCGCCCTGTCCACGCGCAGGGCAGCGAAGTCAACCGTCACGCGCAGGTACCAGTAGGAGCACTCGCTGCCGGGCGTCTGCCGTCCAAGGGTGACGGCGACTCCTTCCCGCAGCCCATCCTTCACGATTTCCCCCACCGCCCGCCGCCTCGCGACCATCTCGGTGAGCCGTTTCAACTGAACGCTGCCGATGGTCGCGCCGATCTCGGTGAGGTTGCAGTTGAGGCCGGCCCGCACGTTACCGTGTGCGTCCATGCCGAACGGCTTGCCGCGGTCGGCGAAGCGGCGCCCGCGCAGGTGTAACTCTTCGTTCCGGGTGTACACAATGCCACCCTGGCCGCCCGTGGTGAAGTGTTTGCTGAACATGGTGGAGAAACAGGCGACGTCGCCCATCGTGCCCACCGGCCTCCCCTTGTAGCGGGCGCCGGGGGACTGGGCGCAGTCCTCGATGACGTAGAGGTTGTGTGCACGGGCCAGGTCCACCACGGGGTCCATGCCCACCGGCTCGCCCATGATGTGCGCGACGATGACGGCGCGGGTCCGCCTGGTGATGAGGGGCTCTATCTGCTCGGCGGAGGTGTTGAAGCCCTGCCCGTCCGTGTCGGCCACCACCGGCACGCAGCCCAGCAGCGGCACCGGCATGACGCCCCCCGGATCGGTGATCGCCGGCACGATGACCTCGGAGCAGGGGTCCAGTTCCAATGCCCCGAGGGCACAGTAAACGGCGTTCGTGCCGGAGTTGACGCCGTCCGCGAACCCTCCCCCCATGAACTCGACGAAGTCCTTTTCATACTGTCGCTCGCGGGGCCCGCTGTAGCCAAAGGCGGTGCCCGCCGCGATGGCTTCGTCGAAGAGCGCCACAACGGCGGCCTTCTCGCGCTCGGTCATCAGGCCGCGGGGCGGCATGGGGTCGCCGCGCACCGGCTCTCCGCCCTCGATAGCCGGCTTCAATCGGTCGGTCATTCTCGGGTCTCGGGTTGGTGCCAGAGGGAGCGCCAGTATGCCTTGTCCGTCTCAAAGGAGTTGATCGGGTCCGTCTCCGGGTCGAAATCCTGGGACAGGATGCCGTACCGCTTCATCTCGCGGATGTAGTTGGGGTTGGGCCGGTCCGGTCGGCCTCCGCTCATCACGGCATACGTTCCGTTGGCGGCGGCGCTGGAGTCTATCCACAGCCGGATCATCTTCGCCTCCTCGGCGGTCACCTGGACGTTGTGGTGGCCGCCGCTGATCCTCTTCATCAGTTGG
Source organism: uncultured candidatus Brocadiaceae bacterium (assembly GCA_964448935.1). Classification (GTDB taxonomy): domain Bacteria; phylum Planctomycetota; class Brocadiia; order SM23-32; family SM23-32; genus CAYVBE01. The sequence continues at coordinate 6,370 of CAYVBE010000076.1, forward strand.
CTGGCCGAGCTGCCGATGGTGCGCGGCGCGCGGTTGCCGTGGGCGTTCCGCCCGTCGGATACCTCGCCCAGGAGTCGGGTCAGACTGAAGTAGGCCGGAGGCATGGCGGCCCCGGGCCTGTCCGCCAGGTAGATGCCCCCGCCGCGCTTCTCCGGGCCGTGGCAGCGGACGCAGTGTTTGTCGAGGATCGGCTGCACGTCCCGGCGGAAGTCTATCACCTCCGGCACGCCGGGGATCGGCTTGATCCTGCCGGGAGGCCGGGAGAGGGCGTGCAGCGCTTCACGGCCGGGGTTGGTCGGCGACTCCGTGCGCGGCTCGTGGCAGCCGACGCAGCTTGTCACCTCGCCCGGTTGAACGGTAACGTAGCTCTGCATGCGCTTCACCGACATTTCGTCCTCGTCGAGCGCCACGAAGAACAGGCTCCGCAGCGGCGGCACCTCCATGTAGGCCGAGCCATCCTCCGCCACCGGCACCGTACCCAGTATGCGGGTCAGAGTGAAGGTGCCCCACGCGCTGATGCGGTCCATGCCGGGGCTGGTATGGAAGGGCGTCGGAAGCTGCTCCAGCACCAGCAGTTTTTTGATTTCCCCCGGCTTCACGCCGTCCATGTTGCGGCCACGGGTCACGTCTGCCAGGATCAGCCGCCCTGTGGTTTCCGACATCTCCTTGCGTGCGGGAACGGTGGGCTCCCGCTCGCGGGGTTGCACCGGCACGGGCTCGTGCAGCATCATATTCCGGGGAGCATCCGCGAGGCTGTGCAGCAGCCGCTTCGCGCCCTTATCGTCCATCAGGTAGAGCCCGCGGTCGCGCGCCACCAGGAACCGATCGGCCGAGATGGGATACGGGTCCCGCCAGGCGGGGTGCGGGGTGATGCGCCTTGCGAAGGGCCGGTGGTCGGGCCCGGCGCGGGGGTCAATGATGGTGACGCGCCCCACGTGCTCCCGCCTGCCGTGGCCGGGCGAGAATATGGCTACCACCTTCCGCGTGCCGGGGATCGGCCGGGCGTCAATCATCACCTGGGTCTCGGAGGTGGGAACGTTGCTGTAGTGGACGACGCGGCCCTCCCCGCGCTTCTGGATGAAATGCGCCCTGCCGGTCGGGTGCATGTTCCCAAAAAAAGTCATCGGCGCCGTGCCGTCGGGGTTCATCGTCCAGAGGTGGTGGTAGCAGAGCTGGCTGCGGTCAACGTATTCCCAGCGGGTGTAAAGCAGGCGCCCGTCGGGCAGCACGGCGGGGGTGTTCTCCGTGAAGGGGCTGCTGCTGAGCACGCGCATGTTGCCGCCGTCGGGGTCGCAGCGGTACAGAATGGCCGAGGAAACGAACCAGCAGCCGATCCAGCGGTTGCACCGGGAGGAGCAGAAAACGATGTCGCCGCCGGGCAGGTAGGTCGGCTCTATGTCGTCGAACGGGCCGTCGGTCAGTTGGCGGAGGCCGCTGCCGTCGGGGTTGATCTCGTAGAGATTGTAATGCTCCGTGCCGCCCGGGCGATAGGAGAACAGTATCCTGCGGCCGTCGTAGTGGACCTGCGGGTCGCGCACGCCGCCCTGCGGGTCCTCCAGCAGCGTCGTCACCTCACCCGTCCGCAGGTCAAGATGGCACAATCTGCCGCCGACGGAATAGACCTTGCGTTCCGGATCGGCACACCAGTATCCGAAATTGGCGTAATAGTGCGGGTCCGGCGCGAAGGGCCGCACGGCGAACACGACATCCCTCACATGATCCGGCAGGTCGGGCTCGTCCGCGTCGGCGAACGCGTGCACAAACACCGCCGCAAGCGCGATCAACAGCCACGCCCCTCTGTGTGTCCGCTGTATATCGTCCAAAGCTCTCCCTTCCGGCAACTTCGGCGCTCAACTATATTGGGGATTGTACCGGCCCGGCTTCGGCTGTCAAAGATGAGGTGCTTGTATTGCTCGCTCGCCGGGTCTATACTTGCTCGCGAGGCACCTGCCTGATTGCCCGGAAGATTCGATGAGGGAGGGAGAGCCGGTGGATACACGATGCCGGAGATGGGTGGCTGCGTGGTGTATGTTGGCGGTGCTGGCGTGCGGCGCGCCGGGACGGGCGGTCGGTCAGGAGGGTAAAGCGATGAAACTTCCGAGGGACGTCAGAGCGGTCTGGGGTCTGGAGAGTGCCTATCGCGAGTCCACGGGGACGCGCGAACGCGTCTGTATCAACGGGCTGTGGCGCTGGCAGCCGGCCGGGGACAGCCGGGATCGGGTTCCCACCGAGGGGTGGGGCTATTTCAAGGTGCCCGGAAGCTGGCCGGGGATCACCAACTACATGCAGAAGGACTGCCAGGCCGTCCATCGCCACCCGGCCTGGGAAGACGTGGATATGGGAGGCATCACGTCGGCCTGGTACGAGCGGGAGATCACGGTTCCGGCGGAATGGTCGGGACGGCGGATCGTGCTCCGGACCGACTACCTGAACTCCTTTGCCGAGGTGTACCTCGATGGCAAGAAGTTGGGAGAAATGCGCTTCCCCGCGGGCGAGGTGGACCTGACGTCCGCCTGCCGGCCGGGCGGCACACACACGCTCAGCATGCTGGTGGTCGCCATGCCGCTGAAGGGCGTCATGCTGTCCTACAACGACACCGCGTCGGCCCGTGAGGTGAGGGGCTCTGTGGCGCGGCGCGGGCTGTGCGGCGACGTGTATCTGGTGGGCGAACCCCGCGGGCCGCGCATCGCCGGCATCAAGGTGGATACCTCGGTGCGGAACTGGCGCGTCTCTTTCGAGACCACGCCGGAGGACCTGGCCGACGGCGCACGCTACTCGCTGCGCGCGCGCATCACGGACGATAGGCGGCAGGTGGCGGAGTTCACCGGCGACGCCTTCTCGAAGGGCGACCTGAAGGAGGGCCGTATCACGCTGTCCGAAAGCTGGAAGCCGGAGAAGCTCTGGGACGTTCACACTCCCCAGAACATGTATCGAGTCCGGCTCTCCCTGCTGGATTCGGACGGAAACGTGCTGGACGTTGCGCGTCCGGTCCGCTTCGGATTCCGCGAGCTGTGGATTGACGGGCGCGATTTTATCCTGAACGGCAAACGCATCTTCCTCTCGTCCGTCCCGCTCGACAACGCACAGGTGGGCGCCGCGTGGGCCACCTACCAGGGGGCGCGCGAGACCATGGAGCGCCTCCAGAGCTTCGGCATCAACTACCTCTACACGCACAACTACGGCTGCGAGCCTGGCTCCCACCTGAGCTTCGAGCAGATACTGAGAGCGGCCGACGACGTGGGGATGCTGATCGGCCTGTCCCAGCCGCACTTCGGCCACTACGACTGGAGCGATCCCGACGCCGAGAAGACCAACGGCTACGCGGAGCACGCACGGTTCTACGTCCGCGTCGCGCAGAATCACCCCTCGGTCGTTTTCTATCCCACAAGCCACAACGCCTGCGGCTACAGCGAGGACATGAATCCGGAGATGATTGACGGCATCCACGGCGAGCGCAGCTCTTGGGCCGCGAACAACGTCAGGAGGGCGCTCCGAGCCCAGGCGATCGTGGAGCGGATGGACCCCACCCGCATCCTCTATCACCACTCGTCCGGCAACCTGGGCGCCATGCACACCACCAACTTCTACGCCAACTTCGCGCCCATCCAGGAGATGTCGGACTGGTTCGAGCACTGGGCCACCGAGGGTGTCAAGCCGGTGTTCACCTGCGAGTACAGCGTCCCCATGCCGTGGGACTGGACGATGTACCGCGGCTGGTACCGCGGCAGCCGCAATTTCGGCAGCGCCGTGGTTCCGTGGGAGTTCTGTGTCGCCGAGTGGAACGCCCAGTTCTACGGGGACGCGGCCTACCGGATAAGCGAGGAAGAAAAGGAGAACCTCCGCTGGGAAGCCGAACAGTTCCGCTCGGGAGCGCGGTGGCACCGCTGGGACTACCCCCACGCGGTGGGCAGCCGGGATTTCGAAGAGCGCTATCCGATCTACGCCCGATACTTTACCGACAACTGGCGCGCTTTCCGCACCTGGGGCATGTCGGCCAACTCCCCCTGGAACCACGGGCACTACTGGAAGCTGCGCGACGGCGTCGAAGAGGTCCGCAAGGAACTCGAGACCGACTGGGCCAACCTCCAGCGACCGGGGTTCAGCGCGGACTACATCGAAGACCGATACGAGCGCGTGGACCTGGCCTACGACCGTGACGACTGGGTGCCCACCGTGGCCGCCGAGGCCCTGATACGCAATAACTTGCCGCTGCTGGCCTACATAGCGGGCGAGCCCGATCGTTTCACCGGCAAAGACCACAACTTCCTGCCGGGCCAGACAGCCGAGAAGCAGCTTGTGGTCATCAACAACTCCCGCGAGACCGTGACCTGTGACTGCACGTGGTCGCTGGGGCTGCCCCGGCCGGTGAGCGGCAGAGAGCGCGTCACTGTGCCGACGGGCGATCAGAAGCGCGTGCCGCTGAGCTTTGACCTGCCCGGCGGGCTGGCCCCCGGCACCTATGAGCTGACGGCGAAGTTCACCTTCGACACCGGCGAGACGCAGAAGGATTCGTTTTTCATCCACGTGCTGCCGAAGCCGGACGGCGCGCGGCCGGGCGCGCGGTTGGCCCTGTTCGACCCCGTGGGCGAGACGCGGGAGTTGCTCGACCGGCTGGGCGTGAGGTACCGGGCGGTCAGGGCGGACGCGGACCTGTCGGGCTACGACTGCCTGATCGTGGGCAAGCAGGCCCTGACGGTGCGCGACCCGGCTCCGGACATCGCGGGCGTGCGGGACGGCCTGAAGGTGCTGGTGTTCGAGCAGACGGGCGAGACGCTGGAGAAGCGGTTCGGGTTCCGGGTGGCGAAGTACGGCCTGCGGTGGATGTTCAAGAGGGTGCCGGACCATCCGGCGCTGGACGGACTGGCCGACGAGCACCTGCGCGACTGGCGCGGGGAGGCGACCCTCCTGCCGCCGCGGCTGGATTACGAGCTTGCCTCTGAGTTCAACGGCGCGCCGACCGTCCGGTGGGCCGGCATCCTGGTGACGCGCCTGTGGCGCTGCGGCAACCGCGGCAACGTCGCCTCCGTGCTGATCGAAAAGCCGCCGTGCGGCGATTTCCTGCCCGTCCTGGACGGCGGTTACAGCCTGCAGTACAGCCCCCTGATGGAGTATCGCGAGGGCGGCGGTATGCTTCTGTTCTGCCAGGTGGACGTGACCGGGCGCACCGAGACCGATCCCGCCGCCGACAGGCTCGCCCGGAACTTGCTCGACCACGTGTCGAACTGGCAGCCCGGGCCGCGGCGAAAGGCCGTCTACGTGGGCGAACCCGCGGGGCAGAGGCAGCTTGAATCCGCCGGCGTGGAACCGGTCCCCTACGATCCGGACAAACTGACACGCGATCACGCGCTGGTCGTCGGGCGGGGCGCGGGCAAGAGGCTGGCCGGGGATGCGTCGGCCATCGCCCGGTGGCTGAAGGGCGGCGGCAAACTGTTGGCCCTGGGCCTGGACGCGCAGGAGGCGGCCGCGTTTCTGCCGATCGAACTGCGCACGAAGAAGGCGGAATACATCGCGGGCCACTTCAAGGCCCGCGGCGGGAATTCCCCGCTGTCCGGAATAGGGCCGGCCGAGGTCCACAATCCCGCCCCGCGCGAGCTGCCCCTCGTCAGCGGGGGCGCAACCGCCGTCGGCAACGGCGTGCTGGGCGTGGCGGAGGACATGGACGTGGTCTTCTGCCAGCTCGAACCCTACGTCGTCAACCCGGCGATGGGCGCGGTGACCTCCTTCGAGATCACGGATGCGGACGCGGTGGACGGGGAGCGGTGCGCGCTGGTCACCCTCGGCCCGGTGACCGAACGCGGCGCCACGCTGGGGCAGAGGGTAGAGGGCGGGGAACCGGGCAAGACCTACACCTTTGCGGTCTTCGTCAAAGCCATCGGCGCCCCGGTGGACGCCCAACTGGAGGTGGAACGAGCCGGCAGCCCCTGGGACAGGGCCGGCCGGACCGAGATGGTCACGATTCCCCCGGGTGACTGGAGGGAGATCCACACCACCTTCACCGTGGACAAGCCCTATCCCCGGGGCTGGTCGGCCTACCTGCGCTGTGCCCGGCCGGGCGCGCGTTACATGGTGGACATGTACCGGCTCTACGAAGGTGAATACGTGCCGGGTGCTTCCCCGAGGGCATCGGCCCGAAACCTGGTCCCGAACCCGAGTTTCGAGAGCGATGACGACTCGTGGAGCCTGTACTGCCCCGTCAAGCAGCACAACCTGAAACGTGCCTACCGGCGCACCAGCTTCCTGCTCAGCCGCCTGCTGGCCAACATGGGCGTCGCCGGCACGCCGCCCCTGTTGCAGCGTTTCTCCACCCCTATCGGCGGAGACGCCGGGGACCCGGTCGTCAGGAACGGCGATTTCAGCGCCGACGTGGACGAAAACGGCATCCCCGACGAATGGTCCATCTCGCCTGCATCCCAGAAGGACGAATGCACGCGCGAGCGAACCGATGGTGGATGGTCTCAGCGCCTGATCTGCCCGCCTGCCGATGGCGACGAGCGGACCAGCGTCATGCTCAGTCAGGCCGACGTGCCGGTCCGGAAGGGCCAGTGGTACCGCATCTCGTTCAAGGCGCGCGCGGAGGACATGGGCGGGGAGCGCGTCGCCCTCTCCGTCGTCAACACGGGGGAATGGCGCACGCTGATCGAGTACCAGTACTTCCAGCCCGCCGCGGAGTGGGATCAGTTCTCCTTCGACGTGCGTCCCAGGGAAACGGTAGAAGAGGGGACACGGTTCCAGGTATGGTACGGTCAAGGCGGCGGCAAGCTCTGGCTGGCCGACGTGCAGATGGTCCCCATCACCGACCCCACCGAGGGCCGCTGGCAGGAGGGCTTCTACCTGGACGTCCCCGAGGAATGGGACGACCCCTACCGCTTCTTCCGGTGGTAAACGCCCGACGGCGCCCACCCTGTGCCCGTGGCAGGCCCGACCGTGGCAGAAGCCGGCGATCGGCAAACTGAAACGTCTGTTTTCCGACCGGAGGACGAAGATGGATTTCCAGCGGGACCGCCTGATTCTGAGTGGCGAGTGGGAATGCCTTCCCGGGCACGCGGACGCCGAAATCTGGCGCTCCGGCTGTGGGCCTGCCGAGGTGGAATGGCGGCCGGTGGAGGTGCCCGGGCCGCTTTTCCGGCGCGGCAGAGAGCGGGCGCAGAACGAGAAAGTGGAGTGCGTGTGGGTGCGCCGGCGTTTCGACCTGTCGGGGGACCGGGCCGCCGGCAGCGCGGCCCTCAAATGGGGCGGCATCCGCTTCGGCGCGACCGCCTACGTCAACGGCCGACGGGTCGGTTCACACGCGCCGATCGGCCCCCACACGATCCACCTCCCGGCCGGTCTGCTGCGGAAGGGAGCGAACGAGCTCCTGCTCAAAGTCAACGGCTGGGCCTCCCTGCACAAGTCGAAAAACGGTGTGCCCGTGATCCCCGTCGGCGCCGATCTGTTCTGGGGCGGCCGCATGCCCGCGCTGTGGGATGACATCTGGCTGGAATTCTATCAGAGAGTGTGTGCAGACAGGATACTGGCCGTCCCCGACCTGCCGGGGCGGAAGGTGGTTTTCCGGATCAACCTCGGACCGGAGGCGGACGGGCTGGACGCGGCCGACGTTCACGCCGAGGTGCGTATTGCGGCGACCGGCGAGGTGGTCGGCACGGCGCAGGTGCAGGCTCCGGTCGGCGAGTTTTTCCTCCTGGAAGTTCCGCTTTCCGAAGTCCGAGAGTGGACGCCGACCCGGCCTGAGCTGCACCGGGCCGAGTTGCGGGTTGAGGCGGCCGGGGAGTTGTGCGACCGGGTTGGATTCCGTTTCGGCATGCGCGAGATTTCCGTCGAGGACGGGCATTACCGGTTGAACGACAGGCCGCTCTGGTTCAGGGGCTCCAATCTGGTGCATGAGTGGACCTGGGGCGATACGTTCAACCGGGAGATCAAGCGATACGTGGTGGACGAGGCCCGGAACATGAACCTGAACTGCTTCCGCACACACACGCTGCCCCCCGTGACGAGCTGGCTGGACGTGTGCGACGAGCACGGGACCATGATCCTTGCCGAGTTCTCGACGACGTTCAATTACCGTGATTTCGGCTTCACTGAAGAGGAATGGGCGCGCTGGCACGCAAACGTGCTGGCCGACGCGGAGGCGTACATCGCCAAACTGGGGAACCATCCCGCCATCGTGATGTGGGTTCTGACCAATGAACCGACGGAAGATCACGAGTGGGAGGCCGGGCCCTACCTGCAGCGGGTTCTCGCCCTGGACCCCACGCGCCCGTGCCTGCGAACGGGGGAGACGGACTTCGGCACGGACAGCGCCGTAGACCTGCACCTGTGCGACAATTATTCCTACGGGCCGAACAGCCGTCTGATGGTTGAGTCCGGGCGCGCGGCCGCGCAGAAGGACCCGGACAGGACGCTGTGCTGCAGCGAGTATATGAACCTTTTCGGCACGCGTGAGGAGATCACACGGCGCCGGCTGGGCCGGCCCGACCATCCGTTGCGGGACCTCGATCGTGCCGCGTGTGCGGCGGAAGACACGGAACGGATGAGACGGCTGCGGTTGGACATGATCCTGCCCTACATGTACGCCCGGTGGGCGCGCTTTCGCGGCAACGACTGGCGGCCCGAATACGCGACCCCCGTTGCGGCGGCCCTTCACGGCGCGATGGCGCCCGTGCTGGCGAGCCCGGACCTCTATGACCGGAATTACGCGGCCGGCACGGAAGTTTGGACCCCGCTACACCTTATCAACGAATTGCACGAAAAGGTCGAGCTGCACCTGGACGCGTACCTGACGCCGGATGATCCGCTCTTCGTGCCCGATACCACTGCCCTGGAGAAAGCCCTCTGGCATGAGGAACGCGACGTTGTGCTCGATGCGGACAGCGTGCGTGTTGACGAGCTTGCCTGGGACGTCCCGGATGTCCAAGGCACGTACTACCTGGCGCTCGTCTGCCGCCGTCCGGGGGACCGGCCCGTTGTCAGCCAGCGGGAGGTCCACGCGGTCGCGGCGCCGGGGGACGTCACACCTTGCTCGGTGGCAATCGCCGGGCGCGACGACCGGCTGAGGAAATGGCTGGAGGCGCACGACCTGGAATGTGTAGACCTGCGGGATGCGCCGAAGCAGGCCGACGCCGCGCTGGTAGTGACCGGGGACCGGGCCGACCTGGACGCCGTCATTGAGCGCGGTGGGCGGGCGGTTGTGGTGGCCACGGAGGGATTGGAGGGCACCTGCCTGCCGGAATTCGGGGTGGAGGAGACCACGCCGAGTTCGCGCGTCTTCGCGTATGAAGAAGGGGCGGAGCCGCTTCTTCGAGGCATGCCCGAGCAGTTCATGATGTGCTGGAACGGCAGCGACGGGGATTCGCTGCCCGGAGTGATCGCGGACCGTTTCCTGACCGGCCCGGCGGTCACAGCCGGACAAAAGCTATTGTGGGTGGATGATCCTGAGAAACCGGTGGCCGTGTCCGTGGGAGCGGGGAAGGGCCGAGTCATCATCTTGACCCTGAAGCTGCTGGACCGGCTCGATCCCGGGGGTGAGGCGTACGACCCCGTCGCCGACCGACTGCTGCTCAACGCGCTGCGCTGAGAACGGCACGGGCGATCCGATGCCGGCGCCACGTCCATCCCATGGGGTCTTCAACTTTACGGTGCAACTCCATTCGCAGGTCAACGATTGTTTTGACAGCGTTCTCTCGGGGCCGCCCGGGCTCCACGTTATCCCGGAAGTGCAGGAGGGCCGGCAGGGCCTCCGGCCCCAGGTGCTCCAGGTAGCTAATGTCCAGCGACGGACCACCGCCGGCCAGTTCGGCGCTGTGCCGCACGTTGAACTGCGCGATCGCGCCGTCGAAGTTGACGAAACAGCAGACGTAGAGGACCGCGAGCGCGGTGATCAGGTTGACGTTGATCAGCCAGGCGCCGCTGCGGCGCAAGACAATGCGCGCCAGTATCCAGACCAGGCCGCAGGCCACCAGAAGCATCCAGATCGCGGCGGCCGTGCGCAGCCGCGTCAGGCTGTAGGTTCCCACGTAGAGTCTCAGCCGCCATGCTGCGGAGAAGACGAGCAACACGTTCTGCGCCAGCCACAGGTACACCAGCCCCCGCGCCCAGCGCATCGCCCGGCCTCGGATGTGCCGCCTGAAGGCCACCAGTACGAACACCGCCGCCAGCAGCGCGGCCGCGACCAGCGGATAGGCCCCGCGGTGCGCGTATTCGGCGTAGGTCATACCGTCCGGCAGGTCCGCCCCGGCCCACAGGTAGCGGATGTCCATCACCGTCTGCACGGCGAAGATGGCGTTGAAGACCACTAAGTGGTCTTTAGAAAGTCGTTTCCGGTGCATGAAGGTCCGCAAGTGTTGCGA
>CAYVBE010000077.1:0-16672 GCA_964448935.1 uncultured candidatus Brocadiaceae bacterium
GTCCAGCAGCAGATCGAGCAGGCAGGGGGAACCGGCCACGTGGACCTCCGCCACGTCCTCGCGGGTGTAGGAACGCGGCGCGCGCATGACGTAGAGGACGGCGTCCGCGCTGACGCCGGGCCCGAGCAGCGCGAACTCTCCCCACGTGGCGCGGAAGGTATTCAGCCATCCTTCGCTCCCATCACCCGGCCGGAAGCGCCCCTGAACGCAGGGCATAGCCGCCGGCCCGCTGAGGCGCACGACGGCCCGCGGGGAGTAGCCGCGTGGCGTGGAAACGGCCGCGATGGTATCCGCGTCGGCCATCAGTCCACCGGGACCTTCAGATCCTCGCGGCCCAGCAGGAACTGCTCCGCCTCGGTGTTCCAGAGGCCGCCGGCCGCCTTGACCAGGCGATCCAACTCCTTGAAGATGTCCTTCAATGGAGGCTCCGCCGTCTCGGCGCGCTCGCCGAATTCGTCAATCGGCGTCAGCGGCATGTCAATCTGGGTGTAGATCAGCTTCTTGCCGCCGGGGATGTCGGGCAGGTCCAGGATGGTCTTGGCGGCAGCGTTCAGCCCGCCCACGTGGGTGACCAGTGCGGCGGGGTTGAGGCGCCCCTCGCTCATGAGGTCCAGCGAGATGCGCATGTCCTCGGTGTTGCCGCCGCTGGTGCCCACCAGGTGGTGCTCCTCGTAGTGGACGTTATAGAAATTGATGCTGGCCGAGAATTCCTTGTCGGGCGGCCCGGCGAAGAAGTTCAGGCACCCGTTCCGGCCCAGCATCCGGTCCGCCTGCTCCACCAGCCCCTCGCCGGGGTAGAAGACGAACACGTCGTCCATCATCTGCCCCTCGGTGAAGCGCCGGACGAACTCCTGCAGCGCCTCGTTGCCGCCCTCCAGCTCCATCGGGTTGACGTAAGCCAGCTCGACGCCCTCCTCGGCCGCTGCTTCGGGCGGGAAGACGCTTTCGGCGCGCGCGAGCCGCTGCGGGTCTATGTCCGTGACCAGCAGCCTGCCCGGCTTCCTGGGCCCGTGTATGGCAAAGTCTATCGCACCCATCCCCATAGGCCCGGCGGCCGCCAGCAACGTGCAGTTACCGCCCTCGCGGATGCCCATTTCGTAGTCATAGCTGCCGGGCTGGTAGTGATACTGCGCCCGGAACGCCCCTACGATGCAGGACATGGGCTCGGCCAGGGACGCCTTGAAGAACGCATCCCCGGTGTAGGGCAGCAGGCAGTCCATGATCATCACCTCTTTGGGGATGACCACGCGCACGGCATTGCCGCCGATGTACGGGTAGGAGTAACCGGGCGCATCCGTGGAGCCCTCATACATCACGGCGGGCTGGATGGCATACATCTCGCCTTTTTCATAGCGGCCCGCCCACTTGCTGCCGACCTTCAGCAGCCGACCGGCGAACTCGTGCCCCAGAAGCGTGGGATTCTGCGCCACGTCATCCGGCACGCGTTTATGGTCCCCCCCCTGCTCGGCCGCCTTGTGGGACGACATGCAGATGCTGTTGGTGACGACCTCGGCCAGAATCTCGTCCTCGGCCGGGTCCGGCAGATCGAAGTTCTCCAGCCGCAGGTTCCGCCGGCCGTAAATCCTGAGCGCCCTGGTGCGAACCGACATTTCAGCTTCCTCCGTGACGATGTGCGCAGATGTGACGGGTAGACCCCGACTTTGATTATACCGGTGGGCGGCAGAGGGGGAAAGCAGAGGACCGGTCAGAAGGTGTCTTCGTCCTCTTCTTGGGGCCGGCGGAAGACGAACTGGGTGTGGCCGATGGTCACTACGTCACCGTCGTAGAGCATGGAGTTCGTGACGCGCTCACCGTTCAGAAACGTGCCGTTGCGGCTGTTGCAGTCCACCAGCCAGAAGAAATCTCCGTCGTAATCAATGCGGCAGTGGGTGCGGGAAATGCCCTTGTCCAGGATCTTCATCTCGTTGCTGGCGCGCCGACCTATGGAAAACGAGTCCTGGTCGGTGATCTCTCGCACCTCGCCGGCGGCCGGCCCGTCGGTTACTTCGATTTTGGCTTTCATGGCTGGCTTCTCATGCAGTGGAAGGCAAGAATCAGTCTCCGGCGCCGGACACGGCCCTCTGCAGCCCCTGCTTCATTTCTCCCGGCGAGTTGTAGCGTTCGTAATCCGACATGGCCCGGCCTATCACCTCGAGGACGCCGTCGGGCACCGAAGGATTGAGCCGCTTCAGGTCCCGTGCCTTCCGATCAAAGGCGCTGGAGACACTGGTTTTCGGCAGTTTTGTGGAGAAAGGTGCGTTCGCCGAGAGCATAAAGTAAAGGACGGCTCCCGCGCCGAACACGTCCGCCTTCTGATCGGCAACAACCGGATAGGCTATCAGCTCGGGCGCGGCAAACTCCGGCGACACCCGCACGCTGCCGTCCATCACCCGCGTAACCTGAGCGTCCTGGCGGCCGGTAAGCGGCTTGACCAGGTCGAAATCGGTGAGTTTGATGCGCAGGTCCTTCAGGACGAGGATGTTGTCCGGCCGGGTCGCGCGGAAAACCAGGTCCTGCTCGTAGGCGTACTGCAGCGCGTCCAGCACCTGCCCGATGATCTTCACGGCATCCTGCAGTTCCAGAGGCCCACCCCTGTGCTCGACGAACTGCTGCAGGTTCTTGCCGGGCACGTACTCCATGGCGATGTAGTACCATTCCCCCTGGCGACCGCCCTTGAAGACGCGCACGAAATTGGGATGGCGCAGCGTGGCGCTGTGTTTGGCCCCGCGGATGAAACGGTTCCGGTCCTCCACGCGGACCTCCGGCAGCGGCTTCATCACCTTGACGGCCACCGGTATGTCCTTCTCGGGGTCCCTGGCCCGAAAGATGGCGGACCATTCGCCGTCGAAAATCATCTTCTCTATCTCGAAGCCGCCGAATTCCGTGCCGATCAGTTCCTGAAGCTGCTCCTGTATCTCGAGTTCCTCTTCCTGGAGCCCTCCTTTGGGCGGCCCCCCTTCGCGGGCCTCCTTCTGCGCGGGGTGGATCACCCGCAGCACGTGCTGCCCCAGCGTGATGGTATCACCGTCATCGAGTTCGACCTGCTCATCTATCAGCTTGTCGTTGACGCGGGTCCCGTTGTGGCTGCCCAGGTCCCGGATATTCAGGTGGCCGTCTTCGTAGGTAAGTTCGCAATGCCTGCGGGAAAGCTGGTGGTCCGCCAGGCGTACCTGGCAGAAGCCGCCACGCCCGATCCAGACGGCTTCTTCCTCCTCAACGGGGGGGATTTCGTACTCGAAGTCCACCTGCCTGCCAACTTCTACGCGGAGGCGGGGGTTCATCTGCCGTCCCTCCTCGAGCAGCTTGTTGGGACTCCGCGCGCCCGGCGCGGGACAATTACTCCCGGCTGCCTGACACCGCGATCTGCACGGCGGCGTGCAGGTCCTTCATGACCTCGTCCATAGACTTATAGCGCATGTCTCGATCTTTTGCAATGCACTTCTGAATCACATCGTCCAGCTCTTGCGGCAGATCGGCGTCGAATCTGCTCAGGTGCAGGGGCCTCGCGTTCAGGTGGTGCTCCATGCGCCTCCTGCGCGTGCTGGCCGTGGGGAAAGGATGGCGGAATGTGATGATCTCGAAGATCGAGACGCCGTAGGCGTATATGTCGGTCCGTTCGTCCACGTTCAGGTTTCTCACCTGCTCGGGGGCCATGTAGCTGGCCGTGCCCGCCCGGGTGACCGTTGCCCGGTGCTTCAACTGGGCGGGGATGGTCAGGCCGAAATCTATGATCTTGGGAACACCATCCTCGGTCAGCAGCACGTTCTTGGGGCAGAAATCCCGGTGGATCAGCCCCATCCCGTGGATGTAGCGTAGCCCGGCTCCCAACTGCATTATCAGCCGGAACCGGTTCTGGCTCACTCTGTCGGAGCCCGTCGCAGTGAGGGTGCCCAGGTTGGGGCCGTCCACGAACTCCATGCAGATGTAGTACTCCCCCTTGCGCTCCCGGCCGTAATCGAAGGTGCGGATCACGTTCGGGTGGTTCAGCCGCAGCGCTATCTCGCCCTCGCCGGTCTCGAACTGACTGCGAAACCGTTCCTGCGTTTCGACGGACTCGGAGGTCAAAACCTTGAGCGCGCATATCTCGCCCGTCTCCGGGTGCCGCGCCTTCCATATCCGGCTCATCCCGCCGCGGGCAATCTCTTCGATCAGCTCATACCCGCCGTAGCGGTCCTTTTTTCGGAAGAGTATAAAGTCCAGGAACCCGCTCATAGCTGCCCATCCCACCCAGTGTTCCGAGTAACCCGCGTCTTCTACCTGAATTGCCACTGATCTGGTACGTCACATAATAGCATTATGCGGGACCGTTTCGCCAACCCGGCGCGCCCGCCGCGTCAGGCGGCCGCAAGATGCCACGACAAGGCCAGCAGGCCCGCCAGATAGAACTTCCCCGTCACCAGCATCTCGGCCAGGTCCTCCTCCATGCCCGCCTGCCGACGCAGAAGGGTGAAGCACAGCACGGTGTAGGGAATTCCGGCCAGCAGCAGAAAACCCGGCGTCGCCATCCAGCCGCCCAGTGTAGCGGCCGTCAGGATAACGCCCTCCAGCGCCACCAGGGCCAGGATAAGCCAGGTGGTGGCCCGGGTCCCCAGCAGGCCGGCCAGCGTCTCCCGCCCCACAAGCTGGTCGGCCGCCACGTCCCGCATGTCCAGCATCAGCGCGCGCTGAAAGGCCATCAGAAAGCAGACGGCGAACGCCGCCGCCGCGCACCGCCACACCCCGGCCGGACCTCCGCCGGCCAGAGCGGGGACCACCACGGCCAGCGTGGCCCAGGCCAGCCCCACGAAGATCTCCTTCGATGCCGGCATCTGCTGCAGACTGCGCAGCCTCAGCCTGGACGCCAGCCGGCCCGGCCACCTCATCTGATACAGCAGTCCCACCACCAGCCCCAGTGCAACCACGCCGAACGCCCACGCCGGCAGCCACAGGGCGAACGCCAGGCAGCCCACGGCGGACGACACTCCGATCCAGAACAGAACTCTCTCGTGCGCCATGAAGAAGTCCGACCGGGCCGGCTCGCTCAGGTAGAGCGATTCCCGCCGCACATATTGGTTCAGCAACTGCTGGGCCAGCACGAAGAGGAAGCTCACGGCCATGCACGACGGCCAGTCGGGGATGGGACGGGCAAACAGCCGCGTGGCCGCGTACGTCAACGCCGCCACGGCCCCGGCGGCGAACAGGTTGGTGTAGGCCATGGCCCGGACGGCCCTGCGCGCATAGGCCCGCAGCGGGTGCGCCCGGCGGCGGTGCTCGTCCCTGAGACACAGGACCACCCGCCGGATCATCCAGTTGGGCGTAGAGGCGCCCGCCGTGACCCCCACGCGCCGGTGCGCGAGCAGCTCGTCCACGTCCAGTTCCTCTTCCGTCTCCACGTAGCAGGTGGGCGTGCCAGTCTGGGCGCTTATCTCTGCCAGACGGCGCGTGTTAGCGCTGTTGTGCCCGCCCACGACGACCATGGCGTCCACCTCGGCGGCCAGGCGTCTGACCTCCGCCTGGCGCTGCTCCGTCGAACGGCAGATAGTGTTGAACGTCTCGCAGTCGCCGTAGCGCTCCCGCACTTTCTCCACCGTGGCCCGGAACACCTCCTCGTTCTGCGTGGTCTGGGCCACGACGGCCACCTTCTGCGCGGGCGGCAGATCGTCCACCTCCTCGGGGCCGGCCACCACGTGGCCGCGGCCGTCGGCGTAGCTCAGGACCCCTTCGACCTCGGCGTGGTCGCGGTCGCCCACGACGACGCACATGTAGCCCTTCTCGGCGTGCTCCTGCACGATCCGCTGCAGCCCGCGCACGTGCGGACAGGTGGCGTCCAGCAGGCGCGCGCAGCCCTGCCGCAGCTCGTCCTGCTGCTCGCGCGACAGGCCGTGGGCGCGCACGACCGTTGTGCCCTTTCCGCCCTTGCCGTTCTCGCCCATCAGCAGCACGCCCCGTCTCTCCAGCAGTTCCAGCACCTGCCGGTTGTGGATCAGCGGGCCGGGCGTCCGGATGGGCAGAGACGTGCGGGGGTCCTCCGCGGCCTCCAGCACCAGCCGCACCGCCCGCTGCACTCCCATGCAGAAACCGGCGGTCCGCGCCAGCACTATCTCGAAACTCTGGTCGTCCTCGGACACGCACTGCACCTTTGCACAAAGGGAGGGGAATCGGTAAGAATTATAGGTGTCCTGCGTCAGCGCTGTCAACGCCGCAACGTGCCGATCGCTTTCCACTTCCCGGTCTGGACAACCGCTCCCCTCATCGCCAAAGGCTGGTATGCAATCCCGGCTCCAAGCGAAATCCGTCGCCTGGCTCACGGCGGTTGTGGTGTGTCTGGCGTGCGTCTCGGCTGCCGCCCAGGATGCGCCGCCGGCCCTCCCCGAAGCGCTCGCGCAGACCGCCGCCTCGCTGGCGCAGCAGGTCGCAGGCCGCTCCTCGGTGCTCGTGGCCCCATCGCCTTCCGATTCGCTGCTCGACGGGTATGCCGGCCACATGCTGCGCGCCCACCTGGAGAACCTGGGAGCGCAGGCCCGGGAGGCCACCCACGGCCCGGCGGGTTTTCCGGAGGCGCTTCTGCCGCGGTCGCTCTGCATTCTGCAGCACGGGCGGGCGGCCCTGTTCGTCAAATGCGGCGCGGTGGAGGAGCAGGGGAAGCGCCTCCTGCAGGTGGCCGCCTACGGGCCGCGGGAAGGCGAACGCACCCTTTTTGAGCGCATGGAATTCCGCCTTCCCCAGGATATCTCGGTGCTGGCCGAGGGCAAACCGCAGCCGCCCGCGGCGCGCGACAGGAAATGGCTGGACCTGTTTGACCGGCTCTTCCCGCCGGCCGAAGCCGCGGCGACGCAGGAGGCGTCCCTGCGGGGCGCGGAGGCGGATTACTTCTTCCAGACCGGCTGCTGGCAGCAGGCCGCCGCCCGGTACCTGGAAGGCGCCGAGCCCGGCCCCGGCCGCGCCTATGGCCGGGCGGTGCTGTGCCTGCAACTGGCCGGCCTGTCCGGGGAAGCCAGGGACCGGCTGCAGGCAGCCCTGAACACCCATCCCGACAACGGCCCCCTCTACGCGCTGGGCGGCTGGCTGATGCAGCGCCACGACAAGACCGATGACGCCCATATGCTGCTGGAGCAGGCGCGGCTGGTGGACATGCCGCGCGAGGGGCTGTATCTCTACGCACGCGGGCTGATGGCCCTCGAGGCGGACGATCCAGAGAAGGCGCGCAAGTCGCTGACCGGGGCCGCGCAGCTCCTGCCCGACAGGGCGTTCGTGCAGTGCGCCACCGCGCGCCTGCTGTGGAGCCGGGGCGAGACGGAGGAAGCCGTGGCCCACGCCGACCGGGCGGCCCGCAGCCCGAACGCGGCCGTGGAGAACTGGATGGAGCTGGCCATGATGCTGGACGCCGTGAACGACCGCGAGGGCGCACTCGATGCCCTGCGCGAGGGCTTCCGCCGGCACACCGACAGCCCGATCATCGGTCGGCGCCTGGCCGGCAGGCTCCGACGAGACGGGGAGCTGCGCGACGCTGCGTCCGTCCTGCGGGAAGCGGTGAAGGCAAATCCCTGCAATCCCCCGCTGCTGGTGGCCCACGGCGAGGCCGCGCGCGAGATGTGGCGCCTTCGGACGGCCGAGGAGCGGTTCCGGGACGCCGTCCGGCTCTCACCGGATTTCCCCCACGCACGGATGCAACTGGCGGAGACGCTGGCCGCCCGGCAGGATTACGAGGAAGCCATCGCCATTCTCCGGGCCCTGACCGGGCGCGAGCCGCCCTACGTGCCCGCGTACATCGCGCAGGGAACGATCCTCGGCAAGCTGGGACTGACGGACCGGGCGAGCGACCTTCTCTCCCGCGCCGCGAAGGACCCGCAGCACGAGGTGGCCGCGCGGCTGGCACTCTCGGACGTACTCTGCAACGGGTCGCGCCCGCAGGAGGCCATCCGCAACGCCCAGATCGCCGTGGCCGCCCATGCCCGCACGGCCACCTACGCCGCGCTCGCGCGCTGCTTCCTGGCCGCCGGCGAGGTAGACAAGGCGGAATCCGCCGCCCGAAGCGCCGCCGAGACCAACCCCGAGGCCCCGGAAACCCACCTGGCCCTCGCGCGCATCCGCCTGACCCAGAATCGGCCCGAAGACACGCTGCGGGAGGCCGGCTCGGCCCTGGACCGGGCGCCGTTCTCCGTGGAAGCCCTGGAACTCCAGGGCGAAGCCCACAGGCAACTGCGCCAATACGACCGGGCCGCCGCCGCCTGGCAACGGGCGCTGGAGCTTGACCGGTGGCATTCCGCCCTTCACCTCAGCCTGGCGCGGCTGCTCGTGGCCCACCTGAACGACCGCGAAGCCGCGCGGGAACACTACGGGCGCCACAGACAGATCGAACGCACGCAGAAACAGGCGCGGGCGCTCGTGCAGAATATCCTTTCCCAGGAGCAGACAGACGATGGAGTGGATTGACAACGGCGGCTTTACGTCCGCCGTGGGCTTCCGCGTAGGGGCCGCCCGGTGCGGCCTGAAAAAGGCGACCGACGACCCCGACGTAGCCCTGCTGGTTAGCGACGGGCCGGCGGCCGCCGCGGGGGCGTTCACGACCAACCGTTTCGCGGCGGCACCCGTCCGGTGGTGCCGCCACCGACTGCCCCGCGACGACGCGCGGGGCATAGTGGTGAACGCCGGAAACGCCAACGCCTGCACCGGTCGCCGGGGGGAGCAGGATGTCCTGCGGTCCGCAGAGCTTGCCGGCGGTCTCCTCGGCTGCGATCCCGATCAGGTGCTGGTGGCCTCGACGGGCATCATCGGCCACCCGCTGCCCATGGACAGGGTGGAGACAGGCATCCACGGCGCGGCGGGCGCGCTGGACCACGCGCCGGACGCGACCCGCGCCGCCGAACGCGCCATCATGACCACCGATACCGAACCCAAAGGCTGCGCCGTGCGCTCCACGCTTGAGGGCACGCGCTTCGTGGTGGGCGGCATGGCAAAAGGCGCCGGCATGATCTGCCCGGACATGGCCACCCTGCTCTGCTTCGTCTCCACCGACGCAGAAGTGCCGTCGGACGTGCTGGAGGACGTGGTGCAGCGGGTGGTGGACGCCACCTTGAACTGCATCACCGTGGACGGGGACACCAGCACCAACGACACGCTGATGGTGCTGGCCAACGGGGCCTCCGGCGCGCGCGTTCACGGCGACCCGGAAACCGTAGCGGCATTCGAGCAGGCGCTTTACGCGGTGGTGTCCGAATTAGCCGGCCGGATCGTGGCGGACGGGGAGGGCGTAACGCGGGTGTTCCAGGTGCAGGTCCGGGGCGCGGCGGGCTACGGTGATGCGCGCCGGGCCGCGCGCGCCATCGCCGGCTCGCAACTGGTCAAGTGTGCGGTCCACGGCGGCGACCCCAACTGGGGCCGCATCGTCTGCGCGCTGGGCTACAGCGGGGCCGACGTAAACCCTGACACCACAACAGTTTCCATCGGCGGTGTAAAGGTCTTTGAAGCCGGCGCTCCGACGGGCGAGGATGCTTCCGACCCCATGGCGCAACCCAGGGTGGACATCCTGGTTGATCTGGGCACCGGAGACGGCCAGGCGGCGATGCTCTCCTCCGATCTGACGGAAGAATACGTCCGCTTCAACGCCGCCTATCACACCTGAACTCTTTGACGGAGCCGATAGAGGTGAGCAAGGAACGGACCGTCTTCGACGTGGATGCCGACCGGTTCGAGCAGCGGGTCATCCAGAAATCGGAGCGAAAGCCGGTGATGGTGGACTTCTGGGCCGAGTGGTGCGCGCCCTGCCGCTCGCTGGGCCCGGTGCTGGAGGAGGTCGTGCGCGGCTATGAGGGCCGCGTGTTGCTGGCGAAGGTGGACGTGGACGCCAACCCGGACCTGGCCGCGCAGTACGGTGTGCGCGGCATCCCGGCGGTCAAGGTGTTCCATCAGGGCGAGGTAGTGCGCGA
Organism: uncultured candidatus Brocadiaceae bacterium; assembly: GCA_964448935.1. Taxonomy (GTDB): domain Bacteria; phylum Planctomycetota; class Brocadiia; order SM23-32; family SM23-32; genus CAYVBE01. Next base: position 9,906 of record CAYVBE010000077.1, read on the forward strand.
GTTCACCGGCGCCGTTCCCAGAACGGAAGTGGAGCGCATCCTGTCCGGCGTCGTCCCCGGCCCCGAGGACGAACTGGTGGCCGAAGGCGACCGCCTGCTGGAGAAGGGCAAGACGCGCAAGGCGGGGCATATCTACCGGCAGGCTCTCCATGAGAACCCCGCCCACAACGGCGCCCGGCTGCGGCTGGGCCGCCTGATGCTGGGCGAGGATCGGGTCGAGGAGGGCAGGGAACTGCTTGCACGCGTCCAGGAGAACGCGCCGGAATACACCGAGGCCCGCGCCCTGCTGGCGGGATTGGGCTTCCGGAATACCTGCCGCGAAAACGGCGGCCTCGAGGCCTGCCGCAGCCGCGTGGCGGGAGCGCCCGATGACCCGGAGGCGCACTACAACCTGGGCTGCTGCATGGCGGCTGAGGGCCGCTGGGAGGGGGCGCTGGAGGAACTGCTGACCGCACTGACTCTCGACAAGAACTACGGGGACGGCGCGGCGCGGGAGGCGGTGCTCAGCATCTTCGCCCTGCTCGGCCCGCAAAGCGATTTGGTCAAGCCCTACCGCCGCAGGCTGGCGGGCGTCATCTATTGACGGAACCCCTCACCGGGCGGGCGGCAGCAGGACGAGCTTCCCCACGGCGGTGCGGGTATCCCGAGCCAGCACGGGGCACTTGACGCGCAGCAGGAAGAAGATGTCCCGCTCCACCTCACTGAGCGTCTCGTAGTTGCCCTGGCCTTTCGATATCACCACGTCGGCCTCTCGGAAGAGGTGTCGGAACTCCGCCGAGCACTCCTCCAGCACCGTGCCGGGCATCCGCGTCCCGTTGTCCGTCAGCTCGGCGACCTCCGGGATGCCGGCCTGCCGGGCGTCCTCCGCCGTGGCATCGTTCAGGATCGGGCCGCCACGAACGGCCACGGTCACGCGGCCGGCGGGCAGATGCTCGATGAACAGCCGATCGAAGACGATCTCCCCCGCGTTGTCCGCCAGATACAGTATGCTGTCCGCCGCCGCGCACTCCGTCTTCAGCCGGGCGACGGCGGCCTCCGGAAGCGGCTCGTCCAACGCCGCCCCCAGCTCCGCCCGGACGGCCTTCTCGCTGGTGTCGTGCCCGGCCTTCGCCCCCAGGTCAATCACGTTGGCCACCGCCGCCAGCCGCAGTGCCGCGCCGAACGGGTCGTCCGCGCGCTCCACCCGTTCCGCCAGCGCGGGGAGCAGTTCCAACGCGAACTCGTTCGACCGCTGCTTGGCCGCGCGGTAAGGATCGTCCGCTCCTGTGCCCTCCCGCACTATCTCCTGTATCCGCGCGCCCATCACGGGCGGCGGATATTCGAACGCGAACTCCGCGCACTCCGACAGCGCCTGACGCATCAGTTCCGCCTGCACGTCCTCGTCATCCGTAACCATGCGCACGGCGTCCAGAGCCTGGTGAACCAGGCAGGGCAGGCATTCCAGGTAGGTCTTCATCTTCGTTGTGTCTCCAAGAATCAGGGGCGGGAAACCCTTCATTATGGCACACCGCCGGCGACCTTGCCAGACGCAGGTTGCCCGGCCGCCGTTCTTCCGCGTATAATCTCCACACCGGACCTTATCCGCCGGCCGATAACCATGGAGAATCCGATGAAGCTGATCGTGCGCAAGAGCCGCCTGGACGGAGCCCTGGTGGTGCCCGCCAGCAAGTCCCACACGATTCGGGCGCTGCTGATCGGCACCCTCGCCTCGGGCACCTCGCGCCTGCTGAATCCCCTGGACTCCAGCGACACGCGGAGTTGCGTGAAGGCCTGCGAGACCCTGGGAGGCCGGGTGCTGCAGCAGGGGGAGACGGTGTGGGAGGTGGAAGGGACCGCCGGGGAGCCGCGCCCGGCCGCGGGCGTCGTTGACGTCCGCAATTCGGGCACAACGCTGTACCTGGCCATGAGCGTGGCCGCCCTGGCGGACGGCGAGACCGAGTTCACCGGGGACGAGCAGATACAGGCGCGCAGCGCGGGCGCCCTGATGGAGGCCCTGCGCGCGCTGGGCGGCCGGGCGTGGTCAAAGAAGGACAACGACTGCGCGCCGCTGGTGGTGGGCGGCCCGCTCCGCGGTGGCAGCGTCACCATCGAGTGCCCCACCAGCCAGTACCTCTCCAGCCTGCTGCTCGGCTGCCCCCTCGCCTCCGGTGACACCGAGATCAACGTCCCGCTGCTGAACGAGCGCCCCTACGTGACGATGACGCTGCAGTGGCTGGAGCACGCAGGCGTTCAATATGAAGCCGACGACGACTACTCCCATTTCCATGTGCCCGGCGGCCAGGCTTACCCCGCCTTCTCCCGCAGGATACCGGGCGACTTCTCGACCGCTTCGTTCTTCCTGACGGCGGCCGCCGTCACGGGATCGCGCCTGCGCCTGGAAGGGCTGGACATGGAGGACTGCCAGGGCGACAAGGCGGTGGTGGGCATGCTGGCGCAGATGGGCTGCACGGTGTCCCACGACGCCGACGGCGTGACAATCCGGGGCCCCGAGCGCCTGAAGGGGGGCGACTTCGACCTGAACGCCACACCGGACGCTCTGCCGATCATGGCCGTGGCCGGCGCCTGCGCGACGGGCACAACGCGCCTTCTCAATGTGCCGCAGGCCCGGCAGAAGGAGACCGACCGCATTGACGTGATGGCCCGTGAATTGAACCGGATGGGCGCCGAGGTAGAGGAGCTGCCGGACGGCCTGATACTGCACGAGAGCCGCCTGCACGGCGCCGAGGTACACGGACACGCGGACCATCGGGTGGTGATGGCCCTGGCGGTGGCCGGCCTGACGGCGGACGAACCCACCACGGTGGACACCGCCGAGGCGGCAGCGGTCACCTGCCCCGAGTTCGTATCCCTCATGCGCGGCGTGGGGGCGGGTATCCGGACGGTCCGTTGAACGCCTATTCCTCCGCGCCCAGTTTCTCCAGGATCACCTGGTTCTGCAGGTAGACCGCCAGCATGCTGTGGGCCATGGACTGCAGGTAGCGCTGGATCCGCATCTCGTGGTCACTGCGGAACTCGGCGTCCGACATGAAACCCTCCGCCGAGTTGGCCAGCTCTTGCGCCTTGCTCAGTCTTTCGTCGGTCTCTGCCATCGGCATCTCCGGTGCAGGAGCAGAAGTTTAAGCCCGTCTAAATGCCTACGGTCAGGCGATCTCCCAGTGTATCCGGCAGTTCCGGCACATCTTTGATCTTCTGAACCGTCCACCCGATATCGTAGGAGACACGGCGTATCTTGACAATCTGGCTGATCAACCGGAAGCTCATGGTCTGTTTGGGGATGAAACGGAATCTGAACTTGACCGGGTCCACGGTGGCGTAGCTGGCCTTCCAGTTCCTGTCGCGCGGCTGCCCCACGCTGCCGGGGTTCAGCAGCCGGGGTGCACGCATGGGGATATGGCTGTGCCCCAGCACCAGAAGCTCGCCCTCCACCTGTTCGGCCACGCTCTCGGTTCCCTGCCCCGGCAGAACGTATTCGTTGAGCATCTCCTCGGGGCTCCCCGGCCTGCCGTGCATGAGTGTCAGACCGTCCACCTGCAGCTTCACGGGCAGCCCGCGCAGCCACTGCCTGTTCTGCTCGGTCAGCACGCTGCTCGTCCACCGGCTGGCGGCCTGCGCGGCGGGGTTCTTGCACTCGTACAGGCGCCGGCACAACCGGCGGTCCTCCGGGCTCATCTCGCCGTCCTCGTCCTCCATGTCCCGCAGGTTGGCGCAGACGAAATCGTGGTTGCCCATCACGGACCGGACGTTCCGCCGGCGCAGCAGGTCGCAGCACTCGTTCGGGCTGGGCCCGTAGCCCACCACGTCACCCACGCAGATCGCCTCGTCCTCCGGGTCCATCTGCGTCAGCACCGCCTCGAGGGCCTCGAGGTTGCTGTGAATGTCGGACATCAGCACAATCATACGCCGCGCGCTCCGGGGGAAGATAACCGTGCTACGAGAAACCCATTCTATCAGAGGGGAGCAGCAACCCGCAATCGCCGGACGCGCCCCGGGCGGACCGCGCTACCGCCGCACCAGCGTGTAGAGCGAGTCCGCCGGCAGGCGCACCCTCCGGCCCTCGCCCATATCCTCCAACTCCGCCGTCCGACCGGTCGGGTTGCCGTTGCCGTCCAGAACCCTTGCTCCCCCGATCGAGTCTTTGAACGTCACGACGCCGGCAACTTCTTTGACAATCAGGGGATAGCCCCCGGTGTCAACGATCCGGACCTTCTCTCCTTCCACCGTCTGCGTCCGATAGCCGTAGGTGCGATCCTGCGTGCCGGTCTGGATCAGGATCCGCCTGCTTTCCGCGAGCGGAGAGCCATCGAGAGAGACCACCAGCACCGACCCGTAGCGGTTTTCGGACTCGATGGTGACGTCGCCGAGTTCGATTCGTCCACCGTCCTTCAGGAAGCCGCACGCGCCCTGGGCACGGGCCGTATTGATGGTCACGACGCCGCTCTCGAAGTCCCACGTAACCTCGCCTGTGAGGCTATGCACGCGCCCGGCCTCGCGGTTGATGTATTTCTCGAGGTCCACGGTCTGCAGGTCGGATTTCTTCTCCGTGATCGTGCGGCTGACGCGTCCGACGAAGAAGGCCAGCGGGTCAACCGCGGTCTCAAACTTCTCACGCTTCGCCTCCCGATCGCCGATTTTCGACACCCAGAGCGCATCGGTTCCCTTCAGTCCGTACAGGGATGTGCCCTTGAATGCGTAGAGATCTTCGAGCGCAAGCGTATCATGGACCGCAACGGGCGCCTCGCGCACGTCGCCGCGGCGATAGATGAGGCCCGCCGCCGGCAGTTGCGCCAGCACCGACGGGCTGTTCACGTCCCAGACCTCCATGGTGGTGTTCCACAGAGGGGCGCCCTCGCCGTTGAAGCTCCAGGAGTCGGCCCCGAGCAAGGACCCGTACGCGGCGACCAGGAACGGCCATTCAACCCGATAGGGATTCGGACGGCACCAGTTGCTCTCGGTCACCACGTATGGCATGTCTTCCATGTGCGTGATGGTGAACGGCGCGGGCAGCTCCGGCGGCTTCAGGCTCGAGTACGGCGTGAACGTGTCGCCCTTCTCGACCGCGTAGAAGTGCGGGGGCTCCGGATCGTAGTGAACATCGTAATAGATGTTCTTGCAGACCACGTCTCCCGGAGTGTAGCTGTAGTGCTCGAAGACGCCGAGGACCTTGGGATCGGCCGTCTTCCAGTTGGAGCAGGCGATCAGGTTCCTGACGCCCAGTTCCCGCCGGAAGGTCCTGACCATGCCCGCGTAGAATCCCCTCTGTGCCTCGACCATGAACCGGAGCTGGTCGCTCGCGCGCTTCGGGTTGCGCTGGTTACGGGCCCAATCCTGTCCGGTGAGGAAGCCGACGGAGTAGAGCCCCAGCCGTCCCTCGGCGGGTCGGTCTTTCGAGACCTCCCCGTGTCGGCTCTCGGGCGAATTCTTCGGCCCCCAGGCGGCAAGGGCTTTCTCGACCGAACCGTATTTGTCGGCCGCCCATTCGCCGAACCGATGTTCCACGAGGGGGCGGACCTCCTCCTCAAGCGCCTCGGGTGTGAAGGTCCAGAACAGGAGGTTGTTCTCGTTCTGGATGGCCACCACCGGCACGGCCGGGTCCTCGCAGATGGGAAGGCCGGTGTAGGGGTTCTTCGTGGTCAGAATGGTGCGCGCGTATTCGACGTAGTGCTCTCGCCATTCGGGGTCGAAGAAAAACGCCTCCTGCCCGGTGTTCCAGTAGAGACGGACCCAGGTGTAGATGCCTTGCCGCTTCAGGGCATAGATCAGGTAGTGGATGCGGTCCAGGTAGTCGCTGAACTCCTCCATCTTGCCCTTCGCATACAGCGGATACTGCCGTGCGAACCCGGTGCGCACCAGGTTCACGCCGTATTTCGCGAGGCGTCGCGCGCGGGCCTGGACCATGCCGCGGCGGCCGTAGGGGTCTATGGTGCCCTTTTCAAGAAAGCGGACGGGCGTGCCGTCGCCAAGCACAAAACCGCCGTCTCTTCTGCGAACGAAACCGGACTGCCCCGCTTCCTCCTCGTTCAGGTAGCGCAGGTCTATGGGGCAGTCGGCACTGAGGGTGTCGGCGGGCGGTTCCCAGGCGAACCAGCCGGGCTCGGTCCTGCCGGACTTCTCGCCGGGCTTCAGCGTTCCCCGGGGCACGAACATGCCGTCAATCAGGCAGAAGCAGTCCATGCCGATGGCGCCCGCGTCGGCAGTCTCGAAGCGGAAGGAGTGCGCGCCCGCGTCGAGTTCGACCGGCCCCAGGTAAACCCAGTTGGCCGGCACTTTGTCGCGCATCACCACGTTGTCCCGAAGCACGCAGTTCCGGGTGCACTCGTTCCACTCCCCGCGGTCGAAACGCCACCGGAACGGGCCGTGCCTCCAGAACTTCCGGACCCACAGGTGATATGCACCGCCCCGGGACACATCCACCCGGTAGGCCGCGTAGAGCGGCGGGCCGGAGCGATTGCCGTCCGCGGCCAGCCAGTCGCCCGCGGACAGCACGCTTCTCTCTGCATCGTCGCGCGGCCGGAAGAACGATGCCTCCGGGAAGTTGGTCTCCCGTGCAAACTCGGCTTCCCACCAGATATACCGTGCGCCTCCGCTCCCCTGAACCGCCCGGACTGCCGTCGCGGACGCGACACAAAGCAGCAGAGCCAATAGGGTAATGGAACTGCTCCGCATGATCCGTTCTCCCGCTTCGAGCGCTCGACTGCTCCCGCCCACGCCACATCGTGGCCACCTTCAGTCCAGTCTACCAGGCAACCTGTCGGCGGGCAAAACCCCGG
>CAYVBE010000078.1:0-16562 GCA_964448935.1 uncultured candidatus Brocadiaceae bacterium
CCGGCCACTCCCGGTGAACGTGGAAATCCATGCCGTCGTCCGTCGGCAATTCACGGTATTCCTCAGCCACGGTCCTACCCTCCCAGAAAGCAAGCGGCCCTCAAATAGCCGACAATGGCCGCATTATACCCGCACCATTCGTGGCACGATAGCGGGCAGAAAGGGGGCCGGTCTACTTCTCGTTCTCACCGTGGAGCCAACGAAGGCCGCCCGGCCAGCCCTTTTCCGACATCTCAAGGATGGAACGGTAGTAATCGTTCAGGCCGGTAACCGTGTAATCGTAACGGGAGCTTTTCCAGATGAAATAGTTGGCCACAGCCGCCGCGCGGAACTGTTCGGTCCGAGTATAGGCAGCCGGGCCGTGCGCGTCCACCAGGGCCGGGTCGTTCATCAGGTCCCAGGTGGTCGCCGGAGTACCGTTGGCATGCCGGTAGACCACGCCTGTGCCGGCGTCAACCGCACCCCAAACTGCCTCACGATGCACTTCGACGATGACGTGGCCGCAATAGGCGGACTCCGTGTCCGCCAGGAAAACCAGCCGGCACGGATGGCCGGCGACCTGGTACAGGGCGCAGCCAACCCGGGCCACGTCCGTGCACCACTCCGAGCCCCGGCGGATGATCTCTTCTTCGGTCCCGCCGACCTGCATATCGTCTAATTCCCCTGGCGCCCGTTCCCCAAGTCCGGAGCAGAAACACGCGATGCCTTCAATGCGCTCCGTCACGGATACAGAGCCCTTCATGGCATGCAACACGTGGGCTTCCAACTGCGGACGCGAGCCGGACCGATAGCTGACCTTCGTCGGCGTGTGCCCACTATAAAGGGGATCGGCCGTCTGCGCGCAAAGCCGCACCATGCGGTCTATCAAGAGCCGGTCCACCGATCCCGGGGCGTGGCAGTCGTTCCGCAGCATCATTCCGTAGGCGGTGCCTAACTGACCGCTACCCGTGTACTTCGAGAGGTTCATGGAAGCCTCAATCTTCCGGCCGTCGGGCCATGTAGATTATCTCCCTGTCGGCCTCGAACGGACTCCGGTCGTACCACCCGTAGAGCGACTCGACCTCGAAGCCGGCGCTTTCCAGAAGGAGTTGCAGCTCGAACCGGAACGTGTAGCGGGTCAGCATGGGCACGGTGCGTGAACGCACCTGTGAACCAGACGTGTCGTATTCCTCGTAGAGCAGCTCTGAATGGTTGATCTGGTTGACGTAGTCGTTGCGCACGGACCGGTCTTTCCGCACCACGCGATGGCCGTCGGGCAGGTCGAATTCCCGCACCAACCGGAAGTCCCCGTCCGGCTGCCGGGTGAGCATCTCCAGATCCGGGCAGTAGACATCCACGATGAACAGGCCTCCGGGGCGGAGGTGGTCCCACACGTGCCGGAGGCAGCTCCGCTGTTCTTCCTGCGTGTAGAGGTGCATGAACGACCGTAAGGCCACGAAGACCAGCGAGAACTCCTTTTCCTCCAGGGCGAAATCCGCCATGTCCGCGTGCGTCAGCGTTGCCCGGTCTTGCAGGCCGGCCCGGGCGATCTTCTCTCGCGCAACCGCCAGCATGTTCTCCGACAGGTCGAGCCCGTGCACGGTATGCCCGGCTTCCGCCAGCGGTGCGAGGATACGTCCCGTCCCGCACGCCAGCTCCAGAATCGGTGAACCGGCCTCCTCGGCGTATTCCAGGTAGAATGGAATATCGTAAGAGAAGCCGTGGTCCCAATCGTAGTACTCCGCGTAGTCAACGTATTCGGGCATTGCAGTTATCCCCCTCCACCCGTCGCGGGCAGTCCAAGGCCCGTGACCCGGTCGCACTCTTCGAGTTCCGCCCCTTCGGTGAGCCATTCGGGGACTTGGGGGTCCCGCTCGACCGCTATGTCACGCAGGCGCAGGCCGTCCGCTCCGCGGGCCCAGAGGGCCGGCATGCGGCGGCCGAAGACGCCCAGCGACGGGTCGTCCACCGGGCGCAGGTCGTAGTTGCCGCCCACAGCCTCGTGGAGGTCGCTCGGGCGGAGATGCAGGTCCAGGCCTTCCACGGAGACGTTCCGGATGGTGCCGACAGGCTCGGCGTAGATGACGACCCCCGACGGCGAGCGCGCGGTGATTCCGGTGAAGCGCACGTTCTCGATGGCGAACGGTCCCACCCCACCCTCGTGACCCTCCAGGCGATGGGCCGGCACGCACGAGACGTGGATGGGCTCGCCCGCGCCCCACCAGTGGCCGGCCACCAGGTCGGTCTCGATGACGCAGTTCGTGCAGGTGATGTCCCGCACGCTGCCGCCGTTGCGCGCGAAGATGCCGATACCCCGGTTGCTGTCGCAGATGACCAGGTTCGACAGCGCGATGCGCCGCACATCCGCCGGTCCGTAGCCGATCCGCACCCCCGACGAGCGCGAGCGAAGCACGCAGTTGGTCACGACACAATTCTCAAGGGGCATGCTTGTGGGGTCGAAGCCCTCCGGCGCGCCGTGCAGGGCGCTGACCGTGGTGAGAGCAATGGCGTCGTCCCCGGCGGTGATCCGGCAGTCGGAGATGACCACGTCGCGGCAGCAGGTCACGTGCACGCCGTCGCTGTTGGGGATGGCCATGTCGTTGTCAATCTTCACCCCGCGCACGGCGACCGACCGGCAGCGGGCGATGCGGACCGTCCACGGGGAGGACTGCACGACGGTCACCCCCTCGACGCGCACGCCCGTGCAATCGTTGAAATCCAGCGACCACGCCGGGCGTTCCACCCGGGCGTAGGGCCCGTGGATGCACTCGGCGTCGGTGGTCAGGTAGTCCGTTCCCTGGCGCGTGTAGCGGCGCTCCCAGCCGTCCAGGTGGTTCACGGAGTCCTTGCCGACGAAGGCGTCGGCGCCGCAGTCAATGGTGCCGCTGCCCTCGACCCCGACGTCCGTGCAATCGCGTGCTGAGATCAGGGACAGCATCCCGTCCGGGCCGCGGTAATCCTCGATGTCCCGGCTGGCGCGGAGCACGGCGCCCTGCTCCAGCCGCAGCACGGTGCCTCGGCGCAACTCAAGCGGCCGGCAGTGATACGTCCCGGGCGGCAACACGGCGGCGCCGCCTCCCGCCTCCCCGCAGCGGTCCAGGGCGCGCTGGACGGCCTCCGTGTCATCGTGCGCACCGTCGCCGACGGCGCCCAGGTTTTTCACATTCGTTCTTTCGCACATCCCACGGACTCCTTCGCAATGCAGTCAGTCTCAGCGACGGCCCGGTCTGCCGTCAAAGCGGGGTCCCGTTGGCCGTCAGCCCGCCACACGGCGGGCGTCTCAGGATTAGCCCGGGGCGACCGCAGAGAGCCCTGGGGAAAGGCCAACACCCATCTCCAGAGCCCGCCCTTGGCGGGCGATTCAGGCCCTGCGAACGCGCTCTCGCTTGCCAGAGTTGAATCGCCCCTCCGGGGCTCTCTATTATCCCTTGCCTGTCAACCCAGGGCTTGCGCCCTGGGCTAATCTTGAGTCGGCCTGTCGGCCTCAACGGATACGGCGTACAGGCGAAACGCGGAACGGTTGAGCACTCCCCGACGTCCTCACCAGATCAGGGCGGCGGTCACGATGGCGATCATCGCGATGCCGATGAAGACTTTTATCAGGCTGCCCACCACGCGGCCGATCAGCGCGCCGCGGGCCACGTGCCCGGACGGCCGTGCGTCACGCGTGCGGCTGTACTCCACCGCAAATGCGCCGCCGAACGTGCCGACAAACGCACCGATCAACGAGCCGATAATCGGCAGCACGAATGAGCCCAGGATGGCGCCCACCAACCCGCCGGCGACGGCGCCCAGGGCGCTCCGGAAGCTGCCCTTCGCCTTCCCGGCGCCGACGAAGCCGGCCGTTCCCTCCAGCACCTCCGCCAGCACGGCCAGCGCCAGCAGCGCGAGCACCACCCACCACGAGATCATTCCGCCGCCCGCCAGCGCCAGCACACCGGCCGCCGCGACCACAACGAACTGCCCCGGTATGCCGATCGGGATGATGAGCACACCGGCGAACATGACCAGATAGGTCACGATCACCAACACCACCCGTCCCGTGTCCGCTATCCAGCCCGGCACGGCGTCCTCCCGTGAAAGTGGCTGCTATTCCGGTCCCAGAGGTACCGGCTCCGCGAAGTCGCCCTCGATCGTCGGTGGCAGACGAAAAACTTCACCCTCCTTCGTGCAGAAGTAGAGGCGCGAGGACGACGGCTGCTCGGCGTGCCCGTCGGCCCAGAGGGCGTAGAAGTCCGCGTGTGCGTCCAGCGGATGGCGGGCGTAGGTGTGATTCAGCTCGCTGTCGCGGGTCAGCTGCCTCACGCGCCGCCACGTGTCGCCGCGGTCATCGCTGGTCCAGAGGACCATCTCACCGCCGGTCCACCACTTCTGCGGGCCCTCCGCCGTGGGCGCGATAATGCGCCAGGTGCCGTCCGGCTCAATGACCAGCTCGCCCATGTCGTAGTTGTTGTCCGACTCGGTGAACCGCCGTATCTCCCACTCCCGGCCCGTCCAGCGCGCCGTGCGCCAGACGCGGGGCCCGTTCTCCGGCCCCACGTCCTTGCCGCCGCCGGTCAGGAACAGCGCCACGGGTCGGCCGTCCGCGTCGAAGGTCAGGTGCTTCAGGAAGACCAGCAGGTCCTCCGCCTCGTAATCATGCACCAGCGACGGATCACCGGCCGTCTCCACCGGCACCGTGACTTCCTGGCCGGCGGCGTTCTGCCATGTGGCCCCGAAATCCGGCGTCTCCAGATAGTAGAGGTTGGTGCGCCGAAGCTGGCCGAATTCCGCCGGATGGAGGTTGAAGATAACCCCGGCGCGTTCCCCGCACATCGCGCTGACCTGATAGTGGCCCTGCCCCACGACCCCCAGCCGCTGCCACGCGGACCAGGAGCGCCCGTCGGAACTGGTCATGAAGCCGGTGGTGCGAAGGACCGGCGCCTGGTAGCGGGTCAGGAAGGCCACAAAGCCACGTCCCGGCACCCACCAGGGCTGCATGTAGGAGAAGTTGTCCAGCGGCACGACCTTGCCGTCCAGCCGCCATTCTGCCTCCACGCGGATGAAGCGCTCGATGTCGTAGGGCCGGGCGCTGCGGTGGATGAAGGAGGGGCGGCCGCGGCCGTGCGAGGTGGAGAAGACCCGGATGTGCCCCTCGGGGTCCATCGAGATGACGGGGTTGTCGTGGGCGTCCATGGTCTGCTTGTCCAGCAGGATGGTCGGCCGCGGCACGGTTCCCGTGTCGTGGTCGAAGTAGCTGACCATGTGGAGCAGCGAGCGGCCGTCGGAGCCGCCGTAGCAGAAGAAGGTTTTGTCCACCTCCGGACGGTAGATGGCGAACGGCCGGTGCTTGGCGCAGTAGGTGCCGAGGCCGCCGCAGTAGGCGTCCGGTATCTCATACCAGATGCCGCGGTAGCCGTCGGCTTTCGGTTTCGGGTGGGTAGTCATAGGCGGTTTCTCCCCAGGGCGGCGGCTTTGTCGCCCCATTGTAGCCGCGCCGCCGGAGGGCGCAAGCAGAACGCGCCCGCTTGCAGCGCGCGGCCGTCCACCGTAGATTCAGGGAAACCGCATTTCGCTTCCCCGAAATCACGGAGACGGATTCCGATGCCCGCCGCACCGAACGTGCTCGTTATCCTGAGCGACCAGTTGCGCCGGCAGGCGCTGGGCTGCTACGGCGACCCCAACGTCTCGACACCGAACGTGGACCGCCTGGCGTCCGAGGGCGTCCGCTTCGACGCCGCCTGCTCCACGTGCTCGGTCTGCGTGCCCTTCCGCTTCAGCCTGATGACCGGGCAATACGCTCACACGCGGCTCGTACCCAACCTGACCTGGCGCATGAGCCCCGCCGAGCGCACCCTGGCGGACGAGTTCAACGAGGCGGGGTATCACACGGTTTACGTCGGCAAGTGGCACCTGGAGGGGACGGGCAAGATGCTGCCCGTGCCGCGCTCCCGACAGGGACGGTGGCAGAAGTGGTTCGGCTTCGAGCTGCGCAACAGCCACTTCGACACCTTCTACTTCGAGGATGACGACCCCACGCCGCGGCCGCTCGGCAAGTATCAGACCGACGGCCTGTTCGAGCTGACCATGGACTACCTGGAGGGCCGCACGGGGGCCGAGAAGCCCTTCTGCTGCGTTCTGAGCGTAGAGCCGCCGCACTTCCCCTACGAGGCACCCGAGGAGCACCTCGCCAACTGGCGCGACCGGCCGCTGCAGCTGCCGCCGTCGTTTGAGACCGAACTTAATTACTACGTGCCGCTGAGCCACTGGCCCGACGACATCGGCCGCACCGCCGAGACGAAGAAGGACCGCGTGCGCACCTACTATGCCATGATCGAGAATCTCGATTGGAACGTGGGGCGCATGCTGGAGTTCCTGGAACGCGCCGGACTGGCCGAGGACACCGTCGTCGTCCTGATGGCCGACCATGGCGAGATGGGCGGCGCGCACGGCCTGCCGACGGCCATGAAGACCTATCCTTTCGAGGAATCCATCGCCATCCCGCTGATCGTGCACGACCCCCGGCTGCCGCACCTCGCCGGACGGCTGATCGCCGACCCGGTCGGCACCGAGGACCTCCACCCCACCCTATGCGGATTGGTCGGCATCGAGCCGCAACAAAACTTGCCGGGCGCCGACCTGACGCCGCTGATACGCGGGGAGCGAGACGGCCTGGAGCGCGACGGCATCCTGCTGGAGGCGGTGCAGGAGTTCCGCGAGCCGGCCGCGTTCTACCGACATGCTTTCCGCGGCATCCGCACGCGCCGCTGGAAATACACCGTGCTCAGCGGTCCGAAAGGCGTCGGCCCCTGGCAATTGTTCGATGTGCGGGAAGACCCCTACGAGATGGACAATCTGGCCGGCCGCCCCGAGAACCGCGAACGCCTCCGGAAGCTGCACGAAGCCCTGCGCCGCAAGCTCGCGGAGACAGAAGACCACTTCGTGCTGCCGCCGGCGGCGGAGTGCAGTGAAGGGTATCTGTAGTGGCGAACCTGGTGGGCGATCGTGCAGCCGTTTGTCCACCCGGTCCACTCCCGTCCACGCCGTGTCGTTCGCTTGACGGAGTTTCTGCACGTGGTACAGTATTAGGCACCGTCGGGACCGCCCGGCGGCGGTGTTACCCGCCGCACCGGAAGGAAGATTGTATGCACCTGAGACGCGCCCTGATCGTGGCATGGCTGCCGGCGCTGGCATTTCTGCCGGCCTGCGGCCCCGCCGAGCAGATGGGCACGGTGCAGGAGCAGCTCCAGGAGGGCTGGCACCGCTATACCACGGGCAGCTTCGGTTTTGCCGAGAAGCAGTTCAAGTCCATCTTGAAGCAGCCCGACCTGACCGACGAGGCGAAGTATTCCGCACTGCTCGGCCTGGCCACCACCTACCATTACAGTACCAATCCGGACCTGGGAGCGGCGCGCCAGCAGTATGAGGCTCTGCAGGAGCTTCCACTGGACGCCGCCCGGCGGCAGGGGTTGCTGGGGCTCGGGTTAGTGGACCTGCAGGAGGGCAACGCGGAGGCGGCGCGCGTCAAGTTCATCCAGTTGACGCAGCAGTATTTGGACTCCCTGGAGGCGGACGAGGCGGCGCTCCACCGGGCCGATTCCCTGCTGCACCCGCGTGAAGCGGAGGAGGAGACCGGCGACTACACGCTGCCGCCGGAGTCGGACGTGGAGAAGGCCATGCAGGTCCTGCTGACCCGCCTGTCGGAGCGCCCGGACAATCCCCTGGCCGCCGTGATGCACCTGCGCCTGTCCGACCGCTACATCGGGCGCAAGGCATGGCGCGAGGCCATAGACCACATGAAACAGGCTCTGGAGAAGGGCATCACCAGCTCCCGCACGCGGAGCGCCACCATGTGGTCCATCGCGCGCATCGCCGAGAAGGAACTGAAGGACTACGCCCTGGCCGCCGAGTATTACAAGACGTTCACCGAGGAGACGAAACGCCACGTGCTCTACTATCGGGCCACCCAGAGCCTGGAGCGCGTGCGCGGGCTGATGCAACAGGCGGAAGGGGGCAGCTCATGAGCCTGCGCGGCCGGCTGACCAAATACCCCGCTCTGGCCCTGCTGATCGTCACCTACCTGATCTCGACGACGGTGGTGATCACGAACCACTACCGCGGCAAGGGCAAAACCGGCGAGGGCGAGAAGATCGTGCTGCGCATAGCCCACTGGCAACTGGAACCCGGCGTGCGCAACGCCGTGGACTACTGCGCCGAGCAGTTCCAGAAGCACCATCCCGAGGTAGAGGTGCGCCAGATACTGATCCCGGAGGAAGGTTACTTCCGCTGGGTGAACACCCAGCTCATCGGCCGCACCGCGCCGGACATGATCGAGACGGGCCTGGGAGGCAGCCCGCAGCTATGGCAGAAGTTCTACGCGCGCTACTTCACGCCGCTCGACCGGCATGTGGATGAGCCGAATCCCTACAACGAGGGGACGGAACTGGAGGGCATCCCGTGGCGGCAGACCTACTTCGACGAGATGGAGGGCGGATACGACGAGATACTGCAGAGCTACTTCCGTGTGCCGCTCTCGGCCTTTACGCTGCGGCTTTACTACAACCGGGACATGGTACGGGAGGTCTGGCACCCGGAGGACGGCAGCGAGTTCCCGAAAACCTACGAGGAGTTCATCCAGCTCTGCGACCTGCTGAAGAAGGCCCACGCGGGGGAGAAGTTCGTGCCTATCGCCGGGGCCAAGTACAGTTTCGACCGGATAGATACCATCTTCCAGACGGTTTTCACCGCCCCCTACCTGGACAAGACGGACGTGGACTATGACGGGATCGTGAGCACGCTGGAGTCGGCAGGCCCGCTGTATTCAGGCACCATCCGCATGACAGAGGCCGGCATTGAGTCGAACTTCCGGATACTTCGCCAGACGGCGGACTACTCTCCGCCCGGCGCCACGGCCATGGACCGGGAGCAGGCCAAGTTCCAGTTCCACCAGGGCCGGGCGGCCATGATCCCGACGGGGAGCTGGGATTACTCCACACTGACCGAGCAGGCCGACTTCGACGTGGCGGTTACCGAATTCCCCATTCCCTCGAAGGACCACCCGACCTACGGCCCGTACGTCTCCGGCCAGCCCACGGAAGCCGACACACGGGGCGGATTCGCGTTCGGTATCACCAAGGTATCCAAACACTCGGACCTGGCGCTGGAATTCCTGCAGTTCGCCTCCTCCCTGAAGATGAATGAGGAGCTGAACCACCGGATGTACTGGATACCCGCCGTGCTCGGAGCCGACCTGCGCGAGGGGCTGGAGCCCTTCCGGCCGCGGGTCAAGGGCTACTCGATCGCCCTGCGCTACGAGGCGCCCGGCACCACGATCTCCTACAACCAGACACTGCCCCGCTACCTGTCCGGCGAACTCGACTACAAGGAGTTCGTCAACCAATACATGGAGGCATATCGGCGCAGGCTGTCCGGAGCCGGCGGGATGCCCAAATACGTGGGCGACCTGCAGCAGACGCTGACCGCACAGATGAGACGGGCCGCCAGCCGGCGTGCGGCCCTGACCGAAGCTGCCGGCGCGCGCGAGGCCCTGACGGGCAGTCCGGATCATCAGTACAAGAGGATCATCGAGGCGTACACGTCCCAGAGCAGCTCTCTGGACCACGAGGTGGGGCTCTGGGTCGAACACGCCAGGCTGCGCGAGGAAAAGAAAGAGTAGGCAGGCATGGCACGCGAACGGGTGAGACTGAGCCAGCTCAGAAGCCACTGGCCCCTGTACGTGCTGCTTCTGCCGGCTCTTATCCTCATCGGCCTTTTCATGTACTACCCCGCCTTCAGCGGCATCTACTACAGCTTCCATACCTGGAACGGGGACGAACTCTCCACCTGGGTGGGGCTGGACAACTACATCGCGGCCCTCGCGGACAAAGAGCTGATCCACTCCTTCGGCGTGGTCGGCATACTGTTCGTGGCCAGCCTCTTCAAGATGATACCGTCCATCGTCACGGCGGTCGTCATCCACCGCGTCACCAGCGACCGGGCACGCTACATCTACCGGCTGCTGTTCGTGGTGCCCATGGTGATCCCCTGGATGGTGGTGCTGCTGATCTGGAAGTTTTTCTACGACCCCCTGGTGGGTCTGCTCAACAGCTTTCTGCAGGCAACCAGCCTGATGGAACTGCTGGTGGGCGCCAACGCGTGGCTGCTGGAGAAGGGCATCGTGGAGGCGGAAGTGTTTGTCGCCAACAGTCCCCCGGCCTGGCTGGGGCAGACACACCTGGTGCTGCCGGCCGTCATATTCTGGGGATTCCCGTGGATCGGCATCATCGGTGTCCTGATCTACCTGAGCGGCCTGGAGAAGATACCCACCTCCGTCTATGAATGCGCGGACCTGGACGGCGTGGGCTGGCTGGGCAAGTTCTTCTACATCGAACTGCCCCTGATCGCCACCCAGGTCAGGGTCAACCTGGTGCTGATGATCATCGGGGTGCTGAAGGGATTCGGCCTGATCCTGGTTCTGCTGGGAGCGGAGGGCGGCCCCGGGGGTGCCGCGAACGTGCCGGGGCTCTACATGTACTACAACGCCTTTATCGAACGGCGCGCGGGATATGCGTGCGCTATCGGCATATTGCTGTTCTTCATCATCGTTATGCTGACCTACGTTAACAACAAATACGTCCGGGTCGAGAAATGAGCAAGATCGCTGAGAGCAAACTGGCGTGGGGCCTCAAGCATGCCTACCTGTGGGTGATGCTGGCGCTTGTGTTCCTGCCCTTCTACGTCATGCTCGTCATCAGCTTCAAGACGAACCAGCAGTTCCACAAAATGCCGTGGCTGCCGACCCTGCCTCTGCACTGGGAGAACTGGCAGGCGGGCTGGGACGCGGTGGGCGTGCACATCGCCAACTCGATCTTCCTGGCCGTCACGGCCACGCTGGTCAGCCTGGCGGTGGCCATCGTGGCCGCCTATGTGTTCGGGCGGTTCCGGGTGCCGTTCGGTGACCTGATCTGGATGCTGGTGCTCCTGCTGATGCTGATGCCCGGGGTAGCGAACCTGATCCCGCTGTTCACGCTTATGAAAAAGCTGAAGATGCTCAACTCCCTGCTGGCCCTGGCCATAGTGCTGTCGGCGGGAGGACAGATAATCTGCATGTACGTGCTGCGCAACTTCATCGAGGACATGCCGCGGGAGTTCTTCGAGTGCGCACGCATTGACGGCGCATCGCACCTGCAGCAGATCGTCCACGTGGTCATCCCCCAGGCGGGCGGCATCATCTCCACGCTGGCGATCCTGCGTTTCGTGGGAACGTGGAACAACTTTCTGCTGCCCCTGATCACGATACGCGACCCCGAGATGCTGCCCCTGGCGGTCGGGCTATACCGGCTGCAGGGCGCCTACGTCATCCAGTGGGGCCCGCTGATGTCCGCGTATTTCATCTCCGCCGTGCCGCTGGTGGTGCTGTTTGCGTTCACCATGCGGTTCTTCATCCGCGGCATCGGCGAGGGCGCAATCAAAGGATAGTCTGAAAACGAATATAAACCGGAGGAACGACGATGGCCGAGGTGAGATTCGAGAACGTCTCCAAGGTGTACGAGGGAGGCGTGGAGGCCGTGAACGACGTGGACCTCACCGTCCAGGACGGCAGCCTGCTGGTGCTGGTGGGGCCGTCCGGCTGCGGCAAATCCACCACCCTGCGCATGGTGGCCGGGCTGGAAGACATCACCGACGGCAGCATCTACATCGGCGGCGAGCGCGTCAACGACGTCCTGCCCAAGGACCGCGATATCGCCATGGTGTTCCAGAACTACGCCCTCTATCCGCACATGACCGTTTTCAACAACATGGCCTTCGGGCTGAAGCTGCGCAAGTATCCGAAGGACGAGATCCAGCGCCGGGTGCAGAACGCGGCCGAGCTGCTGGAGATCGAGTCGCTGCTGGAGCGGCGGCCCAAGGAGCTGTCCGGCGGACAGGCCCAGCGTGTGGCCGTGGGACGGGCGATCGTCCGGCAGCCCAAGGTCTTCCTGTTCGACGAACCGCTGAGCAACCTGGACGCCAAACTGCGCGTGCAGATGCGCGTGGAGATCGCCCGGCTGCACGAGCGCCTGGGCGCGACCATGATCTACGTGACCCACGACCAGGTGGAGGCCATGACGCTCGGCTCCCGCGTGGCCGTCATGAAGGATGGCTACATCCTGCAGGTGGACACGCCGATCGGCCTTTACGACCGCCCGGTGAACCGCTTCGTCGGCGGCTTCATCGGCAGCCCCCCAATGAACTTCCTCACCGGCTCGCTGCGGAAGGACGGCGACGACGTGCTGTTCGAGGCCGGGGAACTGAGCTTCGCCCTGCCCGCCGAACGGGCGCGTGCCGTGGCCGATCACATCGGCAGCGATGTGCTGCTCGGCATCCGGCCGGAGGACATCCACGATAGCGAATACTCCCCCCACGCCGCTCCCGGCATGACCGTGACGATGCACATGGAGGTGGTCGAGCCGCTGGGCGCCGAGACGCTGGTTTACCTCGATACCCCGTCTCAGAAGCAGGATATCGTCGCCAAGTTCGACAGTCGCAGCCAGCCGCAGGTCAACCGGGACATCGAGGTGGTCTTCGACCTGCGCAAGGCCCACGTCTTCGACGCCGAGACGGAAGAGTCCCTCACCTACGAAGCCGCCCGGGAGGCCGTGGGATCCTGACAACCCACGGTCGGGTGCACACACGCCGCGGGCGGGCCGGATGCGATACCTGACCAGGATCACTCGGCGGGCTTGCTGAAGACGAAGAAGAGGTTCGGCTCGCTGCAGATGTAGAGGTTGCCCGCGCCGTCCATCGTGATGCCCTCCGGCTTGGGCGGGCCCTCCTCCAGCCCCGACTCGCCGTCGGCCAGCGACATCCGCGAGACTTCCTTCCCTTTGACGGTGCACTCAACGACGCAAAGGGATTCGTGGCTCAGGATAAGCAGATGCCCCGTCGGCGCGTGGAAGTAGACGTCGGACAGGTCGCGCATCCCCAGCGAGCGCTTCTCAATGTCCCAACACTGTTCCACTTTCGGGGCCGGGCCCTCCTGGGAAGCTTCATCGAGCCGGTATATCCTGCGCGGGTTCTTCTCCTTGACGGCGAACAGTCGCCGCTTCTTCGGGTTCGGGTTGCAGGCCACGCCCTCGATGCCGCGGTTCCGGCCGGACTCGGGGTCCAGGACGATCTTCCGGCAAGATTCATAGCCCACCGCCTCCGTATCCGGCCCGATGCGCACGAAGACGATCGTCTGCCTGCCCTCCTCGGCGATGATGAACTCGTCCTTGCTGACGTGCGCGATGCCCTCCGTGTCAAGGAAGCCCTTCAGCGGGATGAAGCGCTCGGGGACGCCCTTCAGGGAAAGCTCGACGACGGCGGTCGGCCTGTCGAGGACCACGAAGAGCGTCTTCGTCACCGGGCTGTAGGCGAGTCCGGAGGCGTTGTCGCGTATCTGTTTGATCCGCACGGGCTCGCGCGCCAGGCGGTAGGAGTCCAGGCCGACCGGCGGGGGCGGTTTCTCCAGCGTCTCGTCGGCCGCCGGGCAGGCCGCCGCCAGCACGAACGCCGCCAGTAAGAAAAGTCTGGCACGCATCTCAGTCCTCCCCCGGCAGATCTTCCGGACGCTCGATGGTCGGTTCGCCTTCCAGCCAGCCCAGCGAGGCCAGGAAGCGGTCGGCGTGATAGACCGTGTTCCGAAAGTACTCGTGACTCTTGCCGCGGTCGTAGTTGAAGAAGGCATGCCCCACGCCCTCGTAGCCGACCACCTCGCAACGGTTTTCCGCCTCTTTCATGCGCCGGCAGAACTCCCTCACCCGCTTGATGGGAACGGTCGTGTCTTCCTCCCCATGGAAGATGATGCAGGGCGGCAGGTCCTCGCGGACGTGGTGCGGGGGCGAAACCGATTCCGCCGTTTCGGGCGACATGCCCATCCTCTCGGCGCGCGTCACCATGTCCATCGCCGGGTTGAACAGCAGCAGCGCGTCGGCCCGGGAATCGGTCTCGGTGTCTTCACCGTCTTCTTCCACGCCGGGGACAACGCCGGTGCAGGCGGCCACCATCCCCCCGGCTGAGCCGCCGCCGGCGGCGATGCGTTCCGGGTCAACCCCCATCTCATCGGCGTTCGCGCGGAGCCAACGGACGGCCGATTTGCCGTCCTTCACGCACTCGACGGGCGTGGTGCCGTGACGGTTCTTGACGCGGTATTCGGCCGAAACGGCCACCATGCCGCGGGACGCCAGGTAGGCGCAGTGCGGATAGAACTGCTCCGTCCTGCCATGAGACCAGCCACCCCCGAAGAAGAACACGGCAGCCGGCCGTTTGTCCTCGGCATCCCAATCGGGCGGGAGGAACGCGTAGAGTTTCAGCTCCACGTCGCCGATCGTCTTGTACACGATGGTGCGCCGCTTGACATCCAGTTTCTGCCAGTCCATGGTCTCCTCCGCAGTCAACGCGGGAATCATCGCCAACGCCGCCAGCCCGACCAGTAGCGTCCTCGGCGTCACAGTCTGCCCTCATCAATCATAAGTTGCAAGGGGAACTCGCCCTGCTCCAGCGGGAACTCGATCCGGCCGGTCACGCGGGCGGACTCGTAGACGCCCATCACCAGCTCGTGGTCGCGCAACGCCTTGTCCATGCTCAGGGGGTGGTCGCCGCCGTAGCGCAGATAGTCGGCGAAGGCCTTCCACGCCTCGGGCATCGCGCCCATGCGGTCTTCACGCCGGTGCGCCGGTCGGATCTCCACCTCGCGCCAGCCGCTGTCGTCTTCGGTCCAGATGCGGGACGGATCGCGATCCCCGGGACGCCACAGCCTGCCCTTGGTGCCGAAGACCTCGTAGTCCTGGTAGGCGCGCTCCGGCAGCCGTGCCCGGCCGGTGAAGACCTCCGCCCGCACACCGGACTCAAACTGGATGGAGCTGATCGTTCCGTTCTCCACGGGATGCCCGAAGCGGAAACCCGTGTGCCCGTCGAACTCCGGGGCGTTTGCCTCCTCTTCGCTCGGCAGCCGCCGGAATACCTGCCCCAGCAGCCAGACCGCCGGTTCGTCCCCCAGGAGCCAACGCACGGAGTTGAACGCGTGGGTGCCGTCGCTCAGCATGTCGCCCGCGCAGCTCGCCCGCACCAGATAGACCTCGCCGATGGCGCCTTCCTCTATCAGCGCCCGCAGCTCCACCATGTCCGAGCCCATGCGCCGCTGGTGGGTGACGATCATGCGCGTGCCGTTCCTCTCGCAGGCGTCTACCATGGCCCGCGCCTCGCCCATGGACATGGCCATCGGCTTCTCCGCGATGATGCCCGGCACGCCGGCCTCGGCAGCGGCTATCGTCAACTCGGCGCGCGGCGGGGTGTTGGTGGCCACGAAGACCACGTCCGGTTCTTCCGCGTCCAGCATCTCGGAGAAATCCGTGTAGCCGCTCACGCCGCCCAGGCCTTCCGCCGCTTCCTCTACACGATCCTCGATCAGGTCGCAGACGCCGACGACCTCGTACTCCTGAAGGTCTCCGAGCCGGCGTACCACGCGGTAGCCCCGCTTGCACCCGACGATGCACGTTCTGAGTTTGTCTTCCGAAACGGCCATCTTCTGCTCCCGGTTGCGTGCTGTTAAGCTTCCAGACTGCGAATGAATGCCACTGCTTCCTCCAGGACCCGTTGCCGGTCCCGCGGCGCGTCGTTCTCGTCTCGGACGGGGTCTATCTCCAGCTCCATGAACATGTTATCGGGCTCCGGCGCGTGCTCCATCAGGATGTCGAAGGTCTGCCGGAGGTCGCAGTCGCCCTGCCCCGGCACGGCTCCGCGGACGCCCAGGCCCAGGGGGTTGAACTTTGGAAACGCATAGTGATCTTTGAAGTGTGTCGCGTATGTGTAGGGCGCACAGTCACGGACGGCCATCAGCGGGGGCTCCCCGATCAGGAAACAGTTAGCCGTGTCCAGCAGGATGCCCAGGCCCGGTGTGCGCTCGCAGAGCTCCGCCAGGTCCCGGCCGTAGTGGGCCACCTTATGGACCACCAGCGGGCAGCCCTCCTCCGCGCACGCCTCCGCCAGCGGAGCCATGGTCTCGCTCAGTATCTCGATCTGCTTCGGCACGGGGCATTCGCGGCTGTAGTGGTGGTATTCCTTCCCGAGGCCCGAGGTGCAGACGGGCGTCCTGAACATGTCCTTCAGCGCGCGGACGGCCTCGATACTCCGGCGCGTGCCCCGCTCGATCTCGTCTTCGTCCTCAGAGAAGTAATTGAATTTCACGTGCAGCCCGACGTGAATGTCGTGCTCTTCGGCCCATCCGGCGATCTGCTCGCGCCGCTCCGGCTCCATCTCCATCAACCGCGAGGCCCGCCAGCTTGTGGCGTGCAGATCGTGGCGCGCCAGCAGTTCGATCTGCGCGCGGTAGCTGTCCTCGGCGTCCGCCGTCAGTCCCGACATCCATCCGCCCGTGTGCAGTCCCCAGAACATCTCCGGCTCCAGCCTTGTGCAAGTGGCAAGAACATACTCCCCGATAAGCGCGCCACGTTAGCCGCCTTTGGGGAGCGGTGCAATGGAATCGGCGGTTTTCCGCAAAAAAACCTGTTTCGCGGCGAGTGATAGCGCGCTTAGCCCAAGTTCCGCAGTTTAGCAGAAACTCCGGTTTTTTGGACTTTTTTTGG
>CAYVBE010000079.1:0-16466 GCA_964448935.1 uncultured candidatus Brocadiaceae bacterium
CTAGGGGCGCGGACTACCGAAGGGCCAGGTCCACAATCAGGGGCAGATGGTCCGACCCCACCGACGCTCCCGTCCGCAGGTCATGCACGATCAGCCCCTCGGAGACCAGGCAGTGGTCAATGGGAATGCGCAGGGGCAGGCAACCGACCGGCCACGTGGCCCGCAACCCGTGCTCCCTCCGGACGTTGTTCAGACCTCCCGCCCGCAAGAGCGCCCGGAACCACGCCGACCAGGGCGTGATGTTCAGATCGCCCACGAGGGCTACAGGACCCTCCTCGGCTGCGGCGAGCGCGGCGGCATCCAGGAGTTGTTCATTGCGCAGTCGGGCGTAGCGGCCGGTAACCGGGGGCAGCGGGTGGGTTGCGATGAGGGTAACCACCCGATCTCCGACGGGCACGCGGCATAGCACGGACGGCAGGTCGGCCCGTCCCAGCCTCACGGGCCGGCAGGCCAGGAACTCCTGCCGGCTCAGCACCGCCAGGCCGAAGTTGCCTTCCAGTGGTCTCAGCGGGCCGTGGGGATACTCGGCGCGCAGTGCCTCCAGTTCCCGCGCCCAGCGGTGGGTCACCTCCATCAGAATCAGCACGTCGGGCTTCTCGCGCTCCACCAGCCGCAGCACGCGCTCGATCTCCCGATTGGAGCCACGTACGTTCAGCGAGAGGACGCGGATGCCCGCGGTGGTCCCCCGATCGGCCGAATGTCCCGGGAGGAACGGCGCCACCAGCGCCAGGTTCACGGCCGCGAAAAGCCCCGCCCCCGCAGTCCATCGCCACTTCCGCCCCGCCGCGAACACCGCCGCCGCCAGGGCCAGGCAGGCCAGGTACTGGACGCAGAAGTGGCTCCAGAGGTCCAGGAACCCCCACGCTTTGCCCACGAATACCGTCAGCGTGCACAGCGCGACCACAACCGTGCCGGCCTGCGCCAGATTCCAGAAACGCACGGCAAGCCAGCCGGGGGCCGCTGGAGCATTCTGGACCGGGTCTTGTGGGCTTTGTGGACGATGTGGACTACATGGACTCTTGCTCACGGCGATGCCTCTGCCGCGCCACCGTCAGTGCAGGAACCAACGCATGCCCGAGTGCGCCATGACCATACCATACCGGTCGGCGGCCTCGGTCACGTCCTCGTCGCGGTAGCTGCCGCCCGGCTGCAGGATGTACTGCACGTTGGTCCGGCTGGCGCGGTCAATGTTGTCGCGGAAAGGGAAGAAGGCGTCCGAGCTGATGCAGATGCCGTCGAAGCCGTCAATCCACTCCAGTTTCTCTTGGGCGGTAATCGGCTCCGGCTTCTCGGTCAGACCCTCCATCATCTGCTCCTTCTCGGCGTCGGCCAGCTCGTCCCAGAGCAGATACTGGTCCACGATGTTGGTCTTCTCGGCCCGCACCAGGCCGTCGGCGAACGACAGCCCCAGCGCCTTCGGGTGCATCTGCAGGAACCACTTCTCGGCCTTCGCGCACGCCAGACGTGTGCAGTGGATGCGCGACTGCTGCCCGGCGCCCATGCCGATGACCTGCCCGTCGTAGGCCACGCAGACGGAGTTGGACTGGGTGTATTTGAGCGCCACGGTGGCCACCAGAAGCGTCTCGGCCACCTCGTCCGGCATCTGCTTGTTCTCGGTCACCACGTCGCTCAATAGCTCGCGGGTGACCCGCGCGGTGTTGCGCGTCTCCTCCAGCCTCATCCCGAAGGTGTCCCGATACTCGGTCTCCGGCGGCTCGTAGTCCGGGTCAATCTGCAGGACCAGGTAGCCGCCCTTTTTCTTGCCTTTCAGAATCTCCAGCGCCTCGGGCTCGTAGTCCGGCGCGATGATGCCGTCCGACACCTCACGCTCCAGCACGCGGGCCAGCGTGACGTCCACCGTATCGCTGACCGCCGCCATGTCGCCGAACGAGGACATCCGGTCGGCGGCGCGGGCGCGCACGTAGGCGCGAGCGATCGGCGAGAGTTCCTCGTCGGGCAACATCTGGGACTGCCGCAGCCCCTCGGAGATGGGCCTGGCCACGGCCGCCCCGGCGGGACTGACGTGCTTGAACGACGCCGCCCCGGCCTGCCCGGTGGCCTGCCGCAGTTCGCGGGCCAGCGGCCAGGCGCCCATGGCATCCAGGATGTTGATGTAACCGGGCGTCCCGTTCAGCACGCGCAGGGGCGCGCTTTCGTCCTCCATCACCAGGCGCGCGAACTCCTGGTGCGGGTTCAGTCCGTATTTCAGTTTGATCTCCATCGGTTCTCCCCTCGTTAAGGCAGGTTGCGTTGCAGCTTACGGCGCGTTCAGTCCTGCTCCTCGGCCGTCTCGATCAGGTAGAGGTCGGCGAAACGGTCGGCGAACAGGCGGTAGACGTGCCCGCAGAGCGCCTTGCGGTTGCGGCGGACCGCCTCATCGTCCACGTTCACGAACACCTCTTCGAAAAAGTCGTGCACCAGCTCTCCCAGCGCCGAGGTGTATCGCTCCGCCGCCCCGACGTAATCGCCGCCCTCGAAAAGCTCCTCTATCTCCCCGCGGTGCTCCACCAGTGCGGCGCCCAACTGCACCTCCAGCGGCTCGGTCAGCAGCGATTCGTCCACCGGCGGAAGCTCCTCCACGTCCCGCTGGATGCGGTAAGTCCGGTCCACCAGCTCCACCAGGGCGGGCCACCATTCGCGCCCGGAGCACTCCTCCAGGGCCTCCAGCCGCGCCCAGAAATCGCGCACGTCGTCGAAGCCCGCCGCCAGCACCGCGCGCACGTAATCGTGCCGGTACCCGCGCTCCAGCGCCGCATGGTAGAGGCGGTCGCGAAAGAACTCGCGGATCTGCGCCACCGTCTCGTCATCGCACTCGATACCGTGCCCCGCCGCCACGTCGCGGGCCGATTTCAGCAGGTCACCCAGGTGCAGGTCCAACTCCCGCTCCTCGATGATCAGCAGGATGCCCAGTGCGTTCCTTCGCAGCGCATAGGGGTCCTGAGAGCCCTTCGGGAGCAGCCCCAGCGAGAAGCAGCCCAGGATGACATCCAGCCGGTCCGCCAGCGCCAGGGCCATGCCCTCCGGCGTCTCTGGCAGATCGGAGTCAGCTCCGGAAGGCAGGTAGTGCTCGGCGATGGCCCGCGCCACCTCGGGCGGCTCGCCGTGGTGCAGTGCCAGCTCCCGGCCCACCACTCCCTGCAGGCTCGGGAATTCCGCCACCAGTCCGGTCAGCAGGTCCGCCTTGCACAGGTGCGCGGTCCGCCGCACATGCTCGGTCGAGCAGTCCGGGATATCCGCGCCGATGCTCGCGCTCAGTTCCTCCAGCCGCTCCGTGCGCTGCAGGTTGTCCCCCAGGCCGGCCAGGAAAACCACGTCCGCAAGCTGCGGCACAAGGTCGTCCAGCTTCCGGCGGCTGTCGCGCTCCCAGTAGAACCTGGCGTCCTCCAGTCGCGCGCGCAGCACGCGCTCGTTGCCCTCGCGCACCAGATCGCTCTGCTCCTCGGTCCGGTTGGACACGGTGACGAACCGCGCCACCAGCGCCCCGTCCTCGTCGCGCACGGGGAAGTAGCGCTGGTGTTCCTTCATAGCGGCAATGATCACCGGCGGCGGCAGTTCCAGGAAACTCTCGTCGAAACTCCCCGCCACCGCGCAGGGATACTCCACGAGGTTGGTGACCTCCTCCAGGAGGTCCGGGTCGCGAAGTTCCGAGCCGTGCTGCCCCATGATATCGTTGATCTGCTCGCGGACCATCTCCCTGCGTTCCTCGATATCCACGATCACGCGGTGCTCGCGCAGCGCGTCCCGGTATGCCTCGTACGACGCGTCACTCAGCTCGATCGGCCCGGGCGCCAGGAACGGGTGGCCCGGCGTCTGGCGGCCCGCCTTTACGCCGGCTATCTCCAACGGCAGCACCTCCCCGTCCAGCAGTGCCACCAGGCAGCGTATCGGGCGGGCGAAGGTGAATCCGCTCTCCTCCCAGCGCATGGATTTTGGGAAGACCACCGCGTCCACGGCATCCTTCAGAATATCCGGCAGCAGGTCGGCGGCGGGCAGTCCCGGCTTTTCCAGTTCCACCACGGCATAGGGCCCCCGGTCCGTCTCCTCGATCTGCAGGTCTTCCACCCCGACGCCCCTGGACCGCGCGAAGCCCTCGGCCGCCTGTGTCGGGTTGCCGTCCTCGTCGAAGGCGACTTTGGCGGGCGGCCCGACCACGCGCTCGCTGCTGGCCGACTGGCTGTCCGGCAGCCCCTCGACGGCCACCGTCATGCGCCGCGGCGTGCCGGCGGTCAACACGCGGGCCGGCTCCAGGCGCAGTTCCCCCAGCCCGCGAGCAATCTGCTCCGCCAGTTGCTCGAGGGCCGGCTCCAGGTACCCGGCCGGTATCTCTTCGGTGCCGATTTCGAACAGGAGGTCTGCCATGGGGCTGCAATCTCAGAGGTAAGTGATCGCGGGATAACCGGTTACATCGGCATCCCGACGATGACGGCTTCGAAAACCATCTTACCGTTCACGAATGCCTGCGTGGCGTACATCGCCCGACGGGTCCGCACGTCCCTGGCCCGCGCCACCAGGATGAGCCGCTGCCCGGGCTTGACCGGACGCCGGAACTTGACGTCCTGCATCCCCCCGAAGCCCAGGAACTTGTCCATGCTGATCTGCTCCTGGTAGATGTAGCTGGAGAGCTGCGCGGCGGCCTCGCACATGATGACGCCGGGCAGCAGCGGCCGGCCGGGGATGTGGCCCTCCACCCAGAACTCGTCGTCGGCCACGTCTTTGAAGCCGACCACCACGCCCTCTTCAATATCCAGGTGCAGGATCCCGTCCAGGTGCTCCATCTCGTATCGCTGAGGGTTGTGCGCCCGGATCTTTTCGGGGCCCGCAACCACCGTCTCCAGGTCCAATGAATCTAGGTCAACCAGCGGTTTCGGGGGCATTCTTCTGGTCTCCGGCAATGAGGGGGCAGACGTACACGGGGAACGCCCGATGAACGGAAATTTTAGCCGGAGAGCCGGCCGCATGCAAGCAAGTCGTGAGCCTGCAGTCCCCTATTCCGCGCTCAGCACCACGTACAGCGCATCCGCGGGCAGGGCCAGGCTCACGCCGTCGTCCGTGGCCTCGATCGGCACCTGGCCATCCGCGAAGCCCATCTCGTCCAACCGGGTCGCCGCGGTCAGGGCCGGGTTGGCGATGGTGAGTCTGGCATCCAGTTTGACGACACGCCATGGCATCTTGCCCGTGGAGACGATCTCGACACCTTTCTGCGTCTCTCCCTTGCGCGTCACGTCGGCCGGACGTGTCTCCCAGCCCGTGGGGCGGATTATGGTGCCGACCTGCACCAGCACGCGCCGGGAGTGGGCCAGCGGTTCGCCGTCCAGCGACACCGCCAGAATAGTGCCGTAGTCGTTCTCCGACTCGATCCTCACGTCCGAAAGCCGGAAGCTGCCACCGGCGTCGGCCAAAAAGCCCACCACGCCCTGCGCCGCCGGGGCATCAATGTGCAGAAGGCCCTTATTGTGATTCAGCGCAAGCTGCCCGTGCGTAGTCCGCACCTCGCCAGTCTCCTCGTCCACGAGATCGGACAGGTCCATCACGCGGCTCTCCGCGGGGTCGCCGTCGTAGACCACCTCCACCCGTCCGGCCAGGAAGGCGTTGCCGGACGCCTTCTTCATCAGTTCCTGCTTTACCGGCAGCGCATCCTCCGCCTGCTCGGCGGATTGGTAACCGGCCGACTCGACAATCAGCGGGGGGCGTCGCTCGAACATCTCCTCTTGGCTCCGCTCCTCGTGGATGACCGTCTCCGCCGGAGCCACCAGACCGCGCCGCAGGATCAGAGCCGCGGCCGGGAACTGCGACATGAAGCCGGGCTCGGAGATGCTCCATCGCGGCATGGGATGGCTGCCCTTGATAGTCCACCAGGACATGTAGGGATCGGTGTCGTAGGTGGCGTCCTGTGCCGCGAACCAGAGGATGCCGTCCAGCCCGTTCATAGCGGCATAGGCGGCGCTCAAGACGGGGCCTTCGGTGGCGTAGGGGTTGGGAGGCACCCAGTTGGTGCTGGACACAATGAACGGCCGGCCGACCACCTGCTTTTTGGCCGGCGGCGGCTCCGGGTGCAGCGTCGCGGACCGCGGGACGAACCGGTGCCCGGCCTGAATGCGCCAGAACGACTGCGGCCCTTTGATACCGCTGCTGAAAAAGTCGTTGAGTTCGATCACATCCCCGGCGGTCCACGCCCACCGCTGGACATCGTTCAGCCGCGCGTCGTCGGCCGCGTGGAAGTTGCTGGGCCCAATCACCTGCCGCGCGCCGAGATCCTCCTGCAGGTAGCTCTTCATGTCCGCGTAGAACTCCCGCTCCAGCCGCGCCAGGAATTCGGTCTGGTCGTTCAGTCGCTGCCGGTTCTTCCTGGGAGGCCACTCGATCAACTCGTGCAGGTTGTAAAGTCCCAGCCTTCCCCCGTCCGGGTTATCTCCCTCCGCGCGGGCGCCATCCCACGCTTCGTATGCCTTGTCGAACGACCCGTAGCGCTCGGCGGCAAACTCGCCGAACAGGCCCTGCAACTCGCGTAGCGGACCGCCCTTGATGCTATTTACCCACCAGAAGAGCAACGTGTCCTCGCTGACGATCTGCACGACGGCCAGCGCGGGGTCGTCCTTCAGCGGAATGCCGGTATAGGGGTTTTCCTCGGTGAGCAGCTTCTTCATCCAGGCCCGGTAGCCCTTCTGGAGCGTCGGCTCGAAGAAGAGCAGGGCGTTCACCCGATCTCCGCTCGAGTAGCCCTCGATGCCCCACTCCTCGTTGATGTATTTGACCGACCCGTGATCCCAGAACGGCGCGACGCGGGTGTAGATGCCCTCCTTTTTCATGGCGGCCACGGTGCGCCAGACGTCCTTCACGAACTGCTCGTTGACATCGGTGATCTCCGAGCCCTCTTCCTGGGGGATCAGTCCGCTGGTGGCGCCGCCGACGCGCACCATGTTGACGCCCATGCGTGCCAGGAAGCGCGCGTGGCGGGCAAGGTCCTCATCGCTGACCTTCTCGTTCACCCGAGCCGCGACGCCCCAGAAGCGCACCGGCCGGCCGTCGCCCAGCACGAATCCGTTCCCGTCCTCGCTCAGCCGCACGAACCCGCTCTCCCCGGCAGTTCCCTCGTTGAGCGAGCGCAGGTCAAGAAGTCCACCCTCCAGCCGGTCACCCGGTGTAAAGGCCCACGTCCCCTCCTCCATCCAGGGCCGAACGGAGACGGACACCTCATCCGCCGAGGTGGCGGCAAACGCGAAGCAAAGGACCACGCACAAAACAAGGACGGACCGGCCGAGAAAACGTGTCACAGACTTACTCCCTTCCCGAAAGTAGCTGTTAAGACCTATCAGAATCCTAACGTGGGTGGCGTGGTCCGTCAATCGCTCTCGCGCTGCGGCGTGTGCCGAAGGCTCGCCCGGATATGGCAGCGGTTTTTCGCTTGTTGTCCATAACCTGCATAGGTTAGCCTCGGTGTTCTTGATAGCGTGTCGTTTCGGTTGCGCGGTTGTAGCCTCTCCTTTTCGCCGAGTCGGGAACCACGATGTTTCGCCTGAACGATTACATCGCTTCGTGTGGTCGCACACCGGTGATCCCCCTGATGTCCTATCCCGGCATCAACCTGACGCGCAGCAGTATCAAGCTCAATGAGTTCAACTGGGGCGTGCATGCGTGGACGCTGGATTCGCTGGTCGAGCGTTTCGACCCGGACGGCATCTTCCTGATGATGGACCTGGCCGTGGAGGCCAGCGGTATGGGTCTGCAGGTGCGTTTCCCACTGCAAGAGAGCCCGAGCGTGGAGATTCACCCCGTCAACATCAAACAAGACCTGGACCAGTTCAAGGCGGTGGACATCCTGAAAGACGGACGGGCGTACGCTTTCGTCGAGACCTTGCGCCAGCTTGGCGCCATGCTTCCGGCAGATACGTTGCGCGGAGCTTTTGTTACGAGCCCATTCACGCTGGCGGGTTTGCTCATGGGTGCGGCAGACGTTGCCATGAAGGTGATGCTGGAGCCGGGTCTGGTACAGCGCGTGCTTCAGCTTGCCACGAGCGTGGCCACGCGCTACGCGCTGGCGCTGGAGGACGCCGGCGCGCAGGTGATCATGCTGCTGGATCCCTCGGCTCTGCTCCTCGGCCCAAAACACTTCGATCGTTTCGCGGGCAGCTATGCCGGTATCGTGGCGGATTCGTTGCGCGACGCCGCACCCGTTTACCACGTCTGCGGTGACACAACCGCCCTGTTGGGTTGCTTCGCCGGCCTACCCGTGCAGGGACTTAGCCTCGACTCAGATATTGACCTGTCGGCAGCGGCAAACCGGGTTCCCGACGATATGGTGCTGATGGGGAACATTGACCCGGTGCGCACCATGCTACGCGGCACGCCGGATGAAGTACGCAGAGCGGTGACGCAACTCAGAAAAACGATGGCAGGGCGGGAAAGCTTCATTCTGTCCAGCGGATGCGACCTCCCGGCGGACGTTCCCTTCGCCAATATCGAGGCCTTTATCGAGACGGGCAAAGCACCGGTCTGCTGACATTCTTGCCGAGTCTGCACGCCGTGCAGAAAGATGTTGCTCCGGGGATCGGCGTCCCCTTTCGAATTCAGCGGTGCCTCCGCGTCTTCGTGCGGTAACGCCGTTGCCGTCCGGTAAGACACCTCTGGACTGCTTGTCCGAACTGCTGGCAACTTGCGCGGATGCCCTTCTGTCACGTAGTCTACGTGCACATGCCAATCGGGGCAATCCAACTCACGGGAGGCGGCCATGAAGTCGCATCGGAAGGAGTTGTGGTTCGAGACGGATACGCGGCGGGCGTTCATCAACATGACTCCGCAGGTGCGCGAGTGCGTGCGGGAGAGCGGCGTCCGCGAAGGGCTGGTGCTGGTCAACGCGATGCACATCACTGCGAGCGTTTTCATCAACGACGACGAGGGCGGTCTGCATCAGGACATGGAGAAGTGGCTGGAAGGGCTGGCGCCCGAGAAGCCGCACTCGCAGTACGCCCACAACGTGGGGGAGGACAACGCGGATGCACACCTGAAGCGCTCCGTCATGGGCCGGGAGGTGGTAGTGGCCATCACCGAGGGGGATCTGGACTTCGGCCCCTGGGAGCAGATCTTCTACGGAGAGTTCGACGGCATGCGCCCCAAACGCGTGCTGGTCAAAATCATCGGCGAGTGACGCACCAAGAAGTTTTCTCGGGAAAACCGTAACAGCGCTTGACTGCTCCAGGTGTTTGGGCTACAATACATTGTTGTGATGGACAAACAACAGGCGGGAATGGAAGAGCTGCTGACGGCGACCCTGAAGGCCTACATCAACGCGATTTTCTGCCTCCAGCGGGACGAGGGCGCCGCACGGGTCCGCGATATCGCGCGGATGCTGGGCGTCCACAAGTCCACCGTCACCGGCACGTTGCGGCGGCTGGCGGAGATGGATATGGTAGATTATGCGCCCTACGAGCCGGTCCGGCTGACGGAGCGCGGCGGGGCCGCCGCCCACTGGCTGGCCGAGCGGCAGGAGGTGTTGAAGGACTTCCTGCAGCGGGCGCTGGGCGTCGAGCCTGAGACTGCGGAGCGCAACGCCGGCGCCATGGAGGACGCGCTGGACCGGCGCGTGCTGGCGCGGATCGTCTGCTTCCTCAACTTCGTCAAGGGGCACCCCCGGTTCGACGAAGAGTGGATGGAGCAGTTCCGCGAGTTCAGCGATCAAGCCATGCAGGAGGAGAAGACCTGTCAGGAATGGATCGAGGAGTATCTGGGCGTCAATCAAGAGCAGTGAAGGAGGGCGAGATGCCGATCTTTGAATACCGATGCACGGATTGCGGACACGTGACCGAATACCTGGAAGCCGCTGACGCCGAGGGCGAACATGCCTGCGAGAGTTGCGGCGGCACTGGCACCGAGAAGGGGTTCAGCAAGTTCAGCGCGCGGGTGGCACCGGACGCACCACAAGCCCCCGCCTGCGAAACCTGTTGCAGCAGGGAAGCGTGCGGCCTCTGAACCGGCCGGTGCGGTCCAGGAGGGAAACCATGACAATGGAACACTACATACGGCTCATTGCCGGCAGCTTCATCCTCGCCAGCCTGGCGCTGGGCTGGTGGGTCAGCCCGTGGTTCTTCCTGTTCACTGCCTTCGTGGGCGCCAACCTGCTGCAAAGTGCCATGACGCGCTGGTGCCTGATGGAGGACATCCTGCACTTCCTGTTCGACATACCGCGGTGTGAAGAGCTGGCGGGTTGACGAACAGGGCCTGAACGGAAAGAATAGCATGCATAGCGGGGCATTCGGAAGGACGGATCTGTCCCTCACACACATGGGGGTTGTGTAGATGGTCAAATTCTCTGTCAGGCATCCTGTGATCGTAACGGTCCTCATGGTGCTGGTGGCCGCGGTGCTGGGGACCTCCGCGGCCATTCGCGGCGTGAAGATAGACACCGACCCGGAGAACATGCTGTCCGCCGAGGACCCCGCCCGGGTCTTCCACGACCAGATGAAGGAAGAGTTCGCCGTTCACGACATGATCGTGGTCGGCGTGGTGAACGAGGAGGACCCGGACGGCGTGTTCAACCCCGAGTCCCTGCGGCGCATATACGCGCTCACGAACTACGCCGGACAGCTCCGCGGCGAGGGGCTGAAGCCGGGCCGGATAGAGATGGACCCCATCCTGGCGGACGCCGGCCTGATCGAGGCCCCCGCAGAGTCCGAGCGGGAACAGACCGGTGAAGCCGAAGAACAACCGCCGCTCCCACCGCCACCTGCGGGTGGAGAGGCATCCGACGAAAGCCCCCCTCCTCTGCCGGGCGGGGACACCGGAGAAGAAGCCCCGCCCCCGCTGCCCGGCGGCGGGGAGGAGGATGTGCCGCCACTCCCCGGAACAGGTGAGGAGACGCCCGGGGAACCTACTGAAGCCGCGGAGCCGGCCGAACCGCAGCAGAAGGGCGTGGTGGTGATAGACCTCCTGGCGCCCTCCATGGTGGACCGCATCGAGCACAAGGGCGGCAGCGTACACTTCTCCTATCTGCTTCAGAAACCCCTGCCCAAAACGCGCGAGGAGGCGGCCGCCGTCCGTGAAGGCGCTCTGGACAACCCGCTGCTCAATGGCACGGTCGTCAGCTCCGACGGCAAAGCCGTCGCCATCTACCTGCCGATCACCCGGAAGGACGTCTCCTACCAGATATCGCAGCGCCTGCGGGAGTTCATCGCGAGGCTGGAAGGGCCGGAGCAGTATCACATCACCGGGCTTCCCGTGGCGGAGGACACGTTCGGGCACGAGATGTTCGTGCAGATGGGCATCAGCGCGCCGCTGGCCATGCTGGTGATCTTCATCCTGATGTTCGTCTTCTTCCGAAAGCTGGTCCTCATCATCAGCCCCATGATCCTGGCGATGGTCTCGGTCATCTGCACCATGGGTCTGCTCATCGGGCTGGGCTACACGGTCCATATCATGAGCTCGATGATTCCCATCTTCATCATGCCCATCGCGGTGCTGGACGCGGTGCACCTGCTTTCCGAATTCTTCGATCGCTACCAGGAGACGCGGGACCGCCGGGCCACCATCCTGGCCGCCATGGACGACCTGTTCGTGCCCATGCTCTACACCAGCCTCACCTCCGCCGCAGGGTTCGCATCCCTGGCCCTCACGCCCATCCCGCCCGTGCAGGTCTTCGGCGTCTTCGTGGCATTCGGCATCATGGTGGCCTGGGTGCTGACGGTCACCTTCATCCCGGCTTTCGTGATGTTCATCCCGGAGAGCCGCCTGGAGGGCTTCGGCGTGGCGCACGCGGAGGAGGTGCCGGACACGCTTCTGACGCGCATCCTGCGGTGGGCCGGCGGCTTCACGTATCGGCGCACCAAGTGGATCCTGACCGGCGCACTGATCGTGCTGGCGATTGCCGCCTACGGAATCACGCTGATAGACATCAACGACAACCCCACCAAGTGGTTCGTCTCCGACCATCCCATCCGGGTGGCCGACCGCGTTCTGAACCGCCATTTCGCGGGCACCTACCAGGCATACCTGCGGCTGAAGCCGCAGCAGGAAGAGATGGGCGCAGCGGACGCCGCAGAAGAGGTGCGCCGGAGCCTCCAGCAGTCGGCGGAGGATTTCAAGGAAGAGTTCCCCGAGCAGCCGCAGACGGCAGTCTTCGAACGAGCACAGGAGAGGGCGACCGACACCGATTCCGGGCAGGCCGCCGGGGCCTACCTGCAGTCGCTCCTGGAGAAGCTGCAGGCGGAGAGGGAAGGTACCGAGGGGCCGACCTCATACGCCTGGGACGAGGTGATCGCGGCGGTCGAGCGCCGGCAGCTCGCCCTGGAGCAGC
Organism: uncultured candidatus Brocadiaceae bacterium; assembly: GCA_964448935.1. Classification (GTDB taxonomy): domain Bacteria; phylum Planctomycetota; class Brocadiia; order SM23-32; family SM23-32; genus CAYVBE01. Next base: position 12,284 of record CAYVBE010000079.1, read on the forward strand.
CGTTCAAGGACCCCGAACTGCTGGGCTACATCGGTGAGCTGCAGGAGGCCCTCGTGGCCGAAAACGCCGACGGACGTTCGCCCGTGGGCAAGAGCAACTCCGTGGTGGACATCGTCAAGAAGGTGTACAAGGAACTCTCCGGCGCCCCGGAGAATTACCGCGTGCCGGACACCCGCCGCGGCGTGGCGCAGGCGCTGTTCGAGTTTGGCGGCAGCCACACGCCGGACGACCTGTGGCACTTCGTGACGCCCGATTACAAGCAGGGCAACCTCTGGCTGCAGCTTAAGAGCGGCGACAACAACGACATGGAGCGGCTGATCCGGCGCGTCCGGGCGTATTTCCAGGAGAACCCGCCCCCCATACCGCTCGACCACCGCTGGTTCGGCCTGACCTACATCAACGTGGAGTGGCAGGACCAGATGGTCAGCGGCATGCTGATGGCCTTCCTGGGCAGCTTCCTGGTGGTGTTTGTGCTCATGACCGCCCTGTTCCGCTCGCCGCTGTGGGGGCTGCTCTCCATGGTGCCGCTCACGGTGACCATCGCCTTCATCTACGGCGTGATCGGCCTGGTGGGGAAGGATTACGACATGCCGGTGGCGGTGCTTTCGTCCCTGACGCTCGGCCTGGCGGTGGACTTCGCCATCCACTTCCTGGCCCGGTCGCGGGCCATCATGCGCCAGGCGGCGGACTGGCGCGAGGGCGTGCGGGAGGTCTTCGGCGAACCGGCCCGCGCCATCAGCCGCAACGCCATCGTGGTGGCTGTGGGCTTCCTGCCCCTGCTGGCGGCCCCACTGATCCCCTACAAGACCGTCGGGTTCCTGATGGCCACCATACTCGCGGTGGCAGCGGCGGCGACACTGTTCCTCCTGCCGGCGCTGATCAAGCCGCTCCGCCGGTGGCTGTTCGCCGAGGAAAAGGAGGTGGGCGTCACGTGCAACTGTATCGCCTGCATCGTGCTGTCCATCGCCGCGGTGCTTGCCATCGCGCTGAGCGCGGCGCAGTACTTCCACGTCGGCTGGAACTGGCTCACGTGGGCAGGCCTTGTGCTGATTGCGGTTCTGGTGGTGCTCTGTGGGCTGCTGTCCCGCCGCAGGGCGTGCGAGAGACTCGAACAACAAGAACACCAAGACGCAAAGGGGGAGAATCCCGATGAGACAACGTAAAAAGACATTCGTGACCGCCCTTTTGGCCCTGGTACTGCTCCTGGCCGCCGCGCCCCTGATGCCGGCGACCGGGCAGGAAGAAGACGAGACAACGTCCGTGGACGAGATCGTCCGCAAGTCGAACCGCGTGGCCTACTACTCGGGCAACACGGGACGGGCAAACGTGAAGATGACCATCTACGACGCCAAAGGGCGCGTGCGCGGGGAGCGGGAACTCATCATGCTCCGGCGCAACGCGGAGGAGGGGCTGGACCAGAAATACTACGCCTACTTCGAGCGCCCGGCCGACGTGCGGGGCACCGTCTTCCTGGTCTGGAAACACACCGAAAAGGACGACGACCGGTGGCTCTACAGCCCCGGACTGGACCTGGTGAACCGCATCGCGGCCGCCGACAAACGCACCAGCTTCGTCGGAACGCACTTCTACTACGAGGACGTCTCGGGCCGCAACATCGAAGACGACAAGCACGAACTGATCAACACCACCGAGAACTACTTCGTGCTGCGCAACACCCCGAAGAACAAGGACCTGGTGGAGTTCGCCTACTATGACATGTACATCGAGCGGGCCACCTTCCTGCCCATCCAGGCGCGGTTCTACGACGAGAACGACGAAAAGTATCGGCAGTATACCGTGCTGGAGCGCAAGAAGATTGACGACCACTGGACCGTGACAAAGGCCAAGATGGAGGACTTCCGGGAGCGGGGCCCCAAGACCGCGCACACCGTGGCCGAGTATTCCGATGTCGAATACGGGATCGAACTGCCGGACAGGATTTTCACCGAGCGTTACCTCCGCAACCCACCGCGCGAGTACCTGCAATGAAAACACCGCAGGACCTGCTGACGCTGCTCGTCCTCTCGATGCTGATTCTCGCCCCCGCGGCGGCGCAGGATACACCCCCGCCTCTGCCGGGGCAGGAGGAGGTGTCCGCCGGAGACGCTCCGCCGCCGCTTCCCGATCAGGGCGATGAATCGTCCGACGAGGCCCCTCCCCCGCTGCCGGGCGCCGGGGAGGATAGGGGCGCGGACCAGGCACCCCCGCCCCTGCCGGGTGCCGAGGAGGAAGCTGCGCCGCCCGCCGCACCCGAGACGTTCACGGACCGGCTGGACCGCCAGCTTGAGCGCCTGCCCGTGCCGCTGCACGGCTTCTGGGAGGCGCGCATCGGGCCGCGCTACGTGGACGACCCCTACCACTCGCGCGACTTCACGCTGGGCGAGACGCGCCTGCAGGTCGAATCCAACCCCTTCTGGCGGGGGCTGGACTTCGGCTTCAAGCTGGACCTGCTCTACGATCCCGTGCTCAGGCACACGCTCGGGGAACTGCGCGAGGCCAACGTCGCCTTCTCGCCGGTGAGCTTCGTGGACGTCAAGGTCGGCCGGCAGATACTCACGTGGGGCACGGGAGACCTGGTGTTCCTCAACGACCTGTTCCCCAAGGACTACGAGTCCTTCTTCATCGGCCGTGACGTCGAATACCTCAAGTCCCCCTCGGACGCCCTCAAGGTCAGCTTCTTCAGCGATGCGGCCAATCTGGACGTCGTCTACACGCCGCACTTCGACCCCGACGAATTCGTCACCGGCGAGCGCCTGACCTACTTCAACCCGCTCGCCGGCGGCCCGGCGGGCGAGAACATGCAGATAGGCGCCGACGAGCCGGAGGAGTGGTTCAGCGACGACGAGCTGGCGCTGCGGCTCTACCGCAACGTGGGAAGCTACGAGCTGGCCGCCTACGGTTACCGCGGCTACTGGAAGAGCCCGGCGGGCATCAACCCCGCCACGGGACAGTTCACCTTCCCGCGCCTCCACGTGGTCGGGGCCAGCGCGCGGGGACCGTTCGCCGGAGGCATCGGCAACACCGAGGTCGCCTACTATAACTCCCGCGACGACACCGGCGGGAATAACCCCTTCGTGCCCAACAGCCAGTGGCGCTTCCTGCTGGGCTACAGCCGCGACCTGCCGCGGCTGATGCAGGATTTCACGGTCGGCGTGCAGTACTACGTGGAACACATGATGAACCACGGCGCCTACAGCCGCACGCTGCCCGCCGGCATGCCCGAGGCCGACGAGAACCGCCACCTTTTCACGGTGCGCCTGACGAAGCTGCTGATGAACCAGGACCTGAGGGTGGAGCTGTTCACCTTCTGGAGCCCATCGGACCACGAGGCCTACCTACGCCCCTTCGTCCGCTACGACATCACCGACCGGTGGCGGATAGACGGCGGCGCCAACATCCTCCTCGGTGACGACCGCCACACCCAGTTCGGACAATTCGACCGGAACAGCAATGTCTACCTGGGCTTGCGATACAGCTTCTGAGAGAAGCAGTAGGCTCTGCCTCAAGCTATCTGGACGCTCTTATCGAGGTTGCAGCGGCGACAAAGCAACCGGATATTCTGGACAATATCGGCACCGCGTTTCGAGAAGGGGATCATATGGTGGGAGAATTGAGCCGACGTCTGGTCTGTGCGGCCATGTTCCCCCCTTCAGGGCCGGGTCTATTCTTCCCGTTTTTACCCAGGGCGGCGGCCTGCGGCCTTGCCCTCGACTGCCCCGCCTCCGGCCGGGATTATGTCTCGCTCCCGCGGGGCGGCGGGGAAGACGGCGATCCTCTGTAGCCTCTTTCACTCCGTATGACGCTATGGAGGACCAAAAGGGGGGTTGCTTCGCCCCGCAGGGCGATGCTCGCACTGACGAAAGGCGCGCACTTCGGCGTGGGTGTTGGTCGCACCGGACGACGGCCAAAGGTCGCTGTTCCCGGCGGCTGTGCAAAAAGGTATTGACCGCAGAGTTGATCGAGTCTACAATATGCATAGGGGACGGGTAGGATTTGAAATCCTGCCTGTTGCGCTCTCCGGCGGACCGTGGGTGTTCCGGCCGGCGGGGCGCCAAGAAGACTTCAGAACGTATGGGGGGATGTTATGATGCAACAGACACTGGTCAACGGTGTGGACGTTGAGAAGCTTAACCCGGATATTTCACAATAAAATACCAGGTTTCTAGTATATATAGTTGTGCGG
>CAYVBE010000080.1:0-16399 GCA_964448935.1 uncultured candidatus Brocadiaceae bacterium
TGGCAACCGCCATGAATGTCTTCACCCCGATGGGGTCGTAGGCTTCGCCGGCTTCGACGCGCGGGGCCACCTCCTCCTCGGGCAGCCAGGGGTCGTCCGACCAATCGAGAAGCGTGAGGCCCAGTTCTTCCGTAACGTAACGCTTCAGCGTGCGGTCCGGGTCGGGCCAGTTCTCGCGCTCCGCGGCAGCTTCGTAGGGGGCTACCGTATTGCCGGACCCCATCCACGGCTCGTCGGGAAGCTTCTTACCGTTCACGTAGAACCGGTTGTCGCGCACAATCAACTGTTCGGCTGTGGACAGGGCCTCCGCCTTTCCGCTGCCGACTGCCTCGCCGGCAACAAACACGTTGTTTTCGACCAGGTGATCTTTTGCGCCGTCCCAGTTCCCGCCAACACTCAGGCCGGTGCGCATGCGGTAGCCGATGTTGCCCCGTATCGTGTTGCGCTGCATGGTATAGAGCTTGCCTTCCTCAGATGCACGGGGCCGGGGCCTGAACCTGAATGCGCTGCCCCCGCGGCTTTCCCTGAAACCCAGGTCGTCTGCCAGCATGGCGCCGCTGACGATATTGCCCTCGATGAGCCCACCGAAGGAGGCGCCCTGTAGGGTGTAGCCATTGCCGGGCTGAGCGTTGACTTGCGACACACCGGGGGTGTCGGGATCGGCCGGGCTGGGATACTTATAGACAAGCTGGACGTTGTTGCGCGTCACCGCCGACCGTCCGGATTGGTTGCCCTCGACCAGCCAGGGGGTAATGCCGCACGAACTGAACCAGTATCCCTCCATGATGAAACTGTTCTCGATCAGGCCTCCACACCGGCGTATCTGGGGGCCTCCCGAGCCGCCATCGGCGGAGATGATGTTTCGGTAGGTGTGGCCCATCTGCGCGCCGCCGCTCTCGTAGATATTGCGGTCGAAAACCGTCCGCCTGGGGTCGGCGTGGGTGCGCGGGTCGTTCTTATAGCCGTTCTTGTAGAAGATCACCTCGTCGAAAGTGGGCGTTGCATCGTATCCGCCGGTAAAGTAGCCCTGGTTGTGGCCCTTGACCTTCCAGTTGAACATGCTGACCGATCGGCGCACCGTGCTGCCGATCGGCAGGTAGTTCATCTGGCCGCGTATGATCTTGCAGTCTTCCATCAGCAGCGTCGGCACGCCCGGATCGCCGGGCGAGGTGCATCCGGCGTGCAGGCCCAAGTGTCTCGTTCCCTGGTGCAGTTCAAGGCCGGCAATGACCTGATGAAACCACGCCTCCGGCCTGCCCCTGTTGTGCATGCTGAAAGGGTTTCCCTTCTCGGGCTCTACAACCGCCCGCCCCTCCGCAGGCGGCCCGTACGCCGCGACGACCATGGGTTCGGCCTCGCTACGCCCGCCCCGGAAGCCGCCGTTAAAGGTGTCGTGCAGGCGTCCCCGGCGCAGCAGGAACCAGTCCGGGTATCCCGCCGAGATGCGCCCCCTCTTGTGGCTGCTCAGTCGCGGATCGTTGTTCAGCCGGGCGGGGTTCTCGAAGACCTTGATGGCCCTCTCGTTCGGCAGCAGGGGGTTGGTGCCGTAGGCTTTCCCGTCAGCGCTGGTGGGGCTTCCGGAGGAGTCCACGATCCTCTGCCCGTCCCACCAATAGACCTCCGCGGTCTCGTTATCGCCTTTCTCCGGGTCGAAGAAGACGATCTTGCTGCCCTGGTCGCGGGTGTCGTTGAAGTCCGCGTTCGTGTCGCCCAGGGAGTGGCTGCCGTCACTCGGCACCATCAGCTTCGCGAGGTCGGTCCAGCCGTGCTCGGTCCGGGGCAACTCCGTTCCCATGGCCATCGAGTTCACGCCGCCTGCCGCCACCAGCGCCATCGCCGCCAAAACCTTCAGCCATTGCCGTAGCACAGTTCTACCTCCTCCATCTGTGAATGCCACCGCCTGTTCTCGACACGGAAAAGTGTTCCCAGGAACGAAACTCACCCCGTATGCCGATTGTACGGCGCCCCTGTCCTGGTATCAAATGCAGTGTTGAACGCCGCGTCTTGCCGCCGTAGTCAGAACCGGGGCACGGCGCCGGCCGACAGGATACGCAGGACCGCCGAGGCGCCGCTGAAGAACGCCTCGGTGATGATGAAGCCGATGAAGAAGTCCCGCCCGAAACGCAGCGCCCGGCCGCCGACCAGCTTCATGAGACCCACTTTGACCAGCCACCCCAGAAAGAACGGGAACCACAGGCGGTGGATGTGCCAGCTACTGCACGTGAGCAGCCCGATGGCGTGCATAGGCCACCAGTAGAAGCGCGCCCGCATGAACATGGCCAGGCCCATCAGGACGGCGCCGATGGCGATGGGGCGGGTGGAGAATGCCTGCGTGCCCGCCGAGCGGCCTTCGATGATGCGATGGGCCTCCCCGTAGGCGTAACTGGCCGTGTGGTGCGCACTGAAGTTGGCCGCGCCCATGTCGTATGCCTGGTCCACCACCAGCCAGGACGTGACCGCCAGGGCGACGACCAGGGCGGCGAACAGGGCCGGCACCAGCAGGCGGCGCCGCTTTTTGAACACCTCCGAGATGCGCAACGCATTGGCCGCCATGGGCGCCAGCACCACGTTGGTCCAGGTGACCAGCATGCCGGATTGGATGGTGGCGATCAGCGCCCCCTGCGGGCCGATGCTCTCGGCGCCGATCAGGCCCTCGGCCGCCCGGTGCATCACCCACAGGTTGCGCGTCATGGGCAGCCCGCCCTGCGCCACGATGCGCGCGTAGACCAGGTGGGAGCAGAGGATGAGGCCGAGGACGACCACGGCGGTCAGCGGTCTCATGCCGTGGTAAAGGTACCAGGCCATGCACAGCGCCAGACAGACCACCAGCCCCCAGAAAGCCACGGCATAGGGCACCGGCTCGTCACTGTCGTCGGACCCACCTTTCAGCCGGAACGCCCTGCGCACAACGCCCGCCAGGTGCCGCCGCGCCATCCACAACATGCCGACCAGGAAGGCCAGATAAGCGCCGAACTGCTGCCATCGCATCAGCGGGCTCCACGTGCCGCCGGCCTCCGGCAGGGCCAGGCGGTCCGCCACGATCAGTTCCATGCGGCCGAACAGAAAGAAGAACCACACGCTGAGAGACACGTCCGCCGGCACCAGGTAGGCCAGGCCAACGACGGTCCAGGCGATGGGGAAGCTGTGGAAGTCCGCCGCTTCCAGCGGCGTGCCGGCGAACGCCTCCTGGAGCGGCACCGTAAGCTGCCAGGGACGCGAAGCGCCCGCGATGACGGGAAACGCGCGCGCCAGCCGGAACCCGGCCGCCACCGTGAGGCCGATCACGAAATGCTTTCGCGCAAACATGGCCGGCAGCAGCCCGGAGTCGCCGTTCCCCTGGGTAAACTCCAGCGGAACGCGCGCCAGCGGAAACATCAGGCGCTCCACGTCCACCCACTGGCGTCGCAGGATGCTCAGCGCGAACAGCATCCCCAGGTAGAGCACCAGCAGGAACGCGCCCCAGTGCGCCAGCGGCACCAGCCACCGGCGCCAGGGAACACGGCCGCCGGGCGTGCCCTCGTAGAACTGCCGGACGGCCTCGGAGTTTATATCCTTGCTCAGCACCAGGTCGGCCGGCGCATGGCTGACCGAACCGTCGGTTTCCCAGGCGATGTCCGGGCGCTTGGCCAGGTAGGTGCCGCCCGAGATCATGCCGGTCAGCATGCGCCCCGTGCCGGCCGTCGTGAACGCCACGGAGACGATCAACATGCACCAGACCAGCATCAACTCCGCCTGCCGGAAAGCCCACCGACGGCGGACGAGCTTGATCAGCACGTTGCCGACCACGGTGAGCAGCACGACGATGAACACCACGCCCGCCGGAAAGCAGTCGGTCGCGATCCATCCGTAGCCCTGCACTACGGTGGAATAGGCATCCAGCAGGCTGAACGCGATGACGGCCAGCAGGCCAACTATGAACGCTCGGAGGGTCAACGGGCCCCCTCGCACGGGTTGAGGAAACCGGAGCAGCGCGACCTTAGCTTAACCCCGGCAGGGGCGCACTGTCAAGGTGCCGGTCGAGAAAGTGAGAACGCGCTTGCCCGGTTGACGGAGAACGTACCTGTCCAGTATCTTCTCTTCCGTGATTGTTCCCCGGAAGATTCGGATACCCCGCTGACAGTTTCACTGACAGGAGACGCCCCGTGCGCGCCACATTGTCGGCCGTGCTGATTGCCTTTGCCGTCCTCGCCTGCGGCGCCGGTCCGGCCCGTGGATCGGAGCAGACCTACGTCTGGTGGGAAGGGGAGGATGCCGCCGCTCACACGTTTCCGGTCGGCAACGCCTTCAGGCCCGGCAACGCCGAGGAGCGGGACGTCCTCTCCGGAGGCGAGTGGCTGCAGACCAACCAGGGCGCCGGGGCCGCCGCACGTTGGGAGGTGGAAGTGCCGGAGGCGGGCGACTACGACTTCTGGACGCGCGTATTCTGGAAGCACGGCCCATTCCGCTGGCGCTGGAACGACGGCGAATGGACGACCTGCGGCCGAGACCGCGTCCTGGCGGAGTCCGTGCGCATGCGGACGCATGTCACGGCCTCCTGGGTGCCTCTGGGGCGGGTGACGCTGCCGGAAGGGGAGAATACACTGGAAATCGAGGTGTTGGAGGAGGCCAGGGCCGTCGCCTTCGACTGCTGGCTCCTGACGCGCGGCTCCTTCACACCCAACGGCAAGATGAAGCCCGGGGAGAAGTACGATCGTGCGCCGGAGGGCTGGTTCCCGTTCGAGCCGGACCCGGACCCCTTCGCGGAAGCCGCCCTGGACGTGGGCAGGCTGCTGAACGATGAGGTGGCCGGCGACCGGGGGCGCGTGGTGGCACGCGGCTCGGACCTGGTTTTCGAAAAGACCGGCGAGAAGGCGCGTTTCTGGAGCGTGGTGGTGGGGCCCGCGCTTTGCCGGCGGGACAAGGCCGGCATAGACCGGTTCAGCAAGCGCATGGCCCGGGCCGGAGTCAACATGGTGCGCTTCCACCTGCCCGGCGAGCAGGAACGCACCCCCGGACCGGTCACCGACGGTCTCCACTACGCCGTCCATTCTCTCAAGCAGCAGGGCATCTACAGCTACGTGCTGTGGTACTGCACCGCGGCCTGCCCGGACGAGACGAATCTGCACTACTTCGACCCCGAGCAGCAGGCGGTCTACCAGGAGTGGGCGCGCTGCGTCCTGGGCACGAACAACGCCTACACGGGCATGCCTCTGGCCAAAGACCCGGCGCTGGTGGCCGTGGAACTGCTGGACGAGGATAGCCTGTTCTTCTACACCTTCAAACCCGACCGCGAGGGCCTGAAGGAGCGGATGCCGATCCTGGAGAAGCGCTTCGGCCAGTGGTTGACCGGGCGTTACGGTTCCCTCCAGAAAGCCGCCGAGGCGTGGGGACCCGGGAAGTATCCGAAGGGCGACGATTTCGCGGCTGGTCGCGTTGCGTTCTACCCGGCCTACCTGCTGACCAGCGCCGAGTGGGCGCCCGGACAGCGCAACGCTGCCCGCGCGCGCGACCAGGCGCAGTTTATGACGCTGCTCATGCGGTCCTTCTACGGCGGGGTAAAGCAATGGCTGCGCGACGAGCTGGGCTACCCGGGCCTGGTGATCGGCTCCAACTGGAAGACCGCGGACGAGCGGGTTCTCGGCCCCCTGGACCAGTATGCCAACCTGGCCGTGGACATCACGGCGCGCAACACTTACTTCAACGGCGGGTGCAAGGGCCCCCGCTCCAGCTATGCTCTTGCGGTGGGGCAAGTCTATCACGACAAGTCCCTGCTGCGCGACCCGGAGCAGGCCATCCTGATGCACATCCAGTGCGCCGACCAGCCGCACATGATGACCGAGGGCCTTTGGAACATGCCCAACCGCTACCGCACCGAGGCGCCGTTCCTCGTGGCTGCCTACTACTCGCTGCAGGGAGTGGACGGCTACTGCCCGTTCGCCGCCGAGCATACGTGGCTCAAGCAGATCACCCGGAAGTGGCCCATCCAGACGCCCACGGAGATCGGTCAGTATCCCGCCGCCAGCATCGCCTACCGCCGGGGCTACATCCAGGAAGGCCCGGTCGTCGTCAACGAGGCGTTGAAACTGGACGATCTCTACGCGCTCAAAGGCGGCGCGCTGAGTCAGCCCCTCGGGCTGGACGAAACGCAGGCCGCGCGCGTTCCGGCGGGTCAGCTCGCGCAGGTCGGCAGCCTGCCCGGCATAGACCCTCTGTCCTTTTTCGTGGGGCGCGTCGTCCGCAGCATCGGCGAGGACCCGGGGCGGTCCACGTTCATGAACACCAGCCGGCTCATAGACCGCGAGGCGAAGCGCATCGCCAGTGCCACGGGCGAACTGGTGCTCGACTATGGGAAGGGCGTCGCCACCATGAACGCCCCCTGCGCCCAGGGCGCGACGGGGTTCCTGGACGCCGCCGGCACGATCGAGCTTCAGGACGTATCCATGCGACTCGACAACGAGTACGGGACGCTCATGGTCGTCTCGCTGGACGGGGCGCCCCTCGCGAGGTCCGGCAGTATCCTGGTGCAGGTCATGACCGAGGAGAAGAACTACGGCTGGGAGACCCAACCCGTGCGCGCCAGCCTCCGGGATGGCGGCCCGGAGCTCGACTGCCGGGAGATCGAGGCCATAGGTTCGCCCCCGATCTGCGTGCGGGAGATCAAGGGCACGGTTTCGTTCAAGCGCCCGGACGCGGATGCGCTGAAGGTGACCGCCCTGGACTTCCAGGGCTACGTTCGGGAAGAGGTCAAGGGCGGCGCGAACCGGATAACCCTGCTGCCCGACTGCCTGCACTACATCGTCGAACGGTAGGCGCCGGAGAGGGGCGTCGCGTGGCACCCTTGGGCCGATTAGTGCACGGACCTCAGGCGAGGCTTGTCCGCCGGTCGTCGGGCGGGGCGCCTGAGCTGCACATCGTGGGCGAGCCGGGCGCGGTTGATGTGTGGCGCAGCCGCCCCCGGCTGCGGCCGTTTTCGGCGTCTTCTTGACCGTTCCGCAACCCGCCCTTAGAATGGCCGCTGGCCGGCCGGCGCCGGGGGGATACGATCCCTTTCGGCGTGCGGGCCGACCGTTGGGTTGTTCTTGAAATCACCGCAAGACACTGACACCGGGCGGGCCCGACCTTATGCCTGAAGCCGATTTCTGCCACCTGCACGTTCACACCCAGTACAGCCTGCTCGACGGCGCCTGCCGCACCGAGCTTATGGCCCGCAAAGCCGCCGAACTCGGAATGCCCGCCGTGGCAATGACCGACCACGGCAATATGTTCGGCGTCGTGGATTTCCATAAAACCATGCACAAGCACGGCGTCAAGCCGATCATCGGCTACGAGGGGTATTTCACCCCCGGTGACCGGCACAAACGCGAGGGGGGATCGAAAGGTCAGAACCTCTACCATATGACGCTTCTGGCCGAGAACCAGACCGGCTACCGCAACCTGCTGAAGCTGGCCAGCCTGGCCTATGTGGAGGGGCTTTACTACAAGCCGCGCATGGACTGGGATCTGCTGGAGGAGTGCGCAGAGGGCCTGGTCTGCCTGACCGGCTGCCTGAAAAGCCGGCTGAACGAGTTCCTGCTGACCGAGGACCAGGCGGCGGCCGAGAAGTGGCTGGGGGACCTGCACGACCTGTTCGGCACCGACCACCTGTACGTCGAGCTGCAGAACCACGGCCTGCCCGACCAGGAGCGTGCGCTCCGGCCCGCCATCGAGCTGGCCGGGCGGCTGGACGTGCCCGTGGTTGCCACCAACGACTGCCATTACCTGGAGGCCGAGGACCGCGAGTGGCACGACGTGCTGCTGTGCATCAGCACGCGCTCCACCATGGACGACCCCGACCGCTTCCGCCTCGAGAGCGACCAGCTCTACTTCAAAACCGCCCAGGAGATGGCCGCCGTTTTTCCGGACAACCCCGAGGCCTTGGCCAACACGGTGCGCATCGCCGAGATGTGCGAGGTGGAGCTGGATCACGAGCGGAAATACCCCGCCTTCCGGGCCCAGGATACCCCACAGGAGCGGAACCCGGAGCTGCTGCGCGAGTTGACCGTGCAGGGCCTCCGGAAACGCTACGGCGAGCTTTCCGACGAGATGCAGGAGCGGCTGGACTACGAGCTGGAGGTCATCGAGCAGACCGGCTACGTGGACTACTTCCTGATCGTGTGGGACTTCGTGCGCTTCGCCCGGGAGCAGGGCATACCGGTCGGCCTGCGGGGCAGCGGCGGGGGGAGCCTGGTGGTGCACGGCCTGGGCGTCACCGAGCTGAACCCCATGGAATACGACCTGATCTTCAACCGCTTCCTCGACCCGCAGCGCAAGGAGGCGCCCGATATTGACATTGACCTCTGCGAGAAACGGCGGGAGGAGGTCATCGAGTACGTCCGGCAGCGCTACGGCGGGCACAGCACCGCCCAGATCATCACCTTCGGAACGCTCCAGGCGCGCAACTGCGTGCGCGACGTGGGGCGCGTGCTGGGGGTGGAGCTGAAGAAGGTGGACCGCGTGGCCAAGATGATCCCCCACGGTCCGAGCCTGGACGAGGCGGTGGCGCAGGTGCCGGAGCTGGCCACGCTGGCGAAGCAGGACGAAGAGGTGCAGCAGATCCTGGAGTATGCCCGCAAGATCGAGGGGCTGCCGCGTCACGCCAGCACGCACGCCGCCGGGGTCGTGATCGCCGACCAGGACCTGTGGGAGCTTATCCCGCTCTACAAGAACAGCGACGGCGAGATCATGACACAGTTCGCCATGGACGACCTGGCGGCCGTGGGCATGCTGAAGATGGACTTCCTGGGCCTCAGCACGCTGACCATCATTGACAAGACGCTGCAGATCATCCGCGAGAGCGGCGAAGATCCGCCGGAGCTGGAGGTCGGCAAGATAGACACCGAGGACCCGGAGACCTACGACCTGATGTCCCGCGGACTGACGAAGGGCGTCTTCCAGCTCGGCAGTCGCGGCATGCAGCGGCTGCTGAAAAGGCTGAATCCCAACTGCATCGAAGACGTCATCGCGGCCGTGGCGCTCTACCGGCCGGGGCCGCTGCAGAGCGGCATGGTGGACGATTTCATCGCCCGTCGGCACGGCAAGCAGAAAGTCGAGTATCCCCATCCTTCCTTCGAGCCGATCCTGAAGTCCACCTACGGTGTGATCGTGTATCAGGAGCAGATCATGCGCATCGCCAACAGCATCGGCGGCGTGGCCATGGGCGACGCCTACACCATGATCAAGGCGATTAGCAAGAAGAAAGAGAAGGTCATCAAGCGCTACCGGGAGGACTTTATCGAGGGCGCGCTGGAGAACGGGCTGGACCGGGAGACGGCGGAGGAGATATTCGGGCTCATCATGCACTTCGCCGGCTACGGCTTCAACAAGGCGCACAGCAGCGCCTACGCCTTCCTGGCCTTTATCACCGCCTATCTCAAAGCGCACTATCCCACCGAGTTTATGGCCGCCAGCATCTCCTGCGAGATGGGCGACACGGACAAGGTGGTGGAGCTGATGGAGGAGTGCCGGCAGCTCGGAATCGAGGTGCTGCCGCCGGATATCAACGAGAGCAGGGCGGAGTTCACGCCTCTGGAGGGGAAGCGCGTGCGTTTCGGTCTGGGCGCGGTGAAGAATGTAGGCCAGAAGGCCGCGCGCAGCATCTGCGTGGCCAGGGACGAGGACGGACCGTACGAGAGCCTGTTCGACTTTTCGGAACGCATTGACCCCCACGAGGTGACGAAAGGCACGGTGGATGCACTGATGAAAGCCGGGTGTTTCGACAGCCTGCCCGGCAGGCGGTCACAGCAGGCGGCGCTGCTGGCCACTGCGCTGAAGGTGGGCGCCCGCGCGCGGAAGAACCGAATGCTCGGGCAGAAATCGTTGTTCGGCGCCGGCCCCGAGGCCGATCCGGAGGAGCGGATGGCCGCCAACCTGCCGGACATGCCGCCGCTGGCCCCACAGGAGCTGGCACGGCAGGAGAAGGAGGCCCTGGGCGTTTACGTGCGGCACGATCCTCTCACCGACTACCGGTCCACGCTGATGCGCTTCTGCACGACGTTCTCCGATGAACTGGAGGGTGTAGAGGAGGACACCCAGGTGGTCATGGGCGGGATGGTGGAGAAGGTGCGCCGGCGCACCACCCGCTCCAAGAATGCCATGGCGATCCTGAAGGTTCTGGACCCCCGCGGAGGCACGGTGGAAGTTGTCCTGTTCCCCCGCACTTACGAGGAATACGGGGAGCAGGCGAAGGAGGGGGAGGTGCTGTTCTTCGCCGGCAGCGTCAGCCACACACGGGGCACCTCTTTGCGGGCGGACGAAGTGATACCGTTCGATCAGATTCACTCGCGGCCGGCGCACGCCCTGCGGCTGAAGGTCCTTTGCGAAGAGGCGGATGCAGATCTGTGGAGGGGCCTGAAGGACCTGATCGTTCGACACAAGGGCCGGGTGCCGGTGTTGGTTCATCTGGAAAGCGAGCATACGCGCCTGCTCTCGCGCGTGGGCAACGGCTTCGGCGTTCAGGTTTCCGGGGATCTGGCGGACCGGATGGAGGAGCTTGTCGGGGCGGGCTCGGTGCGGTTCGACATACGGCGCAGCGGCGTTCCCGGGGGAGGCGCGTGATGAGAATCGTTGGCATAGACCCCGGCACGCTGCGTTGCGGCTACGGCGTGGTGGATACGGACGGCGGCGAGCCGCGCGTGGTGGCTTTCGGCGTGATCAGCGGCGGCAAGAAGTCGCTGGCGGAGCGGCTGCGCATCATCTACGAGGGGCTGTGCGGGGTGATGGAGGACTTCGGGCCGGACGTCGTGGCCGTGGAGGGCGCCTTCTACGGCAAGAACGCCCGCACGGCGCTCAAGATAGGAGAGGGCAGGGGGGTGGCGCTCGTTGCGGCCGCAGGGGCCGGGGCCGAGCTGGTGGAATACGCCCCCGCGCAGGTCAAGAAATCCGTGGTCGGCAACGGGCAGGCGCACAAGCAACAGGTGCAGGAGATGGTGCGCACGCTGCTGAACCTGCCGGAGGACGAGGTGAAAGAGGACGCGGCGGACGCGCTGGCCATCGCCATCTGCCACTGCCACCGTTTGGGGCCCGTGTAGCAGGGCAGGGCGTTCACTCGGACTCGTCCGGTTCTTCCTCCTCGGCGCCCGGCTGGCCGCTCTCGGTGTGGTGGCTGATGAAGGCGACCACCTCCTCGACCCCGTCCTTGTGGAGCTGGCCCATCAGCTCTTTCACCACGTCGGGTTCGCCCCGGACGCTGTAGAGGATCATATTGCCCCGGCGGAATGCCTGGATACCGGGCACTATGTCCGAGCCCCCGTAGATGGGAACCAGGGGCCCCGGCTGCGATTCGTCTATAGGGTCGTTTCTTTCGTCGGGATTCTGCGGCATACTTCGGCTCCAGCGCCCCCACGTCAACGTACGGATTGAGCAGCAAAATGCCTCCAGCGGGCAAACGGCGATTATACCCGCACCCCCTTTCCCCCGCAACCCGCCGACGCGGCAAATCGCCGCCGTAGAAGGCGTCGGCAGTTGATATGTGCGTCATGACCACTAAACTATTAGGTCCGGACGCGGTGCGCAACCCCGGTTGTCCGGGCCGACGTGTATTCCATGCCTGAAGCCACGGAGAGACCGATGGAGTGTGACATAGCTGACCGGAAGCTCGCCGATGACGGCGTCAAGAGAGTGGAATGGGCGCGGCGGGATATGCCCGTTCTCTCGCGCATTCAGGAGGAGTTCAGCGAGGCGAAGCCCCTGGAAGGGCTCCGGATGTCCGCCTGCCTGCACATCACTTCCGAGACTGCCAACCTGGCGCGCACGCTGAAGGCGGGCGGGGCGGACCTGGTGCTCTGCGCCTCCAATCCCCTGTCCACGCAGGACAGCGTGGCCGCGGCGCTGGTGGAGGAATACGGCGTGCCCGTCTTCGCCGTGCGCGGGGAGGACCGGGATACCTACTACGCGCACATGAAGGCCGCCCTCGACCACCGGCCCAACATCACCATGGACGATGGGGCGGACCTGGTTACCGCCATCATCCAGGATCATCCGGAGCTGCACGACGAGGTGATCGGCTCGATGGAGGAGACCACCACCGGCGTCATCCGGCTGCGTTCGATGGAGAAGAGCGGCGTCCTGAGTTTTCCCGTCATAGCCGTCAACGACGCGCGGACCAAACACCTCTTCGACAACCGCTACGGCACCGGGCAGAGCACGCTGGACGGCATCATCCGCAGCACGAACCTGCTGATGGCCGGCAAGACCGTGGTGGTGGCCGGCTACGGATGGTGCGGGCGCGGGTTCGCCATGCGGGCGCACGGGCACGGCGCCCACGTCGTTGTCTGCGAGGTGGACAAGGTGCGTGCCCTGGAGGCGGCCATGGACGGCTTCCAGGTCATGCCCATGGCTCAGGCGGCCCCCGTGGGAGACGTCTTCTGCACCCTGACGGGCGATAAGCACGTCATCCGCCCCGAGCACGTCGAGCAGATGAAGGACGGCGCGATCCTGTGCAACTCCGGCCACTTCGACATCGAGATAGACCTGCCCGGAATCCGGGAGATGACCGTCGAGGTGCTGAAGGACATCCGGCCTTCCCTGGACCAGTACGTCCTGGAGTCCGGCAAGAGCGTGTTCGTAATCGGCGAGGGGCGACTGGTGAACCTGGCGGCGGCCGAGGGTCACCCGGCGTGCGTAATGGACATGTCGTTCGCAACCCAGGCGCTCACCAGCGCGTGGTGCAAGGAGCGGGAGGGCACGCTTTCGGCGGCCGTCCACACCGTCCCGGAGGCGGTCGAGGAGCAGGTGGCCGCCCTTAAGCTCGACTGCATGGGCATGGAGGTGGACACGCTGACGCCCGAGCAGGAGGAGTACCTGGCAAGCTGGGAGGTCGGCACCTGAGGAATGGCATTCCGGACGCACCGGGTCGCTGAACGATCTACGGGTAGGCACACTATCGCTGGGGGAAACCCATGAAGATGCCCTTCCCACGCTACGTCGAGTTCATGAGAGCCCTTGATAGCGAATATGCCTGAACACGTCCATTCTGTCCGGGCGAGGTAGCACAGTGAGTGAGATACTCCGCGCGGTTACATTGCTGGTGGCGCTTTGCGTCTGCGTCGCGAGCGCCGCCGAATCCGTGCCGGAGAATCTGGACTGGCTGAGGAAACAGTGTGGCGACGGGGCACTCGCCTACACGGCCGCCGGGAATCTGTACCTCACCGAACTCTCCACCGGCGAGACCGAAAAGCTCGGGAAGGGTGTCCAGCCGGAGTTCTCGCCGGACAGCAGCAGGCTGGCCTGGGTGCGGGGCGATAAGATCGTGGGCCGCCTGCGCAAGGGCGAAAAGAAGGTGCATGTCATCGCCGCGGGCGTCACGCCGGGGGCAAACGAGAAGGCGGGCGGGGTTCACTGGCTGAACGACTCAGAGGTCCTCTGCACGCTCAGGCGCGGGGATCGGGACGCCTGGTACCGCGTCTCGCTCTCCGGCGAAGCCGCTCCCGTCCCGGAGCTCATCATGATGTGGGACAGGGCTCGAGAGGCCGACGTCAAGCTCTGCCAGGACGGAGTGTGGTCCTACGTTGCCGGCCGCAGATGGAAGACCTCTGACGGCAAGAGCGGTCCCATTGACGGCGGCTGCTCCTGCTCGCTCTCGCCCGATGGCCGCAGCATCACCGCGCTGCAGGGCAATCACAAGGAGTGCCGCCTTAAGCGGATACGCAAAGGCGGCTACCAGGGCATGCTGAAGTTCGTCTATGCGGGCTCGTTCGACAACCACCGCTGGTCTTCCAACGACCCGCGCTTCGTCGTCTGCGTCGAAGAGAGCGGGAACCGGATGGTCGTCATGCGCGTGGGCGAGACCTACTGCACGTTCATGGGCGAACCGGGCGGCGGCAAGTCCGGCGAGATGTACGGCGACTTCACCGTCGGCGACGGCAAGGGAAAGCCGTGGCCGAAGCGCACTTCGGAACTGGCTCTGGACACCGACCGGGTGCCTCATCGTGAGAAGACTAAATCCGAAGCAGAGGCCTCCGTCGAGTTGACGGACGAGTGGCCGGGCTCGCAGACCGGTCTGCTGTTCGTCTGGGCCAACCGGGGGGCGAAGAACGAGTTGGTGGCACCGGACGGCGAGTCCGTGCGCCGGTGCTCCGGGCGGTGCCGGGGTGAGGCCCGCATCGGACCCAACCGGGAACTGGACCTGCTGCGCGGCGCGTTCCTGCCCGAAGGCGCCGACGACATCGTCCTGAAGTCCTGCGTGGCGACCGCAGAACTGGCGGTCGAGGCGGTCTTCAGCGCGGAGAATGCTCGCCAGGCCGGCCCCGCGCGCATCGTCTCCTTCTCCACCGACCACGTCTCGCGCAACTTCACCCTCGGCCTGGAAGGGGAAAAACTCATCTTCCGCCTCCGCACGCCGAAGACGGGCGGCAACGGGACCAACCCACAGGTCACCCTGTGCACGATTGAGCCGGACCGCCTCTATCACGTGCTGGTTACCTACCGGCCGGGCGAGATGAGGTGTTACCTGGACGGCCGCGAGGTGCTCCGGACGGATGTCGTGAAGGGGGACTTCTCCAACTGGTCGCCGCAGCACCTGGTGTTCGGCGACGAATACAACGGTGGGCGCGACTGGGCCGGCAGGCTGGAAGGCGTCAGTATCTGGGACCGCTGGATAGACGCGGAGGAAGCCCGGCACCACTACACCCTGTACCGCCCGCGGATGAAAAACCGCGTAAAGCCACCCAGGATCGAGGTGGAAGGGCGGCTCGTCGAGAAGTCCTCCACGCCCGATCCCGGAGAGATCGCCCCGTACCGCCGATGCCTCTCCGAGTGCATCTATGAAGTGGAGCGCGTGCTGTCCGGCGAACTGGACACCGACCGGATCGCCGTCAACCACTGGGTGATTCTGGACCGGAAGCTCGCAGCCTCCGACCGGTCCGTCGGCAAATCCTACCGCCTGACGATCGAACCCTTCGACGCCCATCCTCAACTGAAGGCCGAGTTGCGCAAGATAGACCACACCCAACTCGACCTGCCCGTCTTCTACGATGTCGGCAGGTAACGGGCATACCCGGTCATGCGCGGCCGGCCGTTCCCTTTGCGATAGCCTTTGACGCACAGATGCGGGCATGATAGCATCTATGCGAAAACGATTTCGCAAACCTGGGAGTGAACGCACTCATGGCGCGGGTCAGCATCGCCGATGTGGCACGGGAGGCCGGCACCAGCCCGGGGACCGTCAGCAAAGTGCTCAACGACGGCCCCGAGAGCGACAGGATCAGTGAGGGCTGCCGCCGGCGCGTGCTGAAGGCGTGCGAAAGCCTGGGCTACGTGCGCAACCACGCCGCCCGCAGCCTGCGCACCGGGCGCAGCTTCGCCATCGGGGGCCTGCTGAGCAGCCCGCGGAGCGGCTCAAGGGGGGAACGGGCGGCCGAGGACATCCAATTCTACGCCCCGTTTCAGGCCGGAATGCTCGAGGCCGCCACCCGCTACGGCCTGCAGCTCATCGCGCTGGCCGGCAACGAAGATGCGAGCCCGGCAGAGGTGGCCGTCTCGCAACTGCGCCGCGGCCGCATAGACGGTCTGGTAATCCACACCGTGCAGTGGCGCCGGTCGGCACCCGTGGTGCGGGAGCTATGGCCGGAATGGCCGGTCGTCGTTGCCCCCGCTCCCGCCGGCCTCGACATCCCGCACGTGGGGGTGGACGACCTGGCCGGTGTTGTCGAGGGGCTGGAGCACCTCTACGGGCTCGGGCACCGCGCGATTGCGTGGGTAGGTCCGGAAGGCGCAGAAGCGGGAAGCTATCCCGCGTTGCGCCAGGAGAAGTATGTTGAATGGATGAACACCCGAGGTCTCCGGCCGGTCGTCCTACGTGCGAATCTGCGGGAAGACATGGCGGGTCAACCGTTGGGCGCGCGGGCAATGGCCCTGGGGGGGCCATTGGTCGAGGGCCTCTCCGAGGCATCAGCCACCGCCGTCCTGGCCTACAACGACGAGTGGGCCATGGGCGTCTACGCCGCCTGCGCGCGCCTGGGTCTGCAAGTTCCGCACGACCTGTCCGTCGTGGGTTTCGACGACGTGCACGCCGCGGCCGCCATGCCGCCTCTCACAACCCTCAGCCTGGGCCTGTACCGCGTCGGCGAGAGGGCCGTCGAGCGCCTGGTGCGCATGGTTGAGGGGAAGCCCGACGACCCGGATGCGCACCCTGTCCCCGCGCGCCTTGTGGTGCGAGATAGCACGGCCTCGGTCGGCATAACACGCCGGCAGAAAGCCCGTGGAAGAAAGCGAGGAAACGGGCGATGAGCGTGCGCGGAAGAAGGCCGTGTGGCTTTGGGCGCGGTGCACTGCGACACTCGCAGGCGCTCGGGGCAGGTAGGACCTTTCTCAGATGATTTGCCATGTTTCATCACTACTGTCCGGTTAAGTGATTCCAGAAGTGTCGTAAGCCGTGGTTAATAAG
>CAYVBE010000081.1:0-16345 GCA_964448935.1 uncultured candidatus Brocadiaceae bacterium
CTGCTCCACCAGGCCGGCCTCCAGCGGCACGTGCTCCGCCTGATAGACCGCCTCGTCCTCGGGCGCCCGGAAGATGCGCTCGAACAGATCGTTGAACCGCTCCAGCAGCGGCGACCGCGATCGGAAGTTGCAGTAGATCCGCTCCAACCCGCCCTGCTCGAACAGTTCCTTGAACCGATCGTAGACCTCAACGTCGGCGCGCCGGAAGCGATAGATGGACTGCTTGGGGTCGCCGACGACCGTCAGCATCCCCTGCCTGAGCGAGACCTCATCCAGACGCCGCGCGGGTGGCTCGGAGGGGTCCTCGCAGAGATAACCGATCATTTCGGCCTGGAGGGGATCGGTATCCTGGAACTCGTCCACGAAGATCGCGCCGAAACGCCTCTGGAAATGCCGCCGCACCGGCACGTTCTCGCGCAGCATCCGGGCGGAAAGGAGCAGCAGGTCCTGAAAATCCAGCGCCGACCGCTCGCGCTTCGCCTGACGGTATCGCCCCACAAACCCCCAGGCCCACCGGAAGATGCGCGCCGCCAGGTGCCGACCCAACCCCCGCGCGGCCTCGACGAAGTCCGCCAGCGGCTGCCGCGCCGCCTCCCGCTCGTCCTTCTTGAAGCTCTTCAGAGCGTTTTCGGGGTCCAGTCCGGCCACCTCGTAGCCCAGCCGCCGCACCCCCACGTCATCCGACGCCCCGGCAACGTCGGCAGACAGCCTGCGCAGGCCGCGGTAATTGGCGTTGGACCGACCGGGGAAGGGGTGATCGAAGACCTCGGCAGCCGCTCTTGCTGCCTCCCGTAGGTCGGCCGTCATCTGCCCGAGGTCGCCCTCGGCTTCCGGCAGATCGAACTGCTCCATTTCCAGTATCTCGGGCGCGTCGGCCAGCGCGATGGCGACACCCCGCAGGTCGCTGCCACGGACGCCCGCGCGCATCGCCTCCACCAGCACCGGATCGCTCTCCGCCACGTGCTCGTCCATCCAGTCCCGCCAGCAGCGGTCCTGCAGCAGGTTGGCGGCGGTCGCCTCCATCACCTCGAACTCGGGGTCAACGCCGGCCTCCGCCGGTTTCTCGCGCAGCAGCCGCGCGCAGAAGGCATGGATGGTGGATATCTGGGCGCGGTCGAGTTCCCGCACGGCCCGCCGGGCACGCGCCCGCTCCTCCGCCGAGAGGTCGGCGGCGTGGAGTTCTGTGCTCAGCTCGCGGCGCAGGCGCTCCTCCAGCTCCCCGGCGGCCTTCTCGGTGAAGGTAATCGCCACCGTGTCTCGCAGCCGGATGTGCCCCGTGCGAACGCCCTGGATGATGCGCGCGACGATGAGGGTGGTCTTGCCCGTGCCCGCGGCGGCCTCGACCAGCAGGGACCGGTCGGTGGCGGTCCGAATCCGGCGCCGGGTCTCCGCGTCGCGCATCGTCGGTGCTCGTTACTCCCGCGTGGGCTCGCGATCAAGGTCCAGCACGAGCGCCACCTCGTCGCAATTGGGGAATTTGGGACAGTTCAGGCAATCGGCCCATATCTTGTGCGGCAACTCTTCCTTGGAAACGCGCACGAACCCGAACCGCTCGAAGAACTCGGGCACGTAGGTCAGCACGAACACGCGCACCATGCCGAGTTCCCGCGCCTCCGCCAGGCAACTCTCCACCAGCGCCGTGCCCACGCCGGTGCCCTGCAGTTCCTCGCCCACCACCAGGCTGCGCACTTCGCCCAGCCCGCGCCATGTGATGTGCAGCGCGGCACAGGCCAGTATCTCGCCGTCTTCGCGCCATACGAAGAAATCGCGCAGGTTCTCGTACACGTCATTCAGCGAGCGTGGCAGTACGATCTCCCGCGACGCAAATCGGTTGACCAACGCTGCAATCTCGGGCGCACCCTCTATCGCGGCTTTCTCGATCGGGCTCATTGTGACATCCGGAACCGCATGAGTGTGGCCAGACCGCGAAGGGCCGAATCCCCGGTCTGAAGCTTGATCAGGTTGGAGCCGGGCTGCTCGCGGAATCCGCCCCGCGCCGTCTCCGGCTCACGCAGGTAATAGCTGTTCTCCGGCACGAACTGGAGCCTGGCAACGTACCGGGCCGCCCGCTCGGCGGCAGGCAGGTTCTCTTCCTCAAGGCCCATTATACACGCCGCGGCCAGCGCAGTCAGGTCATCCGCCGTGGCGCGCACTGTTGGTGGATAGCCCTCCAGCGTGCCGCCCACCAGCGAATCCCCCGGTGCCTCGTCGGGAAGCACCTGATTCTGCCGCCGGTGCCGCGCGATGGCGCCGGCGTAGCGCACATAGTCGTCCAATGGCCGCGCGGCGTACAGCTCGACCAAAGCACTCAGCACATGCCGCGCCTCCTCGGCGCTCAGGGCGGGTGAATCGTCCAGCAGCGGCGCCATGGCCGCCTCGGCACCGTCCAGAAAGCGCTCCACGCCCAGTTGCCGATGCGCAAGGGCCAGCGCCAGCGCGCCGCGCGCCTGCGCCACGGTGCGGTTAAACCCCTGCCCCGGCGTGCGCGCCTCGCCCGCGCCGGGGTCGTAGCGCAGCTCGAACAGGCCGTCGTCCCGCTGCATAAACAGCAGAAAATTGGCGGTCGCCCCGATCCACGGCTCGGGCTGGCTCGTCCCGCTGGCTCGCGCGTATCGGCAGAGCCCCTCAAGCACCTGCGCCGTCTCCTCCAGCTCCCACGCCCCGTGGCAGGCCTCCTCGCTGGTGGTGAACGCCATGCGCGGGTCGTGCGCGTCCATGCGGGTGGATTGCATCGCATAAGACAGCCCCAGGTGGCAGGCGTTCAGCGTCTCGGCCGACGGCCAGACCTCGCACTGCAGCCCCAGCGCGGCGGCCGCGGACGCATCCAGAACCAGGCTCCGGCACCCGCCGCGCAGCCCGGTCGTCGGGTCCCAATACATCAGGAAAACCCCGTTCTGCTCCTGCGAACGCGCAAGGTACAGCCCGCCCTCCTCCAACGCGCGCGTCAACCGGGACACGCTGACCCGCCCCACCGGCACCAGCCCGTCGGGGCTCTCCAACGCGCGCCGGCTGCCGGGAAGATCATTGACGTAGCCGACCGCTTTCAGCCACCACATCTGCCAGCGTTCCTGCCGCCAGGTCTCGGCGTCCAGGTCGGCCCGTCGGCAGAGCGTCCGCAGTGCCTCCTCCGCCGTGCCCGCCCGTCCGGCGCTCCGCTCGAAGGGCAGCAGGAAGTGCGCCCCCCCGCGCGTCCGCAACGCGAACCCCGCCGGCTCTCCCATCTCGCGCGCGGCCATAAGCTCCCGCTTCGGCACCGGCATGGGCCGCACCTCGGTCACTGCGTCCAGCCGCACCCGCAGCGCATCCGGCTGGACCTCTCCTTCTACATCCGCGTAGAACTCTCGCGCCGCCCCGCGCACGCTTTCCTCCAGCGTTCCCTCGCGCATCAGGTAGCGCCTCCGGTCACCGCCGCGCCCGTAGATGGTCACGAACAGCGGCGTGCCCTCGCCGGCTCCCTGCCCGCCCTCGGTTGGCGCCTCGAGCGAGTCGAAGAAGACCATCATCAGGGACCGCGCGCGTTCCGGCGTCAAATCCACGGACCACTCGCCGCCCTCGGCCGGAGGAAAATCCTGTGACTCCGCCGGCAGCGGTTCGATCGGCTCGGGACGCGGCCCGACCGAACCGAAGATCCGCCCCCAGCCCAGCAGCAGAACCGCCGCCGCCACCGGCAGCATCAGCAGAAACAACGCCGCCAGCTCCTTGCGAAGCGTGCTATGAGAGTTCTGCTCCATGATGGGACACTCGTCAAGGCCGGGGCCCCGGTCATTTCGACCGGGCCCGATACCACTCCACGGTCCGCCGCAGGCCTTCCTCGAAATCCACCAGCGGCTCGTAGCCCAGGCGCGCGCGCGCTTCCTCGATCTCCGCCAGGGAGTGCCGCACGTCGCCGGGGCGCTCCTCCAGATACTCGGCGCCCACGTTCGAGGCGATCAACCCGCGCAGGCTGTCCAGAAGCTCGTTCAGCGTGTATCGGCGGCCGCAACCCACGTTGCAGACCGCCCCGCCGGCGCCCTCCGCCGTGGCCGCCAGCAGATTGGCCTCCACCGCGTTCTCCACGTAGGTGAAGTCCCGCGACTGCTCGCCGTCGCCGAACACCTGCGGCGCCTCGCCCGCCAGCAGCCGCTGCACAAAGATGGGAATCACCGCCGCATACTGGCTCTCGGGGTCCTGCCGCGGGCCGAACACGTTGAAGTAGCGTAGCGAGACCGTCTCGATCTCGAACAGATCATTGAACACACGGCAGTAGTGCTCGCCCGCCAGCTTGCTCACCGCATACGGGCTCAGCGGGTCCGTCTTCATGTCCTCGCGCTTGGGCAGCTCCGGGGTGTCGCCGTAAACCGAGCTGCTGCTGGCATATACCACCCGCTTCACGCCCGCGTCGCGCGCCGCGGTCAGCACCTTCACGGTGCCCTCCACGTTGGCCTCGTTGCTGGCCAGGGGGTTCTCCACGGACCGTTGCACGCTGGCCAGGGCCGCCTGGTGCAGCACGTAATCCGCCCCGTCGAAGGCCCGCGCCAGCAGGCCCTCATCGCAGATGCTGCCCTCCAGAAGCTCGATCCGGTCGGCGAACTCCGCCAGGTTCTCCGGGCGGCCCGTCGAGAAGTCGTCCACGACGCGGACGTCCTCCCCGTCGCTCACCAGCCGCGCCACGATGTTCGACCCGATAAAACCCGCTCCGCCCGTCACCACGTAAGCGGCCACTTGTCGCCTCCTGTAAGGGCTGATGCGATGGATTCAGCAGACCGGCAGTGTATCCGACCGGCGCCCCCGGAGCAACCGCGCACCGCCCCCGCAGTCCGCCGGCCATCCGTTTCGCCCGAAGGGCGTACGGATATCAGCCCAGGGTTGGACGCCGAAGGCGGCCTACCCTGGGTACCCCTCACCTGATCTCCTGATCACCTGCTCTGAAGGAACGCCTCCAGACGCTCCTTCAACGCCGCGATCTGCGCCTCCGGGCCGCCCTCGATATCCGGCAGATACTCCACCGAATAATGACCCTCATACCCGTTGTCGGACAACGTCCGCACGATCCACTCGAAATCCACCGCGCCCTCGCCCATCGGCACCTGCATCTTCTCCGGCGCCGCGTCCCGCAGGTGCACGTGGGCCGCACGCGCCAGCAGCGACTCCGTCGCCTCCGGCTCGATCTCCTGCATCACGAAATGGCTCGGGTCGTAGGCCACCTGCAGCGCCGGCACCGCGTCCAGCAGCGCCTCCGACTGCTCCACGGTCTGGAACGGTGTCCCGTAGTGCAGCTCCACCGAGAACGTCACCCCGCCCGCGTCCGCCACGTCCAGCAGCTCCTGCCAGGACTCCGCTGCGTCCTCCAGTATCCGGTCCCACTCCTTCTCCTCCGTGCGCGGGCCCGGGTAGAACGAGGCCACCTCGATATCCAGCCGCGACATCAGCCGCACCAGCCCCCGCGCCTGCCGCAGCCGCTCCGCCACGGTCTCGTCCTCGCGGTCGTAAATGGTCGGCAGCGCGCAGTTCGCCGCCACGGGCGTCAGCCCGCGCGCGTCCAGCATCGCCTCCACCTCGCCGATAACCCCCTGCCAGTCATCGGCCAGATCCTCCGGCACGATGTGCCCCCACGACGGAATCGCAATCAGGTCCACACACTCGAACCCGAGCCCGGCGACCTTCGAAAGCGCCTCGTCCAGCGGAATCTTAAACGCACTCGTCGAACAAGCAATCGCCATAGCTCAATCCCCAAAAGCGGAAGTCTGACACCCAACCGGTCCAACCACTATGCTAAGCCCCACGCCCCAGATATCAAGGCGCGCCCGCCAATGCCATCCTCCGTCGTCCATCGTCCATCGTCGGCCGTCCGCCGTCGCCGTTGCAGCCCGCCGTCTGTCGTCTGGCGTCGCTCCGCACTTGAGCCCCACCCATCCTTCGTCTAAACTCAATCCCCGGCGTTCGCGTGCACATCACACCGGAACTTCATGCGAGACCGAGCGAACATGTCACTGCTGGTTGTGGGGTCGGTTGCGTTGGACACCGTCGAGACTCCCTTCGGCTCGGCCGAGGCCGAACTCGGCGGCTCTGCGGTGTACTTTTCACTGGCGGCGAGTCAATTCTCGCCGGTGCGCCTGATGGGGGCGGTCGGTCAGGATTTTCCCGAAGAATACCTCAGACGGCTGGAACGGACGAACATTGACCTGTCCGGTCTGCAGCGGCTGGACGGCCAGACGTTCCGATGGCAGGCCGCCTACGAGGGCAGGATGGAGCAGGCGCAGACGCTCGCGGTCGAGCTGAACGTATTCGGGGATTACATGCCCGCCGTGCCCGCGGAATACGCCGACTCGCGGTATGTGTTCCTGGCCAACGGCTCGCCCGTGACCCACATGCACGTGCTGGATCAGCTCACCGAGCCCGGCTTTGTGCTGGCCGACACGATGGACTTCTACATCGAGAACGAACGCGGCGCCCTGCTGAAGCTGATGCAGCGCATTGACGGGCTGATTCTGAACGACATGGAGGCCCTGGAGCTCAGCGGTGCGGCCAACCCGCTTAAGGCCGCAAGCTGGGTCTGCGAGCAGGGCCCGTCCTGGTGCATCGTCAAGAAAGGCGAACACGGTTCGCTCCTCCGCTCGCCGGGGGGGCTCTTCGTGGTCCCCGGTTTTCCGCACGAAGACGTCGTGGACCCGACGGGCGCGGGCGATTCGTTCGCCGGGGGACTGATGGGCTATATAGCCGGGCAGGACGCCGTGGATATGCAGGCGCTGGCGGCGGGCGTCATCCACGGAACCATCACCTCATCGTTCGCCATAGAGCGCTTCGGCCCCCGCGGCCTGGAGGGCCTCACGCAAGAAGCAATCCAGTCAAGGCTGAAAGAATTCCTCGCCGCAACCCGCCTCGCCGCCGACTGGCAAAGCGCCTGACCGCCGTCGAATGGGCGAGGGAGGAGGCCCGGAGGAAAAGGAGCTACTGTATGAACCACAAGGCGCTGATTCGCGAGAATCGCGAAGAAATCGCACGGATTGCCGCCAGATACGGCGCCCACAACATCCGCCTGTTCGGCTCCGCGGCGCGGGAAGAAGCGGATGAGGCCAGTGACCTGGATTTCCTGGTAGAGCTCGACGCCGACCGTTCCCTGCTGGACCTTGGTGGCTTGCAATTCGAACTGCAAGAACTGCTGGGCTGCCCCGTTGACGTTGTCACCGAACGCGGCCTTAAAAAGCGCATCCGTGACCGTGTCATCAGGGAGGCAACTCCGGTATGAGAGACCCCCGGGAGAGACTCCGAGACATGCTGGAAGCCATCGCGGCCATCGAGCGACACCTGGGGGCTGACCGGGCGGCTTTTGAAGACGATGAGCTTCTGCAAACATGGTTCGTGCATCACCTGCAGATCATAGGTGAAGCTGCCAACGCCCTCCCCGACGATGTGCGCGCTATGGCCCCCGGCATCCCATGGCACAAGATCATCGGGATGCGCAACGTGCTGGTCCACGGCTACTTCGAGATCGACACGGACATCGTCTGGAATGCGGCCAAACGAGAAGTGCCGGCTCTCAAACCAGAAGTTGAGGAACTCCTTGAGCGCACGGAAGGGGAAAACTAAGAACTCTGAGTAGCCAGGTGTTTGTATGGCTTTAAGCGTCCTGGTGCATCGTTAAGAAAGGCGAACACGGTTCGCTCCTCCGCTCGCCGGAGGGGCTGTTCGTGGTCCCCGGTTTTCCGCACGAAGACGTCGTGGACCCGACGGGCGCGGGCGATTCGTTCGCCGGGGGACTGATGGGCTATATAGCCGGGCAGGACGCCGTGGATATGCAGGCGCTGGCGGCGGGCGTCATCCACGGAACCATCACCTCATCGTTCGCCATAGAGCGCTTCGGCCCCCGGGGCCTGGAAGGCCTCACGCCGGAAGCAATCCAGGCAAGGCTGAAAGAATTCCTCGCCGCAACCCGCCTCGCCGCCGATGCCGCTATGTAGTCATAGCGAGGAGCCGCCGCGCCCACCGGAAACCGTGTAGCACAGGCGCCCACGCCTGTGGCTGTTCACAGCCAAGAAGAATGACGGGACGTTCCCGGCATTCTTCCCAGCCGCCCCAAGGGCGGCCAGGCAACCTCGCCGTTTCCCACGCACGCCGTCCGCCGTCTATCGTCCGTCGTCCATCGTCCGTCCTTCGCCGCCTTTACATTGCACCCCGCCCCCACCCAACGTAAACTGCCCCCGGACCGCACCACCTCAGTGGAGCCACAGATATGCCCTCCACCGACCCCGACCGCCCCAACGTCATCGTCGTCCTCACCGACGACCAGGGTTACTGGGCCATGGGCTGCGCCGGCAACCCCGAGGTCCGCACCCCCAACCTCGACCGCCTGGCCGCCACCGGCACCCGTTTCGAGAACTTCTTCTGCGTCACACCCGTCTGCTCCGCCGCCCGCGCCGCCCTGCTCACCGGCCGCATCGCCTCCCAGAACGGCGTGCACGACTGGATCGCCGGCGGCAAGGACATCGTCTTCCTCGAGGGCCGGCCCGGCTACACCGACGTCCTCGCGCGCAACGGTTACGTCTGCGGGCTCAGCGGCAAATGGCACCTCGGCGACGCCTCGTTCCCCCAGAAGGGCTTCACCTTCTGGCGCCCGCGCGCCGGCGGCGGCTATACCGAGCCCGCCTTCTACGACGAAGACGGCGCCGTCCACCGCCCCGGCGGCTACCTGACCGACGCCATCACGGACAACGCGCTCGACTTCCTCGACTCCCGGCTCGGCGACGACCGCCCCTTCTACCTCAGCGTCCACCACGTCGCCCCGCACAGCCCCTGGCGTCGGGAGCACCACCCCGCCGAGTATTTTGACACCTACTACGAGCACTGCCCACTCGAATCCGCCCCCCGCGAGCCCAAACACCCGGACGACGCCGGTGTCACGGATTTCTTCGACTCCCCCGAGCGGCGCCGCGAGAAGCTCAGCGGCTACTACGCCGCCATCACGGCCATGGACGCCAACCTGGGGCGCATCCTGGGCTGGCTGCGGCGCCACGGCCTGACGGAGAACACCATCGTGTTCTTCACCAGCGACAATGGCATGAACATGGGTCACCACGGGGTCTGCGGCAAGGGCAACGGCACGCTGCCGGTCAACCTCTACGACACCTCGGTCAAAGTGCCCGGCCTCATCAGCCGCCCCGGCCACATACCCGAGGGCCGCGTCTGCCGGGGGCTCTACAGCCACTACGACTTCCGCCCCACTCTCATGGACTACCTCGGCCTGGAAGACCCCGAGGCGGAGGCCCTCCCCGGCACCAGCTTCGCCCGGCTGCTCCGGGGCGAGGAGGAGCGGGAGGAGGGCCAGGTGGTCGTCTTCGACGAATACGGCCCCGTCCGCATGGTGCGGACCAGAGAATGGAAATACATCCGCCGCTACGGCGGGGACCGCCCCGACGAACTCTACGACCTTACCAAAGACCCCGGCGAGACGAAAAACCTCATCGAGAACCCCGGGCAGGCCGACCGCGTAGAGGAAATGCGCCAGGAACTCGGCCACTGGTTCGAGAAGTACGTAGACCCAACTTTCGACGGCTCAAGGTTACCGGTAACCGGCTGCGGCCAGCGAAAAATGGCCTACGAACCAGAAGCCTTCGCGCAGCGCTGGCCCGAAAGCTGGCTTCATAAGTAAGGCCAGACCCAAAACATCCAGGAGGGCGCGCGCCGACCGGAAACCGTGTAGCGCAGGCGCCTCGCCTGCGGTCGTTCGCCGTTCGCCGTTGCCGTTGCTTCGAACTTCAGCCTTCGAACTTCCGCCGGCTCTGCCGGCGGCCAGTCCTCGCCGTTTGCCTGCGCAAGCCGAATCCGCCCCGGGCTAACGTCCAGGATCCAAACCATGAAGAATGACAGCCGGTCCCGTCGTTCTTCCAAGCCGCCCTCAGCCTGTCGAAGGCCGGCGCGGCAATCCCGCCGTTCTCCGCCCGAAAGCCGAACCCGCCAACATCGCACGGCGTGCGCCGTTCTCTCCCCTCACCTTTGTACTGTCTCCGCGTCTGTGCTGCCCCGCAGGGGCGAAACATAAAAGCCCAGGGCAAGGCCGAAGGCCGCCGCCCTGGGTAAGAATGCGTACAATAGACTGAGCCCTGCAGGGGCGGAATATGCGCGAGCGCGCCGACATACTATTGAAACCGACTCAGTGCGACTATACAATCCGGTCGGATAGGGCTTTGTCGGGAAGCCGGCCAGCGGCGCAAAGCAATACCCCGATGAATCCGGACGGACGGGCTCGTGGAACCGTAGAACATTTCTGCCGTCCCTCTCAGGGAGGCGAAAAATGGCAGCCATCACGGTGGACAAGGAGGAACTGGCGGCGTTCTGCCGGCGGCACCATATCCGCAGGCTTTCGCTTTTCGGATCGGCGTTGCGGAACGACTTGGGCCCGGAAAGCGACGTGGACGTGCTCGTCGAATTCGAGCCCGGACACACCCCCGGTCTGGCTGTTGTGGATATAGAGGAGGAGTTGTCCGAGTTGCTGGGTGGACGCAGGGTGGACATGGTCAACCCGAAGTACCTGAACCGACGCCTCAAGAGCCGGGTGCTGGACGAAGCGGAGGTGCAGTATGCAGCGGGATGACAACGTTTATCTGGGCCATATGCTGGACACGGCTCGGAAAGTGAGGTCCAGAGTCGAGGGGAAAGCCCGGAGCGAATACGACGGCGACGAGGACCTGCGAATCGTCGTAGCCCACCTGGTGCAGACGATCGGAGAAGCGGCCTCGCAGGTGTCGGCCCGGACAAGGGAATCGCATCCCGAGATTCCGTGGAAACAGATCACGGGCATTCGCCATCGGATCGTCCATGACTACATGCACGTTGATTATGATATCCTGTGGGAAGTCGCCACGGGGGACCTGCCCCGGTTGATTGAACTGCTGGAAGAGATCGTGCCGTCTGAGGATACCGACCAATGAAGTTCAGGTTCGATCCCGATCAGGAATGGCCCATCCCGAGGCGATTCAGGCCGTCACGCACCTGTTCGGTAGCCAGTAAAGTCAGCCGTGAAAAGTGGCGGGCCGTCGCTTCGGTCTTCGGGCTTCACGGTTCCCGGAGCTCCGCGCGTCATTGCGAGCCAGCATCCGGGCGGGCGCGGCAACCTCGGCGTCCTGCCGTTCTCTCCCCTCAACCTTTAACTGCTCTCTGATCTGCCGTTCGCCCCGCTCGTCTTTGCGACCCCACGCATCCCCCCGATTGTCATTTCGAGCCCGCCTTTGGGCGGGCGCGGCAATCTCGCCGCTCCGCCGTCCTCTGCTCTCGGCTTTCCACTGCTCTCCTGCCCTGTCCTACCCCCTGCTCTGTCGTGTCGGCGTGCTCAGGACCTTGAGCGGAGTTGGAAGACTCTGCTGCTCTCTCCAGCTCCGTGTGGAATGCTCCCCAAAATATGATCCAGATGCTGTGAGAGAGTCTCGGTGGTGTGCTTTGGCGAGCGGTGGCTGTCGTGAAGAGAAAAAAGCGCAGACGGCAGCAGATAATTCATCGGCTGAGGTACACGGAGCCGAGTTGGCTGCCGCGGCACCCTGCACTGCGGCTCGGGCGCCCGTTCGAGGACAGTGCCTTGGAGCGATTTTTAGGCGCCGTTTTTGCCTTGGCTCAGTTGACCTCAGACGTTATGATGTTGGACGTTCAGATTCCGGAAAAGAGCGGCGTGCGTTGGCAGGCAGCAGGCGGCCGGTGTGTCTCGGATGGCAGGGAGTGATATGTCGACAGTACATAACGAGGTCCGGCTTTTTCACGAGACGTCGCAGGGCGCCGTTTACCTGGGAGACTCGCTTGAGGTGCTCGAGGCAGTTCTCGCGCCGGGGAGCGTGGACCTTATCGTTACGAGTCCGCCGTTCGGGCTGGTTCGGGAGAAGGATTATGGCAATGTGCCCTCGGAAGATTATGTGGAATGGTTCAAGCCTTTCGGCGAGGCGTTCAAGAGAGCTCTCAAGCAGCAAGGGAGCCTGGTCATTGACATCGGGGGGGCCTGGGTGCGCGGGCAACCCACACGCAGCCTGTACCATTTCAAGCTGCTGATCATGCTGTGTGAAGAGCTCGGGTTCCACCTTGCCCAGGAGTTTTACTACTGGAATCCGTCCAAGCTGCCGACGCCCGCCGAATGGGTCACCGTGCGCCGCATTCGCGTGAAAGACGCCGTGAACTGCGTGTGGTGGCTTTCCCCTTCGCCCTGGCCGAAAGCCAGCAACCGTCGGGTTCTGCAACCCTACAGCGAGAGCATGAAGGATCTGTTGAAGACCGGCTGTAAAGCCCAGCGGCGGCCCTCCGGGCATGAGATCAGCGAGAATTTCTCCAAGCGCAACCGGGGCGCCATACCGCCGAACCTGCTGGCTATACCGAATACGGAGAGCAACAGTCACTATCTTCAGTATTGCAGAGAACATGACATCAAGCCCCATCCCGCCAGGTTCCCGAGCACGCTGCCGGAGTTCTTCGTGCGGATGGTGACCGACCCCGGGGACACGGTTGTGGACCCCTTTGCCGGCAGCTGCGTGACCGGGGAAGTGTGCGAACGCACGAGACGGAAATGGATATGCGTTGACGAGGTGGAAGAATATCTTGAGGGTGCTATGGCGCGCTTTGAGGCCGAACCGAAGCCTCAGCCGATGCGCCTGAGACAGACGCACCTGGCCCAGGTTGACTCAGAGGATGTCAGCGTTTCGCTGGACGATCCCGACAATTATTACAGTATCCCCAAGCCGGGCCTTCTGTGGGGGGACGTGAAGGAAGAACCTTTGCCGGAAGACGGCGGTAAGGAGCGCCCCGGTAAGGACTAAGGGCGCGAAGGTGGCCCGGGCGCGGACGTTGCGTCTCATTCATCCCCGATCTGGACCCGCTTGATCTCCATCGCCTGCTTTGCCTGTTCGTTCAGGAGGGCCGTGAGCCTGGCAGGCGCGTCTATGAGTTGCTGGAGGTCCTGACCGCTGAGCATGATGATGTGGAGAGCCGTGTTCTTCATCACCCGCTTCCGGTAGCGGGCAAGTGACGGTCCGATGTCGGCACGCGTGACGAACAGGATGACCGTGGACCGCAGGGCAACCGCCATACCGACCTCTTTCGCCAGGTCGGCAACTCGCACGGTCTTCTTGTTCTTGCACTGGATTTGCCAGCGGCTGAAGATGAGCCTCGAACCTTCGACGAGCATGTCCACCTCTGCCCCGCCCGTGGCTTCCCCCCGGAGGCGCCAGTGCACGAACTGCAGGTCCAGCCTCCGGCAGAAGTAGAAGGCCAGGGCCTCGAGCGCGATGCCCTTTTCGTGGGTGTCGTCGGAATCCAGGGCCTCCACGATCTCCTGGAGCGACATGCGAGACAGGCGCTTGTAGCCGGGTCCCATCTCGTCTGCAATCTGCTCGAGTATCGAGGGCAGGAACTCGTTCTTCAGCTTAGCCGTCTTGCGAACGAGGTGGGCTTTGGCCCCCCGGCCGGCGGTGGTTTTCTCCCAGTCAACAAGGCCAACCTTTTGCAGCTGGTGCAGTACGGACTTGGGCAGCCCGCGGGCGGGGAAATCGGTGCCGTACAAGGCCACCGCATAATCCCGTACTTCATTGCTTGGGACCTCATCCGCGTCCAGCAGAGCGAATGCCCGAGCGAAATCGTGCTGCGCCTGCGTAAGCTCCCGCCACTGATCAATATCGTGTTGCGCGGCTCCGGTGAGATCCTCAATCCGACTGTCATCCGGTAGCCAAAGCTGTTCCCCGCCTCCCTTGTCGTTCGGGTTGAGGGCCCCAGCGTAGTCGAGCCATTGCCGAAGCACGTTCAGGTGCTTTCCATTCAAGGGGACATGAAGCCCTTCCTCGCGGAGACGCTCCGCAATGGTCGTCTTCTTGAGGCGTGTACCCCCGGCCATCAGATCATGAATGCAGTTGATTACGCGCAACCCCTTCAGATTCACGAGGCAGTGACGGCCCATCATCTCACGCAACGCCGTTTCGTCGTCACGATGCTGGTACAGGTTGCGACCGAAGGCGGTGAATTCCACCTGCCACGGGTCGCCTTCTGCCCGCTCCAGGATTCCGTAATTGCACAACGACAGGACTGTGTTGTCGCCAAGAGTCTTGCGCGGATCGCCCGTTCCGCTCTGATCGGGAAAGAACTCCGCATCAATGGCCTCCTGCAGGCATTTGCGATCGGGCGTGTGGATCTCGATGAGCTCCAGCAGACGGCGGAGGTCAACCACGGAAGGGCTGAACTCGGAGCCAAACACGATATCGCTTTTTTCCATGTTGCTCTGCCCGGCTGAGTTTGATCGGCAGGAAACAGGGCCACCGCCCGTGTCTGTACGCGATCCGGGGCATTTTTGACTATCCAAGCCATAGCTTATGTAGAATCCGCCCGCGACACAAGTGACATACTCGCGGCCTGTTCCCCGTCCTCAAGTTTTCGACAACGACCCCAGGCGAGGCGCCTGCGCCACATAGGAAACGGCGAAGTGGAACGACAGACCTTCAGCCTTTAGGGGTGAGTATGGCAACGCCGGCATCATATCTGGCTTTCGTTCGTTCTCGGTACCTGCGTCAATCCCCCGGTATCCGCGTCGAAACTGGCGTTCATCGTTGTCGTTGGCCCCGGTCAGGGCGTTCTCCGTGCTTTCTCTGCGGCCCCGTGTCTCCGTGTGAGGCCGCCGTTGGTCAGCCGTCCGTCAGCTCGGCTCGAGCAGGCAGTTGCTCTCGGTCTGATGTGCGCTTGACTTTGGAACTATTAACGGGTATAGTGGCTGCTAAAGCAGCTTGGAAGAATGCCGGCGCATTCTTCATGTGGCGGCTGGGCGTCAGTGGCTGCTGAGGCAACTTGGAAGGATGCGGGCGCATTCTTCAATTGGCGGCCAGGCGTCAGTGGCTGCTGGAGCAGCTTGGAAGGATGCTGGCGCATTCATGTGTAGCACTGGTGCCCCATGGGCTCCATCGCCCGGAGGGCGTCGCCGTGCCCGGCGGACTAAGATCAGCCCAGGGCGTTGAAGCCCTGCGTCAACAGCGAGAACAATGAACACAGAGCCCCGTCGGGGACGACTCAACCCAAGAAGGAAACGACACATTGAGCGCCGGAATCACCCGCCGAAACGGGCACCAGGGGACTGGCCGGCCGTTGGCGAGTGTCATTGAGTTTGCACATTGCGCGGCGCGCAGGAACCGACACGCAAAAAAACCGTCAGAAAGCCGATAATTCCCTATACGCTTCCGTACCAGTGGTTTTGAGCCCAGAACCCCTCTGAATACCGTAAGCGGCTTCCGTGTCAGGAACAAGCGGTCCCCGAAAATCGGGGCTGGTGTGCTTGACATACAACAGCTTCTGGTGTAGAATAAATACAACGATGTCACCTCACCCAGGGAGGAGGGAGCGGCCGATGGTCAAGTATTCGCCCGCATTCGGTGAACGTTTGAAGGAACTCCGGCGGGGTCAGGGCCTCGCCCTACGAGAATTCTGCCGGCAAAACGGTTTCGACCATGGGAACATGAGTCGGATTGAACGCGGCCTCGCCCGTCCGCCCTCGGGTGAAAGGCTGGTGAAATACCTGACTGCCCTCGGTGTGGAGCCCGAGACAGACGAGTGGTATGAGATGCATGACCTGGCGCACACCTGTGCCGGTGAAATCCCACCGGAGATCATGGCCGAAGAGGAAATCGTCCGGCGGTTGCCGGTCATCTTCCGGACCATGGGGCGGGAAAAGCCGAGCGAAGAGCAGCTGGACGAGCTCATAGCCATCGTGCGCCGGGAGATGAACCAGCAATGAGCTCGTGGAAAGTACCCTATCGAGACGAGAAGGCTCTGCAGCTCGACGCCGCCCAGTTTCGGAAGCGTTTTGGGGTTGCCGCAACGGAGAAGGTTCTTCCCATCGAAGCGATTGTGGACGTTGAGATGGAGATAGACATCGTTCCCCTTCCGGGGCTCTACCGCATTACCGACAGCTGGGGTGCGCTATCGCCGGACTGTTCCAGCATCTCTGTTGACGAAATGTGCTGCACTGGTGGCTACGAGGAGAAATACAGGTTCACCCTGGCCCACGAAGTGGCGCATCGCGAACTCCATGCGGAGATATTCAGAGAGCTCGAGTTCTCGAGCGTCATGGAATTCAAAGATGCCATCGGCCAGCACCTGAGCGACGCGGAGTACGGGAGTCTGGAGTGGCAGGCAGACTATTTCGCCGGGTGCATTCTGGTTCCTGGGAACTTGCTGCGAGAGGAGTTCGGTAGCCTGCTGGAGGAAATCCAGAACATGCTGGCGGAATGGCAAGGGGGAGACGTGCCCGAACAGAGAGTCTATGAACTGGCCCTGATTCAAATCTGCGAAAAGGCAGGAGACGCATTTGCCGTATCTCCGGTCTGTATCGACACGCGGCTCCACTGCACAGGTTTGAAAGAGG
>CAYVBE010000082.1:0-16267 GCA_964448935.1 uncultured candidatus Brocadiaceae bacterium
ACATTGGAACGGTCACGCTTCCCAGGGCGACGCCCTGCGGGCTCTGCCCTGGGCTAATATGCGTACGCCCTCCGGGCGAAACGACCCGCCCGCGTCTCGTGCTTGCATCCGTTTTCCCCGCCGGGGGCGCACCCGTTTCCCCGCGGGATATGCACGTTCTCAGCCCGGTGGTGGCCCGAGTTCGGGCCTCCACCGGGTATGCTCGGCAGCGCGCACAACCACTCGAAAGCGGGAACACTCTCAGTACTCCGCGTGGTAGCTCTCCACCAGCGCCCCGTAAGGGTAATTCAACGCCTGGCCGCAGGAACGGTCGGCGGCACGGTAGCGACGTATGCGCAGCATGGCCTCCTCAGGCGAGTTCGATCTCCCGCTCGGCCTCGGCGCTCTTGTAGAGGCCGTCCAGTATCTTCTGCACCATCAGGCCGGAGCGGGCGGGGCACTGGGTCTCCAATTCGCCGCGCAGGAAGCCGATCCATTCCTGCAGCTTCCGGGTCATGCCGTTCCACTTGCCCGTGAAGGCCGGCTCGATGTTGACCATGGTGTCCGCTTCGTTGCGGAACACGCACGGCGGATGGACCGTGCAGCCGCCCTCGTCGCCCATGATCTGCACGTTGTAGGTGTCCTGCTCGATGTGGGCCACGAAGCTGGACTCTACGGCCATCGTCGCGCCGTTGTCGAACCGCACGAACCCCACCGCCAGATCCTCCACGTTGTAGGTCTCGTGGTCCCATCCGGCCCAGGGGCAGTGAACGTCGCTGGGCTGGTTGCCGGCGTAGGTGAACATCTGGGCGCTGGCGGTGACCGGCTCCGGCTCGCCCATCAGGAAGTGCGCCACCTCGATCAGGTGCACGCCGATGTCAATCAGCGGCCCGCCGCCCTGGAGCTCCTTCTGGCCGAAAACGCCCCAGTTCGGAATGCCGAGCCGGCGCATGGCCTGCACGCGGGCGAACAGCACGTTGCCGATCTGGCCGTCGTTGATGAACCGTTTCAGCGTCTGCGGCGCCGGCTCCAGCCGCCTCTGAAAGCCCATCACCAGCGTCGCCTCGCTCTCGTCGGCGGCGTCCACCATGGCCTGTGCCTCCTCGGCGTTCATGGCCATGGGCTTCTCCACCAGCACGTGTTTGCCGGCCTTCAGCGCCGCCACCGTGGGGTCCTTGTGCATGAAATTCGGCGTGCAGACGCTGACGGCATGGAGATCTTCGAGCCGGACGAGATCGTTGAAATCCTCGAAGGTCTGCTCGACCTCGAACTGTTCGGCGAAGCGCTCCCGCGCCTCCTCGCTGATGTCGCAGCCGGCCACGATCTCCACGTCGTCCATGGCCGCCAGGTCCTTCGCCTGCCGGCGGGCGATCCCGCCTGTGCCGATGTATCCAACGCGTATGACTTCGGGCATGCCAGCAAACTCCTGAGGGTGTAAGTGGGTTACGGGGTTGTTGATGGAAGGTGGCCACGGTACCGCAACGGGGTCCGGCGTGTCAAAGGGATGAGGGGGCGTCAGCCGGTGATCCAGACCGGGGAGACCCAGGCCACCTGGCCACTCGCCGCCTCCACCCGCAGCCAGTAGAACACGAACGGGACGGAGCTCTTCGGTGCCTTTGTGATCCACAGGTCATCCAACGGCTCCTCGTCCACGTGGGTAAACGTGGTGAGAGGGCCATCGAGGCGCTCGCGGGCGATCGGCTGGTTGTTGCGCAGCAGCGTGACCTTGCCCCGCCCGACGGCCGCCACCCGGGCCTCCATTCTGCGCGCCTTGCGAAAGTCCGCATCCGCCGACGCCTCGCTGCCCATCGGACGGCCGTTGACGGAGAAATCTATGACCGGCCGCCACCAGGTGGTGCCGTAGCAGCGCCGGTCCATCATGGCGTCGAAGATGGCGCCGCGTTCGAGTTCATCGGCGTAGACCGCCGCCACGCCCTGGCAGTTGAGCCGGTGCTGGGCGTAGCCGTAGTTCTCCGCGTTCAGCGGGAACGGCGTGCCGGGCATGGTGTGATGGGTGTCGCTGGAGCCGATGGCGCCGTAGCGGCAGCCCAGCTCCAGGGCATCCCGCCAGTAGGCGCGCGCCTCGGCCTTGCCCCCCTTCAGGTACAGGTCGTCGTGCCGCGCCTCGGAGCTGCCCCACCAGGAATAGACCTCCAGGACCGGCTCCCGTTCCGGGTTGTAGTGCGGGTCTTCGAAATTCCGGTATTTCCCGGCGCGTGCGGTGTGGTGCGGTATGGTCATGTAGGGCACGCCCTGCTCGTCCAGCCACTGCCAGAGGCGGTCCAGCGGCACCTTGGGCCCGGTTCCACGCATGTCGTCGCGGTCCAGCCAGAAATAATCCGCCTCACCGGACCGGTAATAGACGTTGATGTCGCCGCCGTAGCCGGTGGCGTGGGAGGACTCGAAGGCCAGCAGCGTGGCGAACTCGCCGGGCTGGTTGAACCGGCGGGCCATCTCCTTCACCTCGTCCCAGTTGCCGTCCTCCCGGTGGATGCCGCGCAGGTGGTCCGCCGCCGCGCAGAAGTCCAGCAGCGCCACGTCGCGGCCGTACCAGTAGCCGAACTCGGGGCTCTTGCATGTGTCGGGGTGGCAGTTGCTGACCAGCGTGTGCGCGTGGATGTCGCCCCAGTAGAGCCGGGGCCCGTCCTCGCGGGCCATGAGGACGTTGCTGGTGGGAGGTTGTCCGGGGCACCCGTGCGGCGTAGCGGTCAGGTAGGCCGCTCCCGGCTCCCGCATCACCAGGTCGTCCACCTGGATCATCCCGCAGTCATCAGCGGTGAACTCGATGGCCGGTGGCGCGGTCAAGTCCTCGCTGACGGCCTCCAGTGGTATGCGCCCGGTCCAGTCCTCGGCCGGCATGCCGGTGGCGTCCATCATGACGGCCCGGAGTGCGAACTGCTCCCCCGGCCGCACAACGGAGGGGAGGACAAGATGAAGGAAATGCGATTCGGCGTCGAACCTGCTGCGGAACTCGGGGAATCTGTCGCGGTAGGATTTCATGGATGCCCCTGCTGCCAGAAGGAGTGTCAGGCCGTTGCCAGGTCTTTACGGTCACGGAACCTGTATTCTGTCCGTTACGGGAGGCGGGGTCAACGTGATATGAGATTTCCTTTTGGCCGGGTACGTAAAGACAGACCATGGAAGGGAACGCCGCGGCTCTTACGCAGCCACTCACAGCAGCCACAGGGGCAGTTCACGCGACCGTGCCCCGCTCATTCAGTCGCCAGGAGCCTATCCGCCAAACGCAAAAACTCTGCCGCCCTCTCGATCTGCTTGGTCGCTTCCTCTCTTGTCACACTCTGGTACTTCCCATAGTCCCCGGCATGTCTGACCGCCATCGCGCGAACGAGGTACTGGTGGAAATACCGCTCAACAATGCCGGTCTTCACGAACTCCCGCCCAAATGCAGCATGAACGGCGCCGTGCTTGGAGAAGGCTAACCCCTCGCCAAGTAGCAGCGCCTCGGCAATGTAGAACATACCGTAATATGCCCGAGAAGCAGCAAAACCGTGGGGGCCGGCCTCCTGCAGAAGTCTGGCCGCTTCCAGGCTTTCTTGAGCTCGCGCGACCAGTTCTCGCTGCTCTTTGCTCATACCGCCACCCCCTCGCGGCGGACGTTCAGGAGCAAGGGGCTTTGCCCGCGTTTGTACCGGCTTTCGGATATGAAGGTCGGGACAATCAGGACATCGTGCTTGAGCGAGAGTTCCGCCACAAGTGCCGAGGTCCGCGCGATCTCATCGCAGGGCGAGACGCTTCCCCGCAAAACGACCAGGATGTCTATATCGGAACCTTCCTCGGCATCGCCCCGCGCTTGAGACCCATACAACACCACACGTTCGAGCCGCTCGCTGTAGAGAGACTCGAACCCTTGCCGCAGTTGCCCCACTATCTTTCTGACTTCCGGGCCCATTCCGCTGCCCTCCTTTGGGTGCCATCATTGTGGGAGCCGAGCGCGCTGCTGTCAAATCATATCCGGAGCGCCATAAGTCAAACCGGTCGCTGACCGGGGTGGGAGACCTTTTCGTTCCACGCCTTCCACGTCTCCACCAGGTGGCGCAGCCTTTCGGGGTGCTGCTTCGAGAGGTCGTGCAGCTCCGTGCGATCTGCCTCCATATCGAACAGGCGCCATTTGGAGAGGTCGTCTATGCCGATGTCGTAACTCTCGTCGCCCAGCTTGTTCCAGCCGACCTCCTCGTAGCGCACGGCCTTCCAGCGTCCCTCGCGGGCGGCTTTACCCTTGAGGATGGCCCAGCAGAGGACGTCGTGGAACTGTCGCCGGTTTCCGTCGAAGGCCGGGGTCAGGGGCAGGCCAAGTATCTTGTCGTTCGGCCGCCCGGCCACGTCCAGGCAGGTGGCGGTGATGTCCACCACGTGGCCCCAGTCCCGATCGATGCAGCCCGGCCGGATGCGCTCCGGCCAGGAGGCAATGAGCGGGGTCGAGACGCCGCCCTCGTGGTCCCACGTCTTGAATTTGCGCCACGGCGTGTTGCTCGTGTTCGCCCAGGGCTTGCCGACGAAATGCCACGTGCCCGGCGGGCCGGGCTCGGAGCCGGGCG
The DNA here is from genome assembly GCA_964448935.1 of uncultured candidatus Brocadiaceae bacterium. Lineage (GTDB taxonomy): Bacteria > Planctomycetota > Brocadiia > SM23-32 > SM23-32 > CAYVBE01. The sequence continues at coordinate 4,536 of CAYVBE010000082.1, forward strand.
GCTTGCCGCCGGTCTTCGCGCAGCCGCCGTTGTCGGACAGGAAGAAGACCAGCGTGTTGCCCTCTTGCCCCAGCTCGCGGATCTTGACCAGGATACGTCCGATGCCGCGGTCCATGCAGTCAATCATGGCAGCGTAGGTGGCCATCCACAGGTCCCATTGCTCCTTCTCCTCCCGGCTCTGGCTGCTCCAGGATGGCACGCCCTCGTCCCGCGGCGACATGCGCAGGTCCGGGCCCACGATGCCGGCCTCAACGAGGGCCCCGAAGCGTCGCCGGCGCAGGACGTCCCAGCCCTCCATGAAGCGGCCGCGGTATTCCTCGATGTCCGCCTGCCGCGCGTGCAACGGGTAGTGCGGCGCGTTGTAGGCCACGTAGAGGAAGAATGGCCGCTCGCTGCCCCGATCCTGGTCCAGAAACCTGACGGCGTAATCCGACCAGGCGTCGGTGGCGTAGAAATCGGGGTGGGTCTCCAGGAAGTCCGGGTGCGGCTCGCCGTTGATGTTCAGCACACCGGGGCCCTCCTGGTAGCGCCCCAGGTTCCAGTAGCTGGCGCAGGCGCCCATGGTGCAGCTTCGGTCGAAGCCGGCCGTGGAGTGGCCGTGCACCTTGCCGGTCATGTAGGTGCGATAGCCGGCCTCCTTCATCTGGGCGGCAAGGTTCACGTGGCGCGAGGGCGAGCCACGCCAGCCGCTGTACTGGCCCGTCAGCAGCGAGCCGCGCGTGGGGCTGCACTTGGCGTTGTTGTAGAACTGCGTGAAGCGCATTCCCCGATCGGCCAGCGAGTTGATGGTGGGCGTCTGGATGATCCGCGCCCCGTAGCAGCCGATGTCCGAGAAGCCCATGTCGTCCGCCATGATCAGCAGCACGTTGGGCCGCCCGTCACCCGCATTCTGCGCCCGGGCGAGTGAAGGCATCATGAAGGCGGCCGAACCCGCCGCCACGGTTTTCAGAAAATCCCGCCGACCGTATCTCGCGCTCATGGTTTGCCCGTCGTTGAGTGATCTCTCACGTCGGAGCGTGCTCCGTTCTGGCGATTATCTCGGACTGCAGCGCCTCGTCCAGGTTGCAGAAGTACTCGCTGTAGCCTGCCACGCGCACCAGCAGCGTTCGGTAGTCCTCCGGATGCTCCTGCGCGTCCCGCAGCGTCTCGCTGTCCACCACGGTGAACTGTATCTCGAAACCGCCCTTGCGCATGAACTCGCGGATGAAATCCGCCACCTTGCGGCGACCCGCCTCTGTCTCGAAGATGCTTCCCGTGAAGCGGCAGTTCACCGAGAGCCCGCCCAGACCGTAGCGGTGATCCATCTGCGTCACGGAGTTGGCCATCGCGGTGGGCCCCAGGCGGTCGGCGCCGGCCTGCGGACCGATGCACTCCGAGAGAGGCTGCCCCGCGCGGCGGCCGTCCGGGGTGGCAGCGGTGCCGAGCCCGAAGGTCTCGTGCGCCGCGCGCGGCCAGCCGCCCCAACCGCTGAAGATGCCCGGGTGGAAGGTGCCGCCCAGGCAGGTCCGGTAACGCGCCAGCTCCCGGCGCATGAAATCGTACAGGTCCACCGCGATCGCATCAACGCTCTCGATATCGTTCCCGTAGCTCGGGCAGCGGTTCAGCAGGTACTGCCGCAGGTCCTCGGCACCTTCGAAATCACTCAGAAGCACGTCGCGCAGCTCCGGCAGAGAGATCATCTCCTGCTCGTAGACGACCTCGCGGATGGCGCTGAGCGAGTCCACGGCGGTCACGAAACCGGCCACGATGGTGCCCCAGTAGTTGTAGCGCGCCCCGCCCGCGGCGGCGTCCTTGCCGCGCTCCAGGCAGTCCTTGATGAAACACGAGACCAGCGGACACGAGCCGTATTGTTTGATGCGGTAAGCCATCCGGATCGCCGGCTGCACGCAGTCGCGGATGGTGACCGCCAGGATATCCCGGTAGGCGTCCACGAACCCCTCGAAGGTACCCAGCGTCGCCAGGTCCACGGCCGTCCCGCCCTCGCCGAGGGGGCGTTGCCAGTTCTCGATTGCCTCCTCGCCAACGCTCCAGAGCAGGCGCTCCTCGTCCGCCAGCATCTGCTCGCCGCCGTTCAGCGTAAGCTCCAGCGCCTTCAACGGATACAGCGGCGGCCCGCTGACCTGCACGTTGGAGGTGCCGATGGGCGTGATCTCCACGCACGTGCTGTTGATGTAGTAGCGCGCGTCCTCAGGCGCCAGTCCGGCCTCCAAAAGCCCTTCGGTGATGACCCGATCGTTGTAGATGGCCGGATGGCTGAGGCCCTTGCCGATTTTGTCCACACACTCCAGCAGCAGTTGGTCCGGCATCTCCTCGCGGTAGCAGAGCCCGATGTTGGGGTTGACCATGCCCACGCGCTCGATGGCCTCGACGAACAGGTGAGTAAGGTCGTTCAGCACCGGCTCCCCGGCGCGGTCCAGCCCGCCCAGCATGATGGTCTCGGGCCAGACCCCGTACACCTCGTTGCTGCGCAGGAATAGCTCCTCGATGAGCCGGAGCGCGAACTCGCGCGTCAGGCTGCCGGCCTCAACGTCGCGGCGGTAGCAGGGCCACAGGTAATTGTCCGGCCGCCCGGTGCAGGAGGCGTCATCGGCGACGGTGAGTGAAAACTGCACGAACCAGACGCACTGCAGCGCCTCGTAAAAATCGCGCGGCGGCCGCGCGGGGACCCGGTCGAAAATATCCACCAGCCGGGCGAGTTCACGCTTGCGGACGGGATCGTCTTCGCGCTTTCGCCGGCCCTCCAACGCCTCGCGATACCTCTCCGCAAATCGCAGCAGTCCCCGGAGCGCGACCCGCGAGGCCGCGTAGAAGTGGTGCTTCTCGGCGTCGTCCTCCTGCGAGTAGTCCAGCGCTGCCTCGCGGCTTTCGATCTCTTCGAGCAGCCCCCGGACGCCCCGATCGAGAACCCGTTCGTAGTCCACCACGCGATGTCGGCCCGTGCCGCCGCTGCCTGGGCCGTACTTCAGCCGGGGGATGTTCCTGCGGACATACTCCATCCCCTCCTCAAGCTTCCGTTCCTCTTCCGGCGTCAGGGGCTCGAAAGAATACCGGCCGACCAGCAGTTCGTCCTCGCCGATTACAACGGGGTAGTGCTCCAGCACGTGGGCGGTCATGCGTGCCTGCCGCACGTTGTGAACCGGCTCGTCCTCGCTCTCCCGGAAGCCGCGGCAGCGCAAAAGCTGCCCTCGGGCGTGACAGCGGGCCTCGGCCCGTTCCAGGGCACGCTTCTTTCGGGTTTCGAGGTCAGTCACCTGGTGTTGCCTCAGCTTGAGTTCTCGGTCACTCCAGGCGGGCAGTCACGGTGTGGGCGCCCAGGCCGGTCAGGGGCGCGCGCAGGTATCGGCTGCCCTCTACCTCCGCGATCTCTGGATCCGGCACGTCCTCGCCGTCCACGGTCACGCACGTCGGCTCGGCGCCCTCCGGCAGCAGGATCTCCAACTCGGTCTCCGTGCCGTTGCCGGCGATTTCCATGCTGAGAAGCCCTTCCTCGTCGTCCAGGCTGTAGGTGTAGCGAACATAGCCGCCCGAGGCGGGATACTTTGCGCACGCCGTTGCCCGCTCCACGCCGGCCGCCGCCCACCGGGGGCTGAGCCGCGCGCGCTCGTAGGCTTTGGTCTCATCCACGATGCCGGCCAGCCCTTCGATCAGCGCATACACCAGCGCCGCCGCGCCCCACATGTCCGGGATGCCGTAGCTGACGATGGAGACCGGGAAGTAGCGCTCGGCGTCCGAGAGCGTGATGCCGGCGACGAGCCAGATGGCGCCGGTCTCGGCGGCGGTGAAGGTGATGCTCTCGATCTCGCGGTCCGGCTCGGGGTTCTCCCAGCCGTAGACGAACAGGCCGACGTTGTCGAACTTGCGGTTCGGCCCCTGCCAGCCGATTCGATAGGGTCCCTCGCGCTGGATGCGCCCCTGGACCTCGTCCGGCGCGGGCATGAACCAGCTTTCGATCTCCCGGCCCGTGTGGATGTACTGCGTCTCGTGGGAGCCATCGGCGTAGCGCACGGTCATCCAGCCCATCAGCCCGCCGCCCTGGGCACCGTGAAGCAGATAGACGGTCCGCGCCATTGCGCCTATCTGAACGGTCTCCTCCGCCTTGTAGTCGGGGTCCGAGGATATGCCGAGCACCGCGCGGCGGTCGTTCTCCGCCGGATCAATGACCCGGAAGTCCACCCCGGCAAAGGTCTGCCGACCGGTGGGCAGGTTGCACATGTCGTTCTCCGGATCGCCGGCCCATCCGGGCACACCCTCCGCCCCGTCGCCGTGCAGGTCCACGTTGACCACCTCCGCCAGGCCCACGGGCGTGAACGTCACGTTCTCCGGAGGATCGGGCAGCTTGCCCTTGAAGGTGTTGTGCAGGTATCCGCCCAGCCGCTCCCCGAGTTCGATAACGCGACCCAGGACATCCACGGCGTAGTCCTCGTAGCCGTGCTCGAAGGCGCCGTGGGCCAGCTCGCCCGCGCAGATGGTGCTGACGCCGCCGTTCATGTAGTTCCAGTCGGTGTGCCGGCTAAAGCCCTTCTCGAACGGAGGATAGCAGTTGTACCACTCGCCCGCGCTGCTCTCGGGCATCTCCTCGCGGATGCGCAGGTAGGTCTCGATAATCGCCACGCACTGCTGGTGGTCAATGCGGCGGTTCAGGGCGTAGGCATTCGAGAGCGTCACCTGCCGGTCGGTCGGCGTGTCGCCCAGATCGCGCTCCGCGTCGGGGTTCTCGGGGACCATGTGGGTGTAAAACTCGCCGTTCCAGGACAGGTCGTCCAACCTATCCTTCAGCGCCCGGCCGAGGTTGCGGAATTCCTCCGCCTCCCGCTCCCGACCGGCCACTTCCAGCATCTCCGCCAGGTAACGGCAGGAGACCGACATGCCGGTGTTGTCGCCGTGAAAGACGTTGAACTCCGTCTTGCCGGGCAGCACGCGCATGACGCTGCCGCTGCGCCTGACGTCGTCCTTGCTCTGAAAGTCCCAGGTGTCTATGGTGTAACCGCGCTTGAGGAGCTGATACTTCTTGCTCCACCGGTAGATGTCGCTGGTGGAGTAGCGCACCGCGCGGATGGCGCTGTCCAGCAGTCCTTCCATCCACTCGTCGTCGCCGCACGCTTTCCAGGTGTAGTAGAGCCCTTCGATGTAGAGGAACTCCACGTCGTTCTCCACCGGCACGCGCTGCCAGCGGCGGGTGGGGTTGCCGGGTATCTTGCGTACGAAATCGCCGTAGGCGAACTCGTGGTCGCGCCAGAACTGCAGGTAGGAATGCGCCATTTCCTTGCACTTGTCCCAGATCATGCCGTCTTCGCGCTGGGAATCGGCGTACAGCTCGATGCCGGTCTTCAGGTCGTCGTCCCAGTACTTCATCCCCTTCAGCGCGTGGACGTGGTCGCGCAGCCAGGAGACATAGTACTTGTAGCGCTTGCCCTCGATGCGCAGGTACTTCGTGTAACCGGACGTCCAGTGCTGGAACATGGTGTCGTAGAGCATGTCGAGCAGGCGCGCGAAGCGGCCGTTCTCGTCGGTGAGTTCGGTCTCGCAGTCCACCTTGAAGCTGGTGCGGCCCAGCACACTACCCTGGTCGTCAAGGTAAAGCACCACGTGCGTGCCCAGGCTGCCGGACACCTGGAACGGCACCTCCCGACCCGCCGGCATGCGGGCATACTCCCGCCCCTCGCCGTCCCACACCACAAAGGTGCCTTCTTCCTCCGCGCTGACGCGCACGGTTTCCAGCGGCCTGCAGGTTCGTCTCGGTTTCTGAACCGACAACATGGTGGTGCTCCCTCGGTGCAAACGGAGATGTGTCAACGCTGCGCGGCGCGGAACTGCTCTTTTACGAACGCCAGCCCGTACCGCATGAATGCCTCTTCGGATTCGTAGAACGGTCGCCAGCAGGAGACGGCGCGGCGTATGGCGCGGTTCTCCTGGTTAAAGGTCTCCAGCACGACCCAGTGGTCGTAATTCGCCTCCCGGACGGCGTCGGACACCTCCTGCCAGCGCACCTGACCGCTGCCGGGTGTGCCGCGGTCGTTCTCGCTGGCATGGAAGTGAACCAGCGCGTCGGCCTCTGCAGCAAGCCGGACCGCGCGGGCGGAGTCCTTCTCCTCGATGTGCATGTGGAAGGTGTCCAGCAGGAGCCCCGCGCCGGGGCTGCCGATGGCGCGAACGAAGCCGATGCCGTCCAGCGCGGTGTTCAGAAAGTCCGTCTCGAACCGGTTCAGCGGCTCGATGGCCAGCCTGACGCCCTCTTGCCATGCAAACTCCGCCAGCGGGCGCAACGCGTCCGCGGTCCGGGCCCGCTGCTCCTCCACGGGCACGCGTCCGCCGACGTCGCCCAGAGCCTTATAGAACGGTCCGCAGAAGACCGGCGCCCCAAGCTCCGACGCCGCGCGGATGCCCTCCCGCAGATACCGCCCCGCCACCTCGCGACGCGATGTGTCGTTCCCGTAGAACCGCGCGCCCTTCGGCATGGCGCCCGAGGCGGTGAGCTGAAGCTCATACCTTTCGGCGAAACCGCGAATCATGTCGGTGTTCAGAGAACCGGCGTCGAAGATGGCCACCTCCACGCCGTCGAACCCAATCTCCTTGATCCGCCCGAACCATGTGCGCAGCATCTCCCGGTCCACCGTATCCCCGAACAGCATCAGATTGACGCCGAAAAGCATGTTGTTTCCCCTCGCATGCGTCGCTGTGGTCCGCAGGATGCTCAATGTATCAGGCCCGCCGTCCGAGGGCAACGGCGCGAACGCTTTGCATCCCGCCCGGCAACGGGTATCATGGGCGCTCGACCGCGCATCCACAGCCGGGGAGAAAGCCTCGATGGCAATGACCAGCCGGGAACGCATTCTGACCACCTTCGAACACCGGGAACCCGACCGTGTGCCCAGCTTCATCTGGATCAACGACGAGGCCATGGAACGGGTTGTCGAGCACCTGGGCGTACAGGACTCCGCCGAAGCCCACCGGCGCCTGCGCATAGACCGCTGGGACGCAGTGGGGCTCGATAGCAACCGCCCTCCCGAAGTCCAGGAGCAGATTGAGGCCCTGGTGCCGGATCAATACAAGGACGACGAACGGTTCAAAGTCCAGCGGTCCGGGCGCGTCGTCCGCGTGCACGAAGGCTCCCACTACCTGGACGATCCCGTCTGGCTGCCGCTCGCCGAGGCGGAAGGGCCCGAGGACCTGGAACCCTACCCCCTGCCCCGGCCGGAGTGGGTCTCCATGCCGGAGGAGCTGCCCGCACAAGTGCGCTCGCTGCAGGACGACGGCGCGCTGGTGATGGGCCACCTGGAGCAGCCGTTCAAGAGCGCCTGGCTGCTGCGCGGAATGGATGACGTGCTGATGGACTACGCCATCCGGCCGGAGCTGCTGGACGCGCTCTACGACTGCTTCTACGGCGTCGCCGCGCGGCGCGGGGAGTTGTTCGCACAGGCCGGCGTGGACCTGATCCAGATCACCGGCGACCTGGCCATGCAGGACCGCATGATCATGTCGCCGGACGCCTGGCGGCGCTTCGACCGGGAGCGACTCCGCGAGGTGGTCTCACGGGTCAAAGCGGCCAATCCCGATAGCCGCGTGATGATGCACACCGACGGGGACTGCCGGGCCATCGTGGACGACCTGATTGACTGCGGCCTGGAGGTGCTGAACCCCATCCAGCCCGAGTGCATGGACCCCGTGGAGTTCAAGCAGCGCTGGGGCGACCGGCTGGTCATGCACGGCTGCGTCAGCCTGCAGCGGAGCCTGCCCTTCGGCGAGCCGGCGGACGTGGACCGCGAGATCAAGCACCTGATAGACCGGTGCGGCACCGGCGGCGGCCTCTGCCTGGGACCCTCCAACGTGATTTTCAAAGAGATCCCGCCCGAGAACGTGGTGGCGCTCTACGACGCCGTGCAGCGGCATTCCTGAAACCGCGTCACCCGGCTTTCGACAAAAGGACCTCAATCAACAGTTCTACGGAGACAGCCAGACATGGACGAAGTGCGACTCGGAGTTGTGGGAATGGGAATCGGCCGGCCGAACGCGAAGGCCATCGAGCGGAACCCCAGGGGGCGCGTCGTGGCGCTCTGCGACCTGGTGGAAGAACGCATGGACGACTTCGCTGAGGACCTGGAGGAGCCGGTCAAGCAGTACACCGACTACGAGGAGATGTGCGCCGATCCGGAGGTGGACGCCGTCTTCATCGGCACGCCCAACCAGCTCCACGTGCCGGTGGCCATGGCCGCGGTCAGGAACGGCAAGCACGTGCTGGTCACCAAGCCGCTGTCCGACCGGCTGGAGCCGGCATGCGAGCTGGTGGAGGCCGCCGAGGAGGCCGACGTGGTGAACATGATGTCCCTGAGCACCCGCTTCAGCGGCGACGTGCAGTTCCTGGGCGCGGCGGCTCGGGACGGCGAGTTCGGGGAACTCTATTACGGACGCGCTCGCAGCGTCCGGCGCTCGGGCATCCCCTACTGGAACCTGGGATTCCTCCAGGAGGGCGGCGGGGCCTTCCGCGACATGGGGGTCCACGTGCTGGACGCGGCGTGGTGGATCATCGGCTGCCCGAGGCCGGTCTCGGCCTTCGCGGTGGCCGGCGCCAAATTCGGTCCGCGCGGTGAGGGTTACTGGCACTACACCACCCCGAAAGAAGAAATCTACAGCCAGTATGCAGCCGACGACTACGGCTGCGGGCTGATCCGGTTCGAGAACGGCGCCGCGCTGCAGGTGGAGAGCTTCTGGGCCAGCCACCAGCCGGGCGAGCTCCAGGTGGAGCTGTTCGGCACCGAAGCCGGCGCGCAGCTCAGGCCGCTCACCATCTACCGCACCGTCAACGGCGCGCCCGAGGACGCCACGGTGGACATCCCCACGGTCAAACCCGGCGGCCCGGTCACCGAAGATGACCGGGAACCGCTCCGCTACCTGCCCGGTTGGGACGCTATCGCCGCGCACTTCATCGAGTGCATCCTCGACGGGGAGGAATGCCAGGCCCCGGTGCGCCACGGCATGATCGTCCAGGCCATGCTGGAAGCCATCCTCGAAAGCGGCGAAAAGGGCGAAGAGGTGGCGGTGGCGCTGGACTGACGGCCTCAGCCGACGAGCGCTTTGAGGTTCTCGAAGCTCACGCGGGCGCTCTCCATGGGCTCCAGGTCGCGCATTCTGTCCTGCTCGACCACCAGCCACTCCACGCCGCACTCGCGGGCGGCCTCGACCACGCCCTCCAGGTCCACCACGCCCGTGCCGACCTCGGTGAACAGCGTGCCCTTGCGGCCGTCGTTGCCCGTCGCGCCGTCGCCGGGCACTTCCAGGATGTCCTTGATGTGCAGCACGGGGCAGCGGCCGGCGTAGCGGCGTATCATCTCGGCCGGATCGGCGCCGCCGTAGGTGACCCACGCCACGTCCAGCTCCGCCTTCACCACGTCCGGATCGCTGTTCTCCAGCAGGATGTCGAGGGCGTATTTGCCATCGAACGTGGCGAACTCGTGGTTATGGTTGTGGTAGCAGAACTCGAGGCCCGCCTCGCGGCACAGTTCGCCGACGTGGTTGAAGAACCGCGCCTCCTCCAGCAGTTGCTCCCTGCCCTCGACGGGACCCCAGTACTGGACGACGTAGCCGGTGCCGATGCCGCGGGCGGTCTCGATGGTCTCCTGAATCTGCTCGTCGTCGTGCTCCAGGCGGATGCTGCCCTGCGCGGGGACTTCCAGCCCCAGGTCGGCCAACCGCTGCTTCATCTCGGGCAGCGACAGGTCCACCAGGTTCGCGATCCTCGCGCCTCCCTCGATCCCCTCGTAGCCCATCTCCGCGACGGCCTCCAGGGTGCCCCAGGGGTCCTTTTTCATCTCTTCTCCGACGATCCCGATCAGTCCGATCTTCAGTGCCACGGCTTCTGCCTCCGTAAGAGTTCCACGTGTGGTGCGCCAGTCTGCCAAAGGAGACGATCATAGGCCCATCGCCGCCGCCCGTCAACGCTCAGCGCGGCGAAACACTGCGTGAACTTCCATGAAAAAGCCAATCTTCGCAAGAGCCTTCGAGCGTTGTCATTTTCCGCCGCATTTGAATGCGGGAAGACGCAACGAACTGCCGGATGCCGGACAAGGCACACGCAGGCCGTTATTTGGAGTGCGGCGGCTTGACGCCGCTTTGCCGTTGCGAGGCTTGACTCGCTGTCGTTTGTCCGTGCGCGGGTGTTGCGCCGGTGGGCTGTGTTAGGACAACGACCGAGGTACTACCATCCCTCTTCGCCGGTGTCCAGGCCCCGGCGGTGAAAGCGGCGTCAAGCCGCCGCACTCCCAAAGTATCCTCCGGCTCTCGTAAGGTTATGTCTGCAATGTCAGGACGAGACTCGGCTCAACACCCACCGCACGCACAAAATCAGACCAGGGCGTTAATCTGTGCGCGGCGAAAGCTCCTCGTAAACACGGTTGTAATACAGACATGCCTCCACCGGCGTGTTGGCGGGGATGTGGTTGCCCACGGCCATGAAGAAACCCGGATGCGGCTTGCCGATCGCCATGCAGCGCTCCACCTCCGCCCGTATGGCGGCCTTCGAACCCGCCAGGAGCGCCCGCGTGTCCGAGTTGCCGACGAAGACGTGCGTGTCGCCGTAATTCTCCGCCACGTAGGCCATGTCGGTCATCGGCTCCATCACGAACCCGTGCACGCCGCAGTCCGCGATGTCGTCAATGAACTGGGTGTAATCGCCGTCCGAGGTGAACAGGACGCGCTTGCCGGACTCGATCAGCGGGGCGAAGTAGCGCCTGTAGTTGGGGAACACGTATCGCCGATACCAGTCCGGGTGGATGAACGGGCCGGAGGTCCAGACGATGTCGTCGTGGACCATCACCACGGGCACGTCGGCGTCGCCCAGGGCATCGAAGTAACGCTGTATCCACCGGGCGTAGCGGTTCGTCAGGTCGCCGAATCCCTCCGGATCGGTGCCGGCCGCCAGCAGCAGCATCTCCCAGCCGAACATGTCAATCAGCCCGGAGATGCAGGTGGTGTAGATGCCGGTCATGTTTACCCCGCCGGGATGCACCGCGCAGTGCGCGCGGTAGCGCTCCTCGAAGAAGCGCACGATATCCTCGTGCGGCCGGACGCCGTACGCCTCGTCGGGGTCGAAGCCGAGCACGTCCTCCGGGGTCCGGAAAGGCGAGGAGCCCGGGTCGCGGCGGTCGCTGCCGCCGGCGGCGTACTCCGCGTGCCCCATGTCGGTCTTCAGATCGCCGAACTCCGCCCCGCCCACGTCGGTGCACCAGAACAGGTCGTAGTTCCACTCCTCGACGAAGCGGCGCGTGGCCTCGCGCCGGACCGGCGGCGGGCTGTCCTCCCGCACGTCCATCCCGGTCACCTCCCGGAGCATTGGGAAGTGGTACGTCTCGATGCTGTATTCCGTCCGCGGCACTCGCCGCGGCATCTCCAGATGGATCGCCGCCCAGCCGTCCTCAAAAGGCATCCTGCCGTCTCCCGTAAAGTCTCCGACACGCCGCCGACCACGTTAAGCCTCCCATCGCCGGGCCGCAAGTGCAACTGTCCCGCGGTCGTTCCACCCGTGAAGAATGACGGGCGTTCCCGGCATTCTTCCAAGCCGCCCGCAGGACGGCCACCGTTGCCGGTGTGGCGTTCAGCCGTTGCCGTGCGCAGTTGCCGTGCGCAGTTGCCGTCCGCCGTTGCCGCACCTCCCGCCTCCAGCCTGAAAGCTCACCGATCAACCGCGGAGAACGGACCGCCCGGGCTCAACGAAAAACGATACTTGCCACAGAGGGCACAGA
>CAYVBE010000083.1:0-16247 GCA_964448935.1 uncultured candidatus Brocadiaceae bacterium
GGTATCGGGTCCCGCTGAAGTCCCGCGCCTTTTCACGGCGCACTAAATATCCGGGGTAACAGAAGCGGGGGCTTTCGTCAATCCCCAAAGGCCGGAGGATATTCGTGGGTGCCTTGCCGGATAACGACCGCAGGCGAGGGCGCCTGCGCCACATCCAGCTTCCCGGGGAAGCGGCGGCCCGGGCTTTGGTTGAACCCCGTGCCCCGCAGGCTTATGCTTGAGGCGCGACCCCAGACCGGAGGCATCATGGAACCGCCGAAGCAGAGCAGCAAGGCCGTGCAACGGTTCGAGGGTAATCCCGTGCTGAGCGCCGGCGACGTCCCCTATCCCTCCAGCCAGGTGTTCAACGCCGGCGTGGTCCGGTTCCAGGGGCGCTACGCGATGGTGTTCCGCAATGACTACGGCAGCGGACCGGGGAAGGCCCCGGAGGGGACCAACCTGGGGCTGGCCTGGAGCGACGATGGCATCCGGTGGCAGGTCGAACCCGAGCCGTGTTTCGAGATGGAGTCCGACGAGGTCCATCGGGCCTATGACCCCCGCCTGACCGTGTTGGACGGGCGGTGCTATATGGGCTTTGCGGTGGATACAGCCCACGGCATCCGCGGCGGGGTGGCCGTGACCGATGACCTCCATGATTTCGAGATACTCAGCATGTCCGCCCCGGACAACCGGAACATGGTCATCTTCCCGGAGAGAGTGCAGGGACGGATCGCGCGGCTGGAGCGGCCCTTCCCCATCTACGGCCGCGGGGCGCCGGAGGCCTTCGACATGTGGTTCGCCGACTCGCCCGAGGGCCGCTACTGGGGGAATACCCATCTGGTGCTTGGCAGCGACCAGGTGCCCTACTGCAACTGCAAGATCGGCCCCGCCGCACCGCCGCTGGCGACCGAGGCCGGTTGGCTGACGCTGATTCACGCCGTGCACAAAGACCCCGACCGCGAACTGCCGAGCTGGCACGGCGGATGGCGCAAGGAGTACGTGGCGGGCTTGGTCCTCCTGGACCGGGAGGAGCCGTGGCGGGTAAAGGGCCTGGCGCCGGGCCCGCTGCTGGTTCCGGAGCCGGCATGCGACTACGAGTGGAATGGTTTCCGCGGCGGAGTGGTCTTCCCCTGCGGAATGATTTTGGAGGACGACGGAACGGTCAAGATCTACTACGGCGCGGCCGACACGGTCGTGGCCCTCGCGACCGCCCGGCTGGAGGACCTGCTGGCCCTCTGCCGCCCGGCATGACTGCCCCGCCCTTCAGTTCAAAGCTGCCGTTCCCGTTGAATTCTCTCTCCCGGCCGTTACCATCACGTACTGGATACCTCGTTCGGTTTCCGACGACCTTTGATACTCTGAGGAGAGAAGCATGTTACGCCGCCTGACTTACGCATTGCTGCTGGTGACGCTGGTCTGCGCGAGTTCGCTGCGGGCCGCGGAGAATGAGGACTGGGTCTGGGTGGAGGCCGAATCGGGGACGGATAAGCTGGAGCAGTCCAACCCCTGGTACGACCCGGTGGATAAGGAGACCAGCCTGTCCAATCACGAGTGGTGGCACTCCTTCGATGAGCCGCACATGGACTCGGGCTACGCGGTGGTGCCCTTCTCGGTGCCCGAGACCGGCCAGTGGCAGCTCTGGGTGCGGCTGAACCTGTCCAGCACCGGCTACCGGATGGGCATTGACGGCGCGGAGCCGGAGGTGCTGCCGGTGGACGAGTGGCGGCAGCAGGACGCGGACAACCGGAACGACATCAATTACCGGCGGCGGGTATTCGACGAGACCTACGTGGCACACGACGGGTCCAACCGCCACAAACTGGTGTGGGTGCGCTGCGACATGCTGGAGTTGGATGAGGGGCGGCACCGCATCCGGTTCGAGGTCAACCCGGGGCAGGACAACAAGGGCTGGGCGGCGGTGGACTGTTTTGTGCTGGCGCGCAAGGGGTTTGAGTTCCGCCCGCGCATGTTTTACAAGCCGGGCCAGAAGGTGCAGACGGCGCCGGAGTTCGACAAGGAGGAGGCGTGGCCGGCGTGGTATAAGTGGGACGAGTTCGAGGACACGCCGATTGACATGCGCCACCTGAACGAGCAGACGGCCGGCGAGCACGGGTTCATCCGGCTGAGCGAGGACGGGGAGCACTTCGTGCGTGGCGACGGGCAGCCGATCCGGTTCTGGTCCGGCGCGGATTACGTCTGGCGGCTGCCCTTCAAGGACGACAACCTGCGCGTGAGCCCGACGGAGAAAGCGGACGTGGCACACAAGGCGCGCTGGGCGGCGAAGCGCGGGATGAACATGGTGCGCTTCCACGGCCACCTGCCCCCGAAACCCCGCCGCGGCGGCGACCCGGTCACCCGCGAGGACATCAACGAGGTGGACCTGCACGGCGCCTGGTATATGGTGGCCGCGTTCAAGGAGGAGGGCATCTACTCGACCATCAGCCCCTACTGGGGCTCGCACACGGACAACGAAGAGGGCTGGGACCTGGGGTTCGAGGGCGGCAACCTGAGCGGGCTGGTCTTCTTCTACGAGCCGGTGCAGGAGATGTACAAGCACTGGCTGCGGCGGCTCTACACCGAGGAGAACCCCTACACGGGCATCCCGCTGAAGGACGACCCGGCGGTGGCGATCATCCAGTTGCAGAACGAGGATTCGCTGCTTTTCTACACCGAAAGCCGCATCAAGGGCGAGCCGCGCCGCCAGCTTCACCGGATGTTCGCGGACTTCCTGGAGGAGAAATACGGCAGCCTGGAGAAGGCGTTCTCGCGCTACCGCTCCGAGTACGAGTCCGGCTGGGACATGCGGGGCGAGGACAGCGTAGAGAAAGGAACGGCCGGCCTGCTGCAGATGTGGTTCATGACCATGGACGCCAAGGTGCGTGCCAACCGCTGGGACGAGCGCACGCGCGCGCGGCTGAACGACCAGCTCGAGTTCTACACGAAGTTGCAGCGCGACTTCAACGCGGAGATCGAGACCTTCCTGCGCGATGAGCTGGGCTGCAAGCAACTCATCAACGCCGGCAACTGGAAGAGCGTGGACCCGGTGCTGGTGGACGACGCCGAGCGCTACAGCTACACCGCAAACGAGGTGATCGGCAAGAACGCCTACTACGGCGCGGTGCACGCCGGCATCAACACGGGATGGCAGATACTGCGGCAGCAGAGCTACACGAACTGGTCGGCGCTGAAGCGGCCGGATTTCTGGCCCATGAACGTCAAGCTGGTCAAGGGCCATCCGTTCTGCATCTTCGAAAGCCTGTGGGTGCCGCCGAACCTTTACCGGGCCGAGGGACCGCTGATGGTGGCCGGGCAGCTCTCGCTGACCGGGCTCGACTCCTTCTACTGGTTCGCGGCCGGCAAGAAGGAATGGGGCGACGTCCACGGCAAGTGGGTGTATGACACGCCGATGCACATGGGCCTGTTCCCGGCGGCGTCGCTGGCCTTCCGCAAGGGCTACATCGCGGAGGCGGAGGAGCCGGTGGTGTATGAGGAGCGGAGCCTGGAGGACATCTGGCAGCAGAAGGTGCCGCTGATCGCCGAGAGCCCGGTGTGGGACCCCAACCGCGACAAGGGCGAGATGCCGGTCGAGTCCCCGGTGCAGACGCCGGTGGACCCGCTGGCCTTCTGCGTGGGGCCGGTCAAGGTGCGCTACGGCGGCAACGCGAAGAACAACCGCGTCTCGCCACGACTGGACGAACTGATTGACCGCGACAACAAGATACTGAAGAGCGTCACCGGTCAGATCACAACCGACTACGGGCGGGGCATTTACACCGTGGACGCGCCGAAGTGCCAGGGTGCGGCCGGTTTCCTGTCCGGGCGGCCGGAGATCGAACTGGGTGACATAACCATCCGGTGCAGGAACGACTACGGCTCGGTCGTCGTGGTGCCGCTGGACGACCGCCCGCTGGCGGAGTCGCGGCGGGTGCTCGTGCAGATGGGCACCGTTGCGCGGCCCCGCGGCTGGATCGTGCGCGACCGCATGGTGACCGCCGGCGAGGAGCAGCACGAGGGCTTCCAGATCATGCGCATGGGCGGGGAGCCGCTCATGATCGCCAACGCGGACGCCACGGTGAGCATCGCCAACCCGCGGCTGACCCGCGCCACCGCGCTGGACCTGAACGGCCAGCCCAAGGACACGCCCGTCGAGGTGCAGCGGCGTGGCCGTCGCGTCACGGTGACGCTGCCTCCGGACGCCCTGTACACGGTGCTCGAGGCCGAATGACCGCCGTCATCACATAGCCGGAAAGGACAACCGGACATGAGAAAACTGAGTCTGCCGTTGCTGGCGATCGCCCTGCTGCTGTGCGCCGTGGGTCCCGCATCCGGAGCCGAGGCGGAGACCTTTCAGGACCGCTACCGCGAGGTGCGCGATCAAGTGCGCAGCAAGAAGGTAACCGAGGCCGTCATTGAGCGGGTCGAGAAGCTGACCGAAGCGGCACAGAATGCGGACCAGCGCGTGGAAGCCTTCGAGCTGCTGGCCGACGCCTACCACCGGGCGGAGAACTATCAGAAAGCCGCGAAAGCCTGGCGCAACGTGTTCAACCTTCAGATTCAGCGGGACCGCGAGGACCAGGCGCAGCGGGCGTTCGAAGCCGCCAGAGCGGGCCTGCGAGAGCTTCAGCGCATCCGTCCACGGCCGGCCGAGGACATGGAGGAGGCCGCGCGGCAGGCCCTGGCATGGGACGACGCCGCGCGCTATACCCCCGGCCAGAAAATGGAGCTGATCGGATTTATCATCGAAGCCAAACGCTCCCAGGGCGACCGGAAGGCCATCGTACCGGACATTGAGCGCATGGTGGCGACCGCCGAATACGGGGAGGACATCCGCGTCCACCTGCTGACCACTATCGCCGATCTGGCCACGGATGCCGGCCTGAACGAGAAGGCAGACGAATACTGCCAGCGCATCCTGAGCGACCGCGACGCCACCGCCCGGCAGCGCGGCGCCGCATGGCTTTATCGCGCGCGGCTGCGCGAGCGGGAAAACCGCGCCGGGGCCGCCATCGAGGCCATGGAGTCGGCGGTGAAGGAGTACGACCGGGCTATGGAACAGGACCGGGGCCTGGAATGGCACCAGATGGACAGCCTGCGCTGGGCCGCCGCCATCGCGCGGGACGACCTGCTGGACTACGACAAGGCCATGATGTTCCTCAACAAGCTGGCCGGATACGCGGACAGCCCCTACTGGGAGGTGCCCGCCCGCCTGGCAATGGCCATGACCTACCGCAAACAGGGCGACTACGCGGCAGCCGAAGCGGAATACCAAAAGATCCTCGACATGGGCGACGATGGCACCCGCGCCCTTATCCCGCACGCGGAGATGGTCTGTTACGACCTGGGCGACAGGCAGCGCGGGCTGAAGCTGCTGCGGGAGGCGTTCAACAACGAACAGATAAACCAGCGCGAGCGCTACAACGCCCTCTTCGACCTGGCCGAGGCCCTGCAGAGGGAACGCGACTACGAGGCAGCGCTCGAATGGCTGAGCCGCGTGCCCGAGCTGCCCACCGACAACGAACGGGACCGGAACAGCTATACCACGCGCGCCTGCTACCGCATGGGCGGGATCGAGATGGCGCGCAACAACCGCGAGGCAGCGAAGCAGATGTTCCGCAAGACCATGAACCTGGAAGACGGGGACATGCACTGGCGCGTCCGCGCACGGGACAAGCTGGAGGATATCCGGTACTTCGAGTAGGCTTGCCGCGCGCGCCGGCCGCAACGCCCTTGCCGTTCAAGGATTCCCCCCTTTCCTTTCTTCTGCGCAACCTTTGGAAGGTCTGAATCATGATCAGGATAGGCATCATCGGAGCCGGCGGAAACGGCAGCGGCCATGCCCGCTACTACCACGAATGTACCCGCACCGAGGTCGTTGCCGTCGCCGACCCGGACATGGACCGCGCCGGCAAGCTGGCCGAGGAGCTGGGCGCCCACGCCGTGCCCGACCACCGGGACTTCTTCGGGAAGGTGGACGCCGCCGTCATCTCCTCGCCGGGGTTCCTGCACCGCGAGCACGCCGTGGACTGCACCGAGGCCGGCCTGCACATCTTCTGCGAGAAACCCATGGGCCTGAACACCGAGGAGGCACAGGAGATCGCCGACGCCGTGGACGCGGCCGGGGTGGTCAGCTTCGTCGGCTTCTCAGTGCGCTTCACGGCCGTCGTGCAGACCATGAAGAAGCGCCTGGAGGCCGGGGACGTGGGCGATCTGGTGTCGCTGTGGTCCCGCCGCATGACGCACCGCGGCCCGACCGAGACCTCCCCCTGGCGCGGCGACCACACCAAAAGCGGCGGTGTGCTGTTCGAGCTGCTGGTCCACGAGATCGAATGGCTCATGGCGCTGGGCGGCGAGGTGCGGTCCGTCTATGGCCGCAAGTGGACGAAATGGGCCGAAGGCCCCCGCGCCAACGACCACATCTGGGCCACCCTGAACTTCACCGATCAGGCCGTTGCCACCCACGAGGGAAGCTGGGCCAGCCCGGTGCCGGACTACTACCGCGGCCTGTTCGGCACAAAGGCCGGTATGCGCAGCACCGACTGGGGACAGGGCCTGGTCTTCTGCGACCCCGACGGCGACGACGTCGAACTGGAGCTCGAAGGCCGCTTCGAAAAACGCGCCCACTTCCTGGACTGCATAGAGGGCAAGGCCCGGAGCGTGGCGGACGCCCAATGGGGCCTGAAGGTGACCCGCGTGGCCGACGCCATCCTGGAATCCGCCGAGACGGACGCCGTGGTAAAACTCTGACGGGACGGCACACGGACTGACACGGACCGACACGGGCGAACAGGGACGGCGGCAGACTGCGCCCGGCTGGCGGTGCAGTTGTTGTCCGTGTAGGTCCGTGTTCCCGTTGCGGCTGCCGGCTGCGCCTCTTATGATTGCCCTGGCACGTTTGTCAGCGGGAGGGAGGTGCAATGGCTGTGCGATCCGGGCTTGTGGATTTGCTGTTGGCGGTATTCGCCCTCACGGCTTCGGCGGCCGCTCAGACGGACACCGTGGTCGCCCTTCAGCCGTCGGTCCGCCGCCAGCCTATCCTGGGCTGGGGGAAGACCACTCCCTGGTTTCCGGCTTCCGGCCTGCTGCGCGACCAGTGCATTGACGTCGCCGTGAACGATTTCGGTCTGAACCGGCTGCGCTTCGAGGGGCTGTGCGGCAACCGCACGACGAGCCGAAGCTGGGAGTGGCTGAACGATAACGATGACCCGCACCAGGTCAACTGGCGGGGCTCCAACACGCGCGGCATTGACGCCCTCGCCCGGAACTGGCTGGTGCCCTGGAAGCGGGCCGTCGAGGCGCGCGGCGAGGAGTTCAACCTCTACGTCAGCCCGTCCTTCTTCCGCGGCGGCAGCTCCGGCGACGTGCCGCCCTGGATGCTCGATGACCCCGATGAGTACGCCGAGTGGGCCCTCGCCCTGCTCTATCGGCTCCGGGAGGAGCACGGCATCACGGCGGATTACTACTGCATCTGCAACGAGGCCGGCAACGGCAACGCGTTCACGCCGCAGGTGGTGGGCCGGATGACCCGCGCCCTCATGCCGCGTCTGCGTGCGCAGGGCTTCCGGACCATGCTCCAGTTCCCGGAGTCCATCAATGCACAAGTGGCCTGGCGCTACATCGAGGCCCTGCAGGACGACCCGGATTTCTGGCGATGGGTGGGCCTTGTGTCCTACCACTGGTACGGCCGCGAGAACCAGACCTGGATGGAGAGGCTGCGGGAGTTCGCCCACAGCCGCCGGCTGCCCACCGCCCAGACGGAGTTCATGCACCTGACCATTGACCACCTCTACGACGACCTGACGATCGGGGGGACCAGCTTCTGGGAGGTCTACGGGCTGGCGGGGCCGGATTACGAGAAGGCGCTCAGCCACGTGAGCAGCGATACCTTCCGCGGCGGTCCGGCGTACTGGGAATTCCGGCAGGTGACGCACTACGTCCGCCCCGGCGCGGTTCGCATAGGAGCCGAGTCCACCGACCCCGATCTGCGCTGTCTGGCATTCACGCAGCACGGGCAGACGACCCTCGTGCTCATCAACACCAAAGCACCCGCGCAGGACCGCGACGTGCTGATCCGCGGCCTGCCGCCGGGCACGTACGGACTCTCGCACTGCATTGGTCGGCGCCCGTTCGCCGAACGTGGCACGTCCGAGGTCGGCCGCGATGGCACGCTGCTGGTCCCCCTGGCGGCGGGGGCTGTCCTGACCGTCTATCCCCACCGGGGAGGCAATATGCCACCCACGATCACCCGCTGGCTGGCGGGCCCCCACTACCTGACGCTGCCGGCCTCGTCGGTGCGGCTGACGTGCAGTGCCGCCGACCCGGAGCTGGACGAGCTGTCCTACAGGTGGTCGGTGCTGAGCGCCCCGGCCGGCGCCTCGGTCGAACTGAGCGGCGAAAGCGGGGAGCAGATCGAGGCGAGCCGCCTGACGGTGCCGGGCGACTACATCTTCGCCGTCAGCGTCGAGGACGGGCACAACACCGCGACGCGGCGCGTGATGGTGCGCGTCTTCGACGGCAACCAGCCGCCCGTGCCGGTGGATGTGCACAACCGCATCCCGGTCTGGGTGACCGTGCAGGACGGCGGCACGCTGCTGCGCGGCGGCGCCTGGGACATCGAGCACGACCCGCTGCGCTACCGCTGGAGCGTGCTCCGCCAGCCGCGCGGCGCCAGAGCGCAACTGGAAACGCCCGACGAGGCAGCCTGCAAAGTCAACGGCATGACCGCCCGGGGGGAATACGTCTTCCGGCTGCAGATAAGCGACCCCACGCACACGGTAAGCGTGGACCACAACGTGCCGGTTTATCCGTAGCGGCTGACACGGCAGGAGAAACGTCCGGAAGAGCGCGGCGTCGTCCGTGCGCAACCGCGGGTTGGAGGCCCACCATGGCTGAACACACAAAGGAAAGCCTGAGTCGGAGGCTCAACTGGCTGTCGCTGCTTTTGGTCCCGGGTGCGGCCCTGTTCGGACTTTTCATATCTGCCATTCTAAGCGCCTTCCATGCTCTCTACATCGGTGATACCCGTCTATTCTTCGATGAATACACCATCGATTTCATAGCTCTCTGGGTACCCGGCTGCGCTGCCATCGGCCTGCTTGCGGTTGCCGTCGCTCAGACGGTCCGACTTCAAGTGGAGCGGAGCTATTACGGATCTCAGGAGTTTTCCCGGGCTGACGTGTATCCCGGCTGGGTACCGCCAGTGACCAGCGTCATTGCGTCTTTGCTGCCGGATGCCGCGGCCCCTTTCGTGCCATTGTTCTGGTGCATAGTAGTGGGCGCATGCAGCCTCCTCTGGTACCTGCGCCGCGCCGGCAAAATGAAGCGTCTTCCTCGCCCGGGTGCCCCGGGCATCGCTCTGGGGCTGTGGTGGCTTGTCTGGACAGCAGTGTTCACCTGGTGGCTCCTCACTGCTCGGGACGTAGGCACCAAATGGTTCGCCGGATCATTCATTCCGGTAAGCATTTACTTCGCTCTCGCATCCCTGGACCTGGTTTCCATTCTGCAATCCCACTACGACTCACAGGTCAAGCCGCCGCCCGAACCGTAACCGCAACAGCAAACCGCATGACGGAGCGCGCACCACGTCGTCCGTGTCCGTTGATGCAGACCGTGGATTTGCACGACCATACACACTCTGGCTGGAAGGCCTGAGATATGAAGCTGCCAAAACTCCTGAGCGCTTACTGGTGCGGCTGGAAGAATCTTTTGGCCAGTTGCATCCTCGCCTGGGTCTGGTCGCTGATCGTATTCGTGCCCCCCTCGCTCGTGGCCAAACTGAGTCCGTCCCTCGCCCTGTTCGTAGCGCTCGTGTGGTGCCCGGTGGTATCCTACTTTCTTGGTATACTGGCATTCCAGGAGCCGAAGCCAAAATCCGAGACGCGGAACCGCCCGGAGATCAACACCATCCGCAGGCTGGCAAGATTGGGCCGGATGAAAGACGCGGACCGGGACCACGACGAGTACGCCGACTGAGGACAAAAGGAGAACCATGCAGGACATCCACGTCAGGAAGCGCTTCCTGATCGCGCTCATCGCGGTGACAACCCTGGCACCGGTGTGCTTCGTGCGGTTCGACGAGCCGACGGCGGCTCTGCAGATCACCAAGCATCTGGCCAAGATCGGCTCGCTGTGCGGCACGGTGCTGATCGTCTGGCAGTTCCTGCTGGGATTTCGCCAGGTGGTGGGCAAGGCATTGCGGGACCTGCTCTGGGTCTTCAACGTGCACAAGAGCATCGGCCGGTACGCCCTGCTCCTCATCGCACTGCACCCCGTGTTCATCACCATCTACTACATTACCCGCAAGGGCTTCAATCCGCTGACGCTCGGGGGCGGGTGGCCGTTCTGGGCCTTCGTGCTTCTCGGCCAGGTCGCGTTTCTGCTGATGGCCCTGATCGTGGTGACCAGCGTTTTCTTCCGCGAGCGGCTGTCCCGGACAAGCTGGTACGGGTTCCATCTAACCGCCTACCTTGCGCTCCCGCTGGTGCTGGCGCACAGCCTGCCGATCGGCATGACGCTGGAGCAGACCGCTCTAAGTTGGGCCTGGTGGGGGCTGATAGCCCTCGGGGCTGCCTTCTACATCTTCAGGGCTCTATGCGTCTTCGGCCTGTTCTCGGAGAAGCACGTGGTCAGCAAGGTGGAGGACGTGGGGCCGAACGTCGTCAAGATCACGGCGCGGCCGCTGGCACGGCCGATGGAACCGCACCTGGGGCAGTTCATTTATTTCCGGTTGGGCCGCTGGGGGCCGACGCGTCCCTTCACCGTCTCGCACTACGACCGCGAGACCGGGGAGATCAGCATCACCGTCAAGGCGCTGGGCAGGGTCACAACGCGGCTGCAGTCCATCGAGGAGGGGCAGGAGGTCTTTATTGACGGCCCTTATGGGATATTCGCGCACGCTGCCCTGGAGAGCGAGCGGCCGATCGTGATGATCGCCGGGGGAATCGGCATCACACCGTTCACCCGCCTGTTCCAAGAGCTGGCCTATGAGCCGGGACTCGAGTTGCACCTGTTCTATGGAAACAGATCCAGCCACGAGATCGTGTACAAGGAGGAGCTGGAGGACGTGGAGCGGGTGGACGTGATCCACGTGCTCAGCGACGACCCGCATTACCCCGGCGAGTCGGGTTTCATCACCACCGACCTGCTGGAGAAGTACCTGGAGGAGGCACTGGAGTCGTACGAATTCCTGATCTGCGGACCGCCCGTGATGATCCGGAAGCTGGAGGCCGCACTGGAAGAGGCGGACGTGCCGCCCGATCAGGTGCACCACGAACTGTTCGAGTATTGAACGCTTCACACCGCCCGGAAGATGCCCATCCCGGGGTCCGGAACGTCGAACTCCTCCACCGGCTCCAGCACCTCGAAGCCCGCCTCCTCAACCCACCTGTGCAGGTCGTCCGGAGGCGTGGCGCTGAGGTGGTATTCCACCACAGTCACCCCGAAGCGCTGCCCCTCGGTGCGGTGCACGACGCAGCGCTGGACGAGTTCCCGCCGGGACCGGTTCCACCGGTAGTGAATCCGCGCCCAGCCGCCCTGGAGAATGCGCACCTCGCTGTAAGCGTCCTGGTAGAAGGAGGGCACGTCCAGGCACTTGTCGAAGGAGAACAGCCCCCCCTGGTGCAGGCAGCCACGAGCCGAGCGAAAGGCCCGTCGCAGCGCGTCGTCGTCGGGCAGGTAGTCCAGCCCGCTGTGCATGCAGATGACGGCGTCGAAGGGGCGCTCGGCCTGCAGGTCCAGCATGTCACCCTGCCGGAAGGTGGCACGACAGTTGCGCTCGGCGGTGCGGCGCCGCGCCCTCTCCAGCATATCGGGCGAGATATCCACGCCCACCACCTCGTAATCCCTCCGGGCCAACGGGATGGTGGACAGGCCCGTGCCGCAGGCGACGTCCAGCAGCCGCCCGCCCTCGGGCAGGCCGTTCGAACGCAGGCGGCACTCCAGGTCGGCCACCCACAGATCGTAGGGGGCCCACTCGACGAGTTGATCGTAGACATCGGCAACGCAGCCGAAATCGTTGACCTCTGCGGTTGCTTCCGGCTCCATTCCTCTCTCCGCGGCGTTCCCATTGGACGGTGCGCGCGCCGTGCGCTACCCTATAATCCTACGCTCGGCGTAAGGGGCTGTAAAGGAAGGGGTGCAGGCATGGCGCAGGACCTGTCGAATACCACGCGGGCCAGGGTGGTCATCAGCGGACGCGTTCAGGGGGTATTCTTCCGCGCCACCACGCGCAACCGCGCCCAGGAGAAGGGGGTGAGGGGCTGGGTGCGTAACCGCCCGGACGGCAAGGTGGAAGCCGTCTTCGAGGGCACGCGCGACAGGGTGCAGTCCATGGTATCCTGGTGCCACGGGGGACCGCGCATGGCGCAGGTGGAGTCCGTGGAAGTGGAGTGGGAAGAGCCGACGGGCGACTTCCGCGACTTCTCGGTGCGGCATTGAGGGCCGGCGGCGCGTGCGGAAGGGAGGATATGTGTTCAGCCATGGCTATATCGTGGACCTGCTGATCGTTTCTCTGCAGTTGGGCATCTGGACCGGCCTGTTCGCCCTGGTCGTAACGCTCAGTATCCTCCACAGAGACGTGTTCCACCGCCACTTCAAAGCGGGCCTCGTCCTCGCAGTAATGTGCCTGGCCCTGATGCTGCCCAACGTGACCTTCTCGATGTTCTTCCTGGAGCCGGCCGAATTGATCGGCGAAGGCCCGGGGGAGCCCGGAGGCGGGTTCCCGGAGCTCTGGCTGCACATCGGGATGATCCTCGGGGTTCTCCTCGTCGTGCTGCGCGTCGGCTGGTACATGCTCGAGTATCACGCGGCGGCCGCCGAATGGCGGCACTTCAAACCCGACCCCTTCCCCATTCTGCAGGGCCGGGAGGACCGACGTCTCGGCGCGCTCTTCGCGGCAGTCGCGTTCGGCCTTGTGGGGGGCGTCCTCAGCATCGTGGCGATCAAGGCGCTGGGCGTGGACGTGGGCGAGGGGATAAAGCACCTGCAGCAGCTTTTCCCGCGCGCCATGGGGGCACCGCTGGCCGTGCGGCTGCCGGTGTTCGTGATGGCCGCCGGCGCGTTGGCCGTCGCCGAAGAGCTTGCGTTTCGGGGCGTATTGCTGGGCTGGCTGCTGCGCATCGGGCGGCGCAGGGGGGCGTACGCGGTCCTCATGATCGCGCTGGTTTCGCTTCTCTGGGCGCTGCTCCACATCCCCAACACCAACGCACCGCTGCTGAAGTGCGGGCAGATATTCGTGATCGGCCTGTTCCTGGGCGAGTTCGCGCGGCGCTGGTCCGTCGAGGCCGCCATGGCCGGCCACCTGGCGCTGAACGCCACCGTGGTCGCCCTGGCGCTGGTTGTGTATCCAACGCCGGTCGGATAGCGCGGCGCGACGATAGATGGGGCGCTACGGAAGGGCAAGCCCTGCCCTGCCCGAGACACACCCGGAAGTTGACAGTCACGCCGATCGTACGTACGGTAATGGGGGATGGAAACGCGTGGAGCACCGGTCATGAATGGAAAAACAGCAGAAGCGCCGGACGGAGAGCTCCGGGAGTTCTTCGCCGCGCGCTCGAATATCCGGCTGGTATACCTGTTCGGCTCCCGTGCCAGGGGGGACGCTGCAGAAACGAGCGACTACGACTTCGGCGTCCTGCTGGGCGAGGATGCGGACTCGGATTACCGGTACATCCTCGCCCATGAACTGGTCGTGCTTCTGGGCACAAGCGACGTAGACGTAGTGCCCCTCCGGGAAGCGCCCATCGAACTGGCGTACAACATCATTGCCGAGGGCCGGCTGCTTTTCGAGCGCGATCTGGAGGAACGGGTGGACTTCGAGGCCCGCACCATATCGAAATACTGCGATTACCTGCCCATTCTCCGGCAGCAGCGGGAGGACATCATACGGGAGGCGCTGAGATGACATCGGAATTCTGCGGACTGGTGCGCCGGCTGGACGAGTTGAAGGCGCGCCTCTTAAGGCTGGATGGACTCTCCCGTCGCCCGCGGGAAGACTTCGATGCGGACCCGGACCTCCGGGCGATCGCCGAGCGCAACTTCGAGGTCGCCATTCAGTGCTGCATTGACATGGCCAACCGCATCCTCACCCTCGAAGGAGCGCGCAAGCCGCGTGACTATCACGACAGTTTTATGCTCCTTGCCGAAATCGGAGTTCTGCCCGCCGACCTGGCCAGAAGCGCTGCCCCGATGGCCGGTTTCCGCAACGTTCTGGCGCACGAGTACTCCGGGATTGACTGGGACCAGGTATATGAGAACCTCGGACATCTGGACGATCTGCGCGATTTTGCCGAACAGATTGCCCGCTGGTTGGAGCAGAACTCCCCATAGGCCGTCGCCCCTCAGAAATCGCCCAGGGCAGGGGCAGGGATGGGGGCAGGTCCTCCGCCGAGGTCCCCCATGCCGGGTCCGGCTCGGGAGCAAACTCGCCCGTCAGGTCCGGCCGCCCCAGGAAATGGCCGAACAGCGGGTCGTAGATGCCCGGCTCGTTACCCCAACTCCAGTAGGGACGGTTCTGCTTGAACCACAGGAACCGCTCCAGCGCCCGCTCCCGGCCGCCCATTTTCTCAATCAGCATCGCGGCGTCGTGGAAGAACGGGTAGAAGTGATACACCCAGCCGCTGGCCTCGCAGAAGGTGTGGCCGGACGCGGTCTTCGGGTCGAAAGCGGGGCTGAATTCGTGCGTCTCCGGCTCCCGCGGGCAGATGAAAACGCTGAAGCCCTCCGACTTGACCTCCGGGTTCCAGAGCTTCACCCAGCCGCGGCAGCGCTCCAGGTAGCGCTGCACGTCCTCCTCACGCCCCAGCAGCCGCGCCACCTTCGCCACGCAATAGTCATTGTAGTTGTATTCCAGCGAACGTCCCGTGGCATGTCCGAGCGCCTTCCTGTGCAGGTAGTGATTCTCCCGGTAGAACTCCGGCTTCACGCGCTCCGCGTGATGCACCATCCAGTCGTAAACGCGCTCCAGGGCGAGCCCCTCGATGCCCTTCAGGTGCGCGCCCAGCATCATGTTGCCCGCGTTGTGGCCCCCCTGCGACCAGCCGCAGGTGGGATGCTGGTAGAACCACGCCCCCTCGCGGCACTTGCCGATACAGGCGTCTTTGAAGCCCCGCGAGAGCGCATAACCGAAACGATTCAGGAACGAGAGCACCTGGTCGCGGGCGCGCTTTGGATACAAGGTCGTCGCCAGCGGCATCACCGTCTGCCAGGTGTCCCACGTGTTGATCACGTCGTCGTAGAGCGGCAAGTCGGATTCTCACGGGCAGTCGGCGGTGCGGTCACGCGGGCTCTGCAGGTCGCGGTAAAGCGTGGTGTAGAAGAACGTGCGTTCCTGTGCCATAGCCTCCGGAGCCTCGACGGTGACCCGGCTCAGCGCTCGGTTCCACGCGGCACGGCACTTTTCACGTGTGCCCTCGAAGTCGAAGTCCGGTATCTCCTCCCGGATAAACTCCGCCGCCGCATCCGGGTTGCGGTAGGAAAGGGCTATGCTCATCAGCACCGGCTCACCGTCCCGGGTGTCGAAGGTGACATAGCCTCCTCCGCGCTCGCCTTTCTGCAGTTCAAGGAAAGGGGTTCCTTCCATCACGTCCCCGCCATGCCAGACACCCACGCCGACGGGTTTTTTGCTGAAGCGGGCGTGGAAATAGACCGGGGCACCCCCGCGGCCGTTCTTCATGAAACCGCTCATGGATGCATGGGCCCGGTCGAGTTGGATCTCCGCATCGTCGACGCCGGACTTTGTCTCGCCGGGGTATTTCTCGCGGGCGTCGCCGTCCTGGGTGTAGGAGAGGTCGAGACAGACGGTGGACCGGCGTGATTTCCGGAAAGTGAACCGGTAGATCGCCGTGTAATGGTCGGAGGTAATCTCGGTAGTGATGCCGTCTTTCGCGCGTTTCATCCGGTAGTAGCCGACCTCGGCGTGCTCCTCGGCCCTCTCGGAGGCCCGGTCCTCCACGGCTGTCTGGACGCCAACAGAGGGCGTGATCAGCGGGTATCCATACGCAGTCGGCCCGTAGAAACCCACCAGCCGCTCCTGTGTGAAACCCCGGGTGGGGAAATCCGGATGGTAGCCGCTGAAATCGGTGTCCGGGTTGAAGGTGGCCGGCCCCGGAAAGATGGCGCCCCAGGGCACCTGGGGCCCGGGATTGTGGCCCGTTCCGCCGGGGCCCGTCCCCCACCACATATCCACGTGCCGCGCCGGGTCCGGCACCGCAGGCTCAGCGGCTAGTGGTTCATAACACTTGATTTTACGGGTTCAGCCGGAGCGCCGGTGGGCC
>CAYVBE010000084.1:0-16045 GCA_964448935.1 uncultured candidatus Brocadiaceae bacterium
CGCCCCCAAAAAAAGTCCAAAAAACCGGAGTTTCTGCTAAACTGCGGAACTTGGGGTAGCGTCCGTTGCCGTTCTCGACTTTTTCCTTTCTACTGCTCTCCTGCTCTACCAACTTTTCGCAGCTGCGAAAAGTTGGTCGGGGCGCCCGGATTTGAACCGGGGACCTCGTGGTCCCAAACCACGCGCGCTAGCCAGGCTGCGCTACGCCCCGACCGTCGGAAGGACTACGATTATAGCAGACGCTCGCGCTTCAATACCACCCCAGTTCGTATGCGCGCTCGTACATGGCCACGATGTTCTCCGGCGGGCTGATGGCCTGGATGTTGTGGCATGGCGCCAAGATGTAGCCACCGCCTTCGCCGAGTATCCGGATGTTATCCTCGACTTCCCGCCGCACGTCCTCCACGCTCCCGTAGGCCAGCGTCTGCTGGTTGTCCATGGCGCCGTGGAAGATCAGCTCATTCCCGAAGCGCCTCTTCAGCCCCGCGCGGTCCATGTTCTCGCAACGCCACTGGATGGGGTTCAGGACATCTATGCCGGTCTCGATCAGGTCGGGGATGATGTCCATCACCGAGCCGTCGGTGTGACAGAAGACCGCCACGTCCGCTTCGTGCGCCAGGTCCATCATGCGTTTCATCCGGGGGAGGAGGAACTCGTGGATGTGCTCACGTGACATCAGCAGGCCGTGCTGCGAGCCCAGGTCCTCGGCCACGTAAGAGAAGTCCACCCGCCCGGGTATCTGCTCGTAGATGCGCCGCGTGTACTCGTACCGGAAGTCGAACAGACGGTCCAGGCAGTAATGCACCATGTCCGGGTTGAGGACCAGGTCCATGAACGCCTGCTCCTGCCCGCGCATGTTCTTGTACGTCAGCAGCGGCTCCGACCCTCCGCCCTGCACCGGCCGGTCGTCCTTGCCGTCCACCTGGTCCGGAATCACGCTGAAGTCGTACCACTCGATGGACGGCCATTCGTAGGCGGCCTCGATCTCCTCGACCGACTCGCACTCCGCCAGCGGATTGTGGATGCACTCGCGGTAGGTGCCGCCCTCATATTCGACCCGACGGTATCGGCAGCCGTGCACGTCTTCGTCCTCCGGCACGGGCGGGCCGACGTAGCGCGGGTTGACGTGGATGGGGTTGTCCACGTGCAGTCTCCGCAGTGCCTCGTCCCGGTTCTCGCAACCGAGATGCGCCAGGAGCTTCTGGGTGGCCTCCCAGGTAGCCCAGTAGTCCATGGGCAGTCGGTCCGGCAGTTCGCCGGCAAGCACCGCCAGCCACCGCTCGCGGGAATTCATGGGGTCCTTGGACATTGTTCTCTCCATGATCTTGTTCAGTTGTGCCCGCCTACCGCACGACTGGTCCGTCGGGTAGTATCTGATTGCGCAGTGCGCCCTCCAGCAGGCATATCCGTGCGGTCTCGGCGGCCTTGTAGCGCATCTCGCCCCATCCCTGTTGGGAGAACCATGCCACGTGGGGGTTGACGATCAGGCGGCCGCGCAGCCACGGTTCATCGCGTCGCCAGGAGGACAGCAGCGGATGGTCTTCGGGCGGTTCGGAGGGCAGGACATCCATGGCGGCCGACGCCAGGTGGTCGGTCCGTAGCGCTTCCTCCAGGCAATCCAGGTCCTTCAGCAGGCCGCCACGCGCCGTGTTGACCAGCGATGCGCCGGCCTTCATGGCGTCGAAGAATGCACCGTTCACCATGCCCCGCGTCTCCTCGGTGAGCGGGCAGTGGATGGTGACGATGTCCGCCTGCGACAAGAGGTCTCCCAGCGAGCGCGTGCGTTCGTATCCGACGGCCTTCTCGTGTCCGGACGGCTTGTAGGGGTCATAGCCGAGCAAGCGGAAACCGAACGGCTTGAGCCGCAGCGCCACGGCCGTGCCGATACGGCCCACGCCGATTATGCCGACGCAGCACGCAGAGGTTCGCTGCTGCGACTTCAGACGGTGCTCCTGCCAGCCGGTCTCGTAACAGCGGCAGGCACGGTCGTAGCGCACCGTGTTTCGTTGGAGGGCTAAGATCATGGCGCAGGCGGCGTCGGCCACCTCCTCGGTGCCGTAATCGGGCGTGTTGCAGAAGGGGATGTGCGCGCCGGTGAGGGCTTCCACATCAACCGTGTCATAGCCCACGCCGTAGCGGATGACGATCCTGCAGTTCTGCAGAAACGGGATGAGGTCGTCATCAATCGGGTAGTGCCAGACCAGCAGCGCATCCGCCGCACGCCACGAGCGACCGTCCTCTGCGGTATCGCCCAGGAACACGAATTCGGCCTCCGGAAAGGCCTGCTGCTCGATATCCGCCGGGGGCTGGATGTAGTCAGTGATGCCGACCGTCCAGTGTGTCTCCTTGCCGTCTGCCATCGTGTCTTTGTCCGAATAAGTGCCATCGTTGTTTGTGAGCGCTTACGATATGCGGTGGCAGGGGCCGTTTCAAGTGCGTTCGCCGGTCGTCCGCCGCAGAGAACGGCGAGATTGCCGCCGGGGCCTGCGGCCCCCTGCAATGACAGGCCGGCGGTTGCCTGCAGCGCCTCGTCCGGTATAATCTGCGGTCCTTAGCCCGTTGCGCTGTGTTCTCTGCTGGAGACGACCATGCCGACACCGCTGGAGCGGATTGATTTTGAGCTTCGCAAGGAACGTTTTGACGCCTACTGGCGGGGCGAGGTGCCGGACCGGCCGCTGGTGGCCATCACCTGCCCGCGGGACGAGCAGACTCCCCGCGATTTTCCCGTTCCGGACACCGTCCGCGCCCGGTGGACCGACGTCGAGTACCAGCGCAATCAGGCCGTCTGGAGTACCGAGAACACCTGTTACCTGGGCGACAGCCTGCCGTTCGTGCTGCCGAACCTGGGGCCGGACTCCTTCTCCGCCTTCCTCGGGGCGGACCTAAGGTTCGTGGACGACGGAACGTCGTGGGTGGAGCCGTGCGTGGACGACCTGGCCGAATTCACTCCGCAGTTCGACCGATCGAACGATTGGTGGCGTCTGATGTGCGAGTTGATTGACGCCCTGGGCGAGGCCGGGGAAGGGCACTTTCTGGTGGGCGTGCCCGACCTACACGGCGGCGGGGACTCGTTGGCCGCGTTGCGGCACCCGGACAGGCTGGCCCTGGACCTGTACGACAAACCCGACGAAGTCCAGCGCATCATGCGCGACCTGACGCGCATCTACAAGGAGATCGTGGACGAATACTGCGGTCAGATAGAGAAGTTCCAGGACGGCCACACCACGTGGCTGCACGCCTATTCGCGCGGCCGCTACACCGCGCTGCAGAATGATTTCTCGGGTCTGATATCGCCGGAGATGTTCGCGGAGTTCTTCCTGGACGACATCCGGGAACTGGCCGATTACCTGGACAACTCGCTTTATCACCTGGACGGTCCCATCGCCATCGGCAACCTGCCGTATCTGCTGGAGGTGGGGGAGCTGGACGGCATTCAGTGGACTCCCGGCGCCGGCGCGAAGCCGATGCGGGAATGGACCGGCCTGTGCCGGCGGGTGCTGGAGGCCGGCAAGTGCCTCTACATCGGCTGCCCGGCGCGCGACCTGATGGAAATACTCCGCGCGCTGCCGCATGAGGGCCTGTTCGTCGCCACGGGCACGGAAAGCGAGGCGTCCGGGCGCCGGCTGATGGAGCAGGTGGAGGAGGAATTCGGCACGGGCCACTGATTTGCACCCCGCCGGCGCCTCCGGTATAATCCCTGTCTTCCCCTTTTGCCGATGGGATTCCCTATGCGTGAGCAGCGACAAGACCAGGAACGCGCGCCCGAGCATGACGAGATAACCGAGGCGCTCCTGAACCTCTTCGGCTTCCTGCGCGAGCGCGGCCTGCAGATAGCGCTCGTCCTGGGCGTCCTTCTGGTGGCCGTGCTGTCCTACCGCTGGCACGTCGCGCAGAAGAGCGCGATGGAACAGCAGGCGTGGGGCGCGCTGAGCGGGATGCCCTCCGGCGCGCTTTTGGCCAGAATCCCGCCGGAAGCGGAGACCGACTACCTGGCGCCCGCTCGCCAGGTGGCCGAAGGCGGCACCTCCGCCGCGCCCTGGGCTCTCAACCTGCTGGGCTCTGCGCTGGCCAACCAGGGCCGGTGGCAGGAAGCCGCCGAAGCGTATCAAGAACTGTTTAAACGCTTCCCGAAGAGTGAAGCGGCCGACGCCGCGCTGCCCGGCTACGCGGCCGTGCTGGAGGCCACCGAACAGTACGACAAAGCGGCGGAGCAGTACACGCGGCTTGCGGAGCAGAGCGCCGCCTTCTTCTACATAGACGCCGGCCGCTGCCGCGAGCTGGCCGGCCAGGTGGAGGAGGCCGTCAGCGCCTACGAGACATTCGTCGAACAAGACGGCGACGAGGATATGATGCAGGTAGCCCGCGGTCGCGTGAGGGACCTCAGACAGGGGAAGACGCTCAGCCTGCCCGAACCGCCGCCGGAGGCAGAGCCCGAGCCGCCGCGCGAAACCACCGAACCTGCAACCGGGCCTGCCGAGGCCGAAAACCCGGAAGAATAGCCCGGCCCCGGCTTTGACAGCCGGTGCGAGCGATTGGTAGACTGCTTGCTTAGTGCACAGTCTGCGAACGTTATTTTTCAGTACTCCTGACCTACGGAGAAGTGGACCATGGCCGACATGGAAGCTCTGGCGGAAGCCCTCATCAAGGGCGATCGTGACACGGTAGTTGCGCTGGTCGAGGAAGCGCTCGACGAGGGCGTTGATCCGCAGACCATCCTGGACGAGGGTCTTATCGCGGGCATGGACGTGGTGGGCCGCAAGTTCAAGAACAACGAATTCTACGTGCCCGAGGTCCTGATCGCCGCCCGCGCCATGAATGCCGGGATGGATCCGCTGGAGCCGAAGCTGGCCGAGAGTGGCGCCAGGCCCGCCGCCACCATCGTGCTGGGCACCGTCAAGGGCGACCTGCACGATATCGGCAAGAACCTGGTGGGCATGATGCTGAAGGGCGGCGGCCTGAAGGTCGTGGACGCCGGCATTGACGTCCCCCCCGAGCGCTTCGTGGAACTGGTACAGGAGAACGAAGCCGAGATCCTGGGCCTTTCGGCTCTGCTGACCACCACTATGCCGCAGATGGCCACCGTGATTGAGGCCATCAAGGAAGCCGGACTGGATGTGAAGACCATGATCGGCGGCGCGCCCATCACGCAGGACTACGCGGACGAGATCGGCGCCGACGGCTACGCTCCCGACGCCGCCTCCGCCGTGGACCTCGCGCGCGAACTCTCGGCGTAAGGAAGCATTCACTACGATTGCCGTCCACACACCCCGGCCTTCCCGGTCGGGGTGTTTTTTTGGCCCTAAGGCGTTGAACCGGCCCGCTACCTTCCGTTATAACCGTCCACCGGGCGAGACTTTCCCGAGACAGGAGAATACCGTGCATTCGATCGTCATTGAGGTGGGCGGGGACGAGTTCCGCGGCGTGCTGAGCGACGAGCATTCCCCGGAGACGTGCGCGCGCATCGTGGATGCGCTCCCGCTGGAGTCCATCGCCAGGCAATGGGGCGACGAGATATATTTCGAGATCCCCGTGGAGACGGGCCCCGAGAACGCCCGCGACACCGTCAGCAAGGGAGACCTGGCCTTCTGGCCGGCGGGCAATTGCTTCTGCATCTTTTACGGCAAGACGCCCATGAGCCCGTCCGCCGAGGAGATCGTCCCCGCCTCTCCGGTGAATGTGGTCGGACGCGTTGAGGATTACGAGGGGCTCAAAGCGCACGGCCCGGGCGAATCCGTGACGGTGCGACTGGACGACTGACCGCGCGGCTCCGGCCGCGCTCAACGGCATGAGGAAGACGTCCGATGGGACAGGAGTGTCGTATCCGCAAATACCGCAGGCGCGACCGCGAGGCCGTTATGCGCATCACGGCCGCAGGTTTCGGCGGTTTCTGCCTGGACTGGAACATCGAGCAGCACTTCGGCGAGCTGGCCGGCAGCACCTGGCAGGAACGCAAGTGCGCCGGTGTGGACTACGACCTGGCCCGAAACCCCGAGCACACGCTGGTCGCCCAGATAGACGGCGAGGTGGTGGGTTACCTCTGCGGTCGCGTCTATCGGACCAGGTCCCTGGGCCACGTGGCCAACATGGCCGTCCACCCGGACCACCAGGACCGGGGAGTGGGGAAGGCGCTGCTGAGCGCCGCACTGGACCACTTCCGCGACTGCGGGCTGGAGTACGTGCGGATCGAGACCCTGGAGCAGAACTACAAGACGCGCAAACTCTACCCCTCGTTCGGATTCGAGGAGGTGGGCCGCCAGGTCTTCTATTTCCGCGAACTGTGACTCTTTTTGACACAACCGGCCCGTTACTGTACGATTATGGGCGGAGCGAGAACTACAGACCCGGAGCACCGATGACTGACGTACCAAAGGATGAATCACCACTGGGAATCCGCGGATTGCTCGGCGTGGCCTTCGACGGCCAGGACGAGGAGACGCGGATTACCAAAGGGAAGAACTTCCGCCTCTACGGCGGCTCGCAGGAGACCCACGAGCGGATGACCGAGACGGCCGTTCGCTTCAATGAGGAAGTGGATAAGCGGGGCAAGCCGCTCGACGAGATAAACGCGCGGGAACTCCAAGAAATCCGCCATGAGTTGAACGGGCAGGGCTGACCACCGCCGAATTAATCCGATAGGCCGCACGAGTTGTCATGAAGCTTGCCAGCAAACAGACCGCCGGCAGCATGCCCTTCCCGGGGAAGCCGTGCCCCTGTTGGTGTGCTTCCCACACCATCCGGCATCGGGAGCCGTCAGCGCAGCACGGCTGACATCCCCGCCGAGACGTGTACCTTGGCCCTTTTGCCCTTACCGATCCCACGAGCACACCACGGAAGAAATCATGAGTGAGAAAAAGAAAGTTTTCAGCGGCATCCAGCCCACGGGCATCGTCCACATCGGCAACTACGTCGGCGCCATCCGCAACTGGGTCAACATGCTGGAGCAATACGACTGCACGTTCTGCGTAGTTGACCTGCACGCCATGACCGTGCCCTACGAGCCGGACGCCATGCGGGAGCGTGTGTTCGAGACGGCCGCCATCAACATCGCCGCCGGGCTAGACCCGGAGCGCTGCCGGCTGTTCGTCCAGAGCCATGTCCCCCTCGTGACCGAGCTGTGCTGGATACTGATGAACTGCGCCGCCATGGGCGACCTGAGCCGCATGACGCAGTTCAAAGAGAAAAGCGACAAAGTTAAGGGCCACACCAACGCCGGCCTGTTCACCTACCCCGTGCTGATGGCGGCCGATATCCTGCTCTACAAGGCGGAGGTCGTGCCGGTGGGGGAAGACCAGACCCAGCACCTGGAGTTCGCCCGCGAGGTGGCCCGGAGGTTCAACACCCGCTTCGGCGACACCTTCCCCGAGCCGCAGCCGCTCTACAGCGACGTGCCCCGGCTGATGGGCGTCGAGAACAAGAACAAGATGAGCAAGAGCCTGGACAACTACATCGGCCTGCTCGAAGAGCCGGAGGAGATGTGGGAGAAGCTCCGCACCGCCGCCACGGACCCGGCCCGCGTGCGCCGCGACGACCCCGGCACCCCGGAAATCTGCAACATCTTCACCATGCACAACGCCTTCTCGCCACCGGAAGACATCGAGTGGAGCGCCGAAGGCTGCCGGACGGCCGGCATCGGCTGCGTTGACTGCAAGAAGCGCCTGGCCGAGAACATGCACGCGGAGCTAAGCCCCATCCGGGAGCGCTACGAGGAACTGACCGCCGAGCCCGGCGACCTGCGCCAGACCCTGGCCGAAGGCGCCGCACGGTGCCGCAAGGTGGCCGAGGCCACCATAGAAGAGGTCCGGGAAAAGACCGGCCTCCGCTGAACTCCGGGCCCGCCTTTTCCATGCACAGTGTGTGCCGAAAGGGGGCCGGAATTTGACAGAATCCGGGCGGGGCGCTATACTCATAATAGAACGGTCGCGGGGTGGAGCAGTCAGGAAGCTCGTCAGGCTCATAACCTGAAGGTCGGGGGTTCGAATCCCCCCCCCGCTACCATTTTTTTATGTACGCAAAAAAATGGTAGAGCAGGAGAGAACGGCAACGGACGCTGCCGACCGGAGCCCGTGAGCACCACAGATTTGCCGCTCTCCTGCGGTCTCCTCTCTACTTTCTACTCTCTTGCCGTTCGCCGTTTCTGCCGTGCCCCAATCCACACGTAGTCCATCGCTGCATCCGCCCAAGCCGTTCGCCGTCCCAGGACGCTCCCTTCCCGGCCGTTTTGCCGTCTTCGTTTGCCCTTCCCCTTCAGGCACTCGGGCTTCGAGAAGCGGTGGGGGTTATACGTGCCCAACTGGCAGACTGCTCTGCGTGACGGGATCCGGCAGAGATGCGCGGTTTCCCGGCTTGCTCGAAGTCGGGAGAGCTACCCGTTCACCTCGGGCTGAGGTCCAGACTGGCGTGCCCCCATTCCATGTACCAGTCTTTGTGAGAGAGCGTTGCTGTTTTTCGGGGGCGTGCTTTGGAAAGGCGAGGGGAGCAAGCCTTGGAGGAACACGCGCTTCGGCAAAGACGGCGCAAACTAAAGGGGGATAGCATGGCCTTCAAACTGTCATGCATCTCCACGGAGTTGTCAACATGATTGGAGCAGAGCAATTAGCCCCAAGGCAAGCCCAACAAGAAAAAGGCATCCGGCCCAATTGCAGATCTGTTCGAACGTGCTTACGACCGTTCGGTATCCGCATGAAGGGCACACGTAGAACTCGGTTCCTAAGAAGTCCGCCTTTACTATAAGTCCGCCACCGCATTCCGGGCAACTCCCTACCCCGATTCCTCCTTCGTGCTCTAAGCGCATTGTAGCGACCTCCTATCCGTTCGGCTCGGGTTGCAGCAGGCACGCGAGTACCACGGTGTCGCTGGCGCGACTCGGTTGATCGCCTCCCGCCGGGTGGCGGGGTGGAGAGGCCGTTGCGGCAACACATCGCGGTGATTCTACGCTATCCGGGCACGAGTGGATAAGTATTTCCACAGTTCCCCGCCGCATGTCCTTGGCTGCTCTACGTGACCGCCCACGTTCTGCAACCAACAGCACCCATACAGCAAAGACGGTCATGGCGACTATCAGCGTCATCCACGCGAGACGGAACACCTTGTGCTCCCACGGCACGTCGATATGCCACTTCGGCCAGATCAGTGCCACAAAGCCCTTACAGCGCCGGCAAGCCCGGAGAGTCTTATGGCGCGCCTGTCTTTGCTGGGCGACACGGTCAGCGTATCGGTGTCGGATGATGGATGCCTGCTGCGCATACAGTCGGTACCAGACGGAATGGCCGGATGGCTTCCTTCCCCTCCGAATCTGTCGAACGTGAGTGCGTTCCACACGGTCCAGTTCCCTCTTGTGGTTTGCATATGCGTCGTAACAACGGTGGAGATTCCAGACGGAGAATAGTGCCGCAAGCGAGGCCAGCAATGCCCCAACGATTCGCACTGGGACGGGAAGGGGAACGTGCGTACCCGTAGAGGCCATAGCGGCCATGAAGGTCGCAGTCCAGATCGGGATTTTCCAGCGGTAGTCGCGGTATCGCCGAAGATCGGCCGCAAGTCTCTCGTAGTATGCTAACTGCCAGTTCTCCTCTTGTCCACACTCGTCCATGCACATACGCACTATGCCTTGGGAGATGTAGCAACCAGGCACGACAGTATAACCCGGCATCGGAAAGGAGGCAAGCGGAAGGACAGGAGCACGAAAGAGAGACACGGCATGCGGATACTACTTGTCTATCCGGCTCGTCCCGGTGCTCGAGCGGACGTTTCGTTGTCTGGCGCACTGGCAGGGGCTGCACGGCGCTCTGGGCAGAGTTGACCGGCTGTGTTCGGCATGACAGCCGTGCTGTGTACAGAGACTCGAACGCCTCGATGTGCTCTGCTATGCGCTGCGCTTACGGATTTCCGGGTAGTCGATGAGGTGGGTCTGTTCGGGTTCTGGTCGCGCTTCGGTTACGAAGTTGGTCCCCGCTACCATTTTTTTGTGTACGCAAGAAAATGGTAGAGCAGGAGAGCAGGCTGCTGAAGCAGCTTGAAGAATCCGCTGGATTCTTCCCAATTAGACTGTATCGCGCCGTAGCCTGCACAATGGACCGGCCGCCCGCAGGGCGGCCCGCGGGCACCTGCTCAACTGATCACCTGATCAATGCGCTTGCCGTCTCCCCTCGTTTCTGCCCCCGCCGGACCTCGCCGGTTGGTGCTTTTTGCGCCAGGCGGCGTCTTCACGCCGGCTCATCGGCTCCCCCGAGTGGGCCATTGCCTCCAACCGCTGCGTCTTGCTGTCTGCCAGATCGAAGAGGCCCGCGAAGTCTCCTCACTTCTGGGTCGGAATCCCTGTGGCTCTCCGCCAGCCGAGCGTGAAGTGGCTCCATTCCAGCACGGGCGTCAGCCGGTCGCCTTTTTGGATGTTGACGCTGGTTTCCATCGTCGCACTGCCTCCGCGCTCAAGGTGTATCCGAGCATCGGCAGATGTCAGGTGCGGCAGCGGCGGATTGCCCCTGACTTCCGGCATCGTTACCTTCAGGTGGGTTCTGTTTGTGATCGTGTCACCAATGGCAAAACGGGTGTCGGCCCATGCCACCGTGGGCGCTGCGGGCGGGAAGAACAGAGCGCTTTCGTCGGGCAGCACGGTTTGCGCCTCCAGCGCGCCGAGCGAACCCGGTTGCGGCCGGGGCGCGCCCAGGAAGTCCCGCCACGCCGTATTCGGCGTGCCTGCTCCGAGCGCCGGGGAGCCCGCGAGCGGGCGCAGTCCCATGGTCCTGTCCAGCGGCGCCCACGCGGCCGGCAGGTAAGCGTCCGTCTCGGCCGGGACCTTGAGCGGTGGGTCGGTCTCCCTGATCCGGACCTCTGACCAGGCTTCCGGGTCGGCGATCAGGATCAGCGGGTCCACCAGCGTCGCCTCGGGAATCCACATCTCGCAATTGTCCACCGGGAAGGCGTCATCGGCCGGGGTCGTGGCCCGCAGGGCTCCATTGGCTTCCATCACGTAGCCGATCTCATACGGGGTCGCCGTGGCGCTGAGCCAGAATGTGGTCCCTGCCGGAATATCCTTGCCATCCACGCGTGAAATGGTCACGGGTTCGCCGCTGTGACTCTCGGTGAGCGCGGGGACGACATTGTAGACCGCAGCCTGCGCCGACGCGCTCTCGAAGCTGGTGGCCGTTTTCTCCGTGGCTCCGGTCCAGACGCGGAAGCGCGAGCGGTTTCGCCAGCCCCTCCTGGGTTTGCGGACCGGCACCTCGACGGAGGGGGCGTCTTTCTCCAGTGCCACCGGTCCGTTGCTGCACAGGAAACGGATCCCGGGCCAACCGATCTGGAACCGATTCGCGATCGCAAACGCCCGGTCCCGGCGTGAGCCCATGATCGCGAAGGTGTCGCGCACCGAGTAGACTCCGGACACCGCAAGGTCAATGCTTCGCGCATAGGGCAGTGTTTTCTGGCCGCCGCCGAAAACGGAGAGGTCCCTTCCGCGGTTTTCACCGAAGACGACATAGACATTGCCGCGACTGGTCCCTCCGCGCGAAGTCAGGGCGTGACCCGACCTTGCCATCTGCACCCAGTTGTGGCCGAAGAATCGGTGACCGTGCCGCGGATGCACGCCGGAACCCCCCATGTTGGTGGTCACCATCGTTGCCCCACCGGTGAGCAGACTTTCCGTCACAGCCCACGATTGCCCGGGCTTCTGGCTCGAACAGAACCGGAAGATAGGCTGGTCTACGCCCCGGCCCGCCCAGCTTCCGCGAGTCGTGAGGATCGAGCGGTTAAAGAGGGTCTGCTCATCGTCCGCGCTGCGGTAAGATCCCTGTTCGACGCGGTTCGGGACGCCGGGCAGGTTTGCCGTTCCGTATCCGCGGTCGTCCGAGACGTTCACCGTATCTGCCGGCTGTTCGATCCTGCACCCGATCGCCGAGAAGAGCCGCGCACGCGACCCCCAGATTGCGTAGCGGTGATAGTTCTCAATCTCGACGCCGACCAGGTACAAACCCTTGAGCGGGTTACGGCTCGTGACGATCCCGTCCTGCACGCCGAAGGCGCCGCAGTCAAAAAGCGTCACGTCGTGGGGTGCATCACTCCACGATCCGATGCCAAATCCGTTGGTATGGACGCTTGTGTCCCACGTCTTGAGATCATCGAGT
This sequence comes from uncultured candidatus Brocadiaceae bacterium, assembly GCA_964448935.1. Taxonomy (GTDB): domain Bacteria; phylum Planctomycetota; class Brocadiia; order SM23-32; family SM23-32; genus CAYVBE01. The sequence continues at coordinate 12,117 of CAYVBE010000084.1, forward strand.
TCAAACATCGAGGGGTTGGCCGGGTCGTAGCCGGATCGGATTTCGATTCCCTTGATGATGAAACTGCTTCCGCGAATAGAGATCGGGGAGTACCCATAGCTCGCGCCGTGAATCTGGCCGTTAGTCCTGAGCCGGATGGCGACAACGCGGTTTCCCGCCGATCGCCCGACGGTGAATCGAATGGCGTTCGGTGTCACGGTGTAGTCGGCTGGGGGTATCCGCGCGCCGTTCACATACACAGCGATCTTCTTGCCCGTCAGATCCTCCGTTGTGGGAAAGTCGGTCTGGCCGTCTTCTGCGAGTTGGTTGCTGTCAGCAATATAGATTGGATAGAGGCTCGTGTATCCCAGCCGAGCCACCGTGCTGCCGTCATCGAATTGGGGCCGGAGAACAGCCCGACCCGAGCCGATGGTCCAGACAATCGAATCGTCGGGCAAACCTGGGCTTCTGGGCGCCGCTTGATAGGCGAATTCTTCGCCGCCCTGGAAGACGAGGGCATCTATGGTCCCGGCCGATAGCGCCGCGAGCGCGGCCGCAGGATCGGAGTACTGTTCAGATACGACGGCCCCGGGAAGCTCGTCCGGTACACGCGCAGCGAGGGCAGCCGGCTCTGCCGAACAGACGCCGACCTTTCTTGTCACCCAGCCGATCGCCTGAACGTTGATCGTTGCCGAAAAGTTGAATTCAGACGAGCCAACATGGTACTGCAGTCGCAACGTGTGGCGGCCCGCTTTCTTGTATGCGTGCGCCGCCCAGGGGCCCACGGCCGAGCCGAGGGTGCGCGGTGTGCGGATCGGCTCCGGCAGGGCGGGAGAAACGTAATCCTCCTCCGGGTCGTCCGAGAATGTCCAGAAGCCGAAACCTTTCCGCCAGACTTCAGCGACCGTCATCCCCGCTGCCTCCGCGATCTCGCCGAAACCCTTTGGGGTCAGGCCCACGTGAATGCCCTGGCAGACGCTCGGGTTCGCATCCGTGATCGAGACGGCATCATCCGAAAGCAGGAGCACCTCAGTCGCCGGCTTCGTGGGCGCCGCCTCGGCGACGCTGACACCGAGGACGACAAAGGCGGCGATGGTGATGAGTACCTCTCTGTGCATGGCTGAACTCCTCTCGTGGGGCATGCATAGGTGAAACGGGGCCAATTTCGGATGCTGTCAAGATTCCGCTGCAAAAACGAGCCGAGGGTCCTGGCCCAACCGTGCCGTTCGCCACTTGTGCCGTTGTCTGCCTCGTTCGCGCCTCTGCGATGAAAAAAGCGGGTGTCGTATGGGAAAAGGCCGCAGCGAAAGTCACAAAGAGACAGGCGCTCCAGGGTTACCGGGTTAAAAACCTTTTCAAGGTTTTGTCCCGACGTCCCAAGTTCTTTCAGTCTCATACCCGGTATCTGGACTCGTGCTTGATCGCTCCGACCTTGCCACATACGGTACACGCCTTTGCCGTGTTGTCAAGGATAACGCGGCCGATGCGCCACAGCTTATCGGTGCCGTGGATGGGGGGCGGAAGCTACCGGACGGGTGCCCGACCTGGTGAACACCGACGATGGCTACACCAGCACGGAGGGCAGAGATCGTCTGGAAGAGATGGGCGTAGAGACGGTCAGTTTCAGCGGCTCGAAAGGACGGCGCCTGCTGGGCGAGTGGGAACGGTGGGATGAGGAGCGGATGCCTGCCCGGCAGGACCGGCCGGCGGTGGAATAGTTGATGTTTACTCTGAAGTACTGCTACCGTTTTGGGCGGCTCTCACGGCGAGGTGTCGAGGCGTTGTGTGCGGAGTTGTGGGAGGACGTTTTGACCTACAACTCTTCCCGCTCGGAGAGGATCTAGCTACAGCAGAAGAAGGCGGCACGGTGTCGCCCGAGTATACATCATCCAACTTGCGTGCCAGAGCACTCAGCAGTCCACCCGGCCCTCAGTTGTGATTGGGCGCTATTTCAGGTGTGATGAACCGGTAGCCTGCCCCCTCCATCGCCGAACGCAGTGCCTCCAGCATCTCTTCGCCATCGTAGGTGCCAAGAACCGCCCCGCCGGAGCCGCAGAATTTGCACGACGCGCCCACCTGGCGCGCGCGGTCCACCATCCGCCGGTCTTCCGGTCGTATGTCAAAGATGCGGGAGCGCAGATCGAAATTGCGGTCAATCGTCCGCGCCAGCTCCTCGTGGTCACCGCTCCGCATCAGGGCGCGCGCTATATCGGCCAGGGACGCGATCTCGGCCATCGTCCGCACCACCTCTGGCTCGCCCAACTCGTAGCGCTCCCGCACGTGGATGTGCGCCATCGAGCTTTCCTTGCTCAGGTCCTGGCGGTAGGCCACGTAGACGGGCGGCACGCGCTCGGGCTCCAGCCGCTCATAGCGTCCGTGCCCGTGCTTTTTCATGTGCTGCTCGTCGAAGTCCATGTACACCACGCCACCGTATGCCTGGGCCACGCGGTCCTGCAGGCCGGCCGTCAGCCCCAGCTCTTCGGTCTCGGCGCTCAGCACCACGTTCGGCAGCACCTCCAGCGGTATCTCGACCTGAAAAAACCTGGTCAGTGCGCGCATGACCGCCGTGATGATGGCGCTCGACCCGCCCAGGCCCACCTGGCGCGGTATGCTGGTGCTGTAACGGACGGTGAAGTTGCGGTCCGGCAGTTCGATGTCCCGCTCCCGGCAGTAGCTGTCGAAGGTTTTCACTGCCGCCTTCAGCAGCCGCACGCCGCCATAGTAGCCGGTGCGGTGCACGTTCTCCACCAGGTCGTCCATGCTCTCGAACACGGCGTGGTCCTGCGGTCCGGGCCGCAGCTCCAGCTCCGGGCTTTCGTAGAGCAGCACCTCGGCGAAGAAGTTGCCGATCGTGAAGGCAATGGTCTTGCCGTAATATCCGTCGGACGGATTGCCCACGAATCCCACTCGGGCGTAAGCGCGTTCCCTGACAATCATCGGAGTCTTTTCCCGGTTCAAACAACGCGATTCTAGCGAAGCGCAACATTGTGACCGCAACTCCCGTGTGGTTTCAAGCGGACGCGCCGCCCGTCAGCATGCGCTGCAGCGCCGGATCGGCCTCCACGGACGCATGCATCAGCGCGAAATCGTACTTCACCGGATCGGCGGGCGACACTTCCCTGAACCCTTCGGTGACCTCCAGCGCCGCCTTCAGGCCCACGGTCTTGCGGTCCGTCAGCCCCAGCCCCTGGCAGACCCGCCACATGTGCGTGTCCAGCGGCACCACCAGGCGCGCGGGGTCAACGCCCTGCCAGATGCCGGGGTCCACCTCGTCCCGCCGCACCATCCAGCGCAGGAACAGGTGCCAGCGCTTGCACGCGCTTCCCCTGTGCGGGTCGGCCACCAGGTGGGACAGCCGGTCCCCTGGTCCGCGCAATTCCGCCGCCAGCCCCCGCAGTCCGGGCAGGATCGTTCGCTCCACCGGCCGGTCGTGCACGCTGAAACAGGCCTCCAGCGACCCGTGCGCGCACAGCACCCCCTTCAACCGCTCCAGCAGATACCCGAACTGCCGCCCGTCCACGAAGCGATGGGTAAACCCTCGCGCCGCGTCCGCCAGCTCCCCCACCTCCGCCTCCGTCAAAAACGCATACGGTTCCCCTCCGAGTCGCTCCAGTGCGTCCGAAACGGAAGCCATAATCTGCCCCAGACTCCCGTAAGCCAGCATGGCAGCCACAAAGCCCACGACCTCCGCATCCAGTCGGTCTTCATAGTCATACGCAAAAGATACCGGGTCGTGCCGGGCGTATCCTCGAGTGTTGTAGCGGTTGTACAGCTCTTCCAACAGACCTTTCAGTTCCCGCTCCTTTCAAGACTTGCGGCAACCGGAGCCACTGTCGGTGGCAAAAGTGACAGAATTGTAATCCGCAAGAGCTGCGGCATCAACAGCAGTGGTTGTGCCCAGGGTCATTCAATTATCGGTTTTCTGTTGTCCTTTCCGGATCACCGCTGCG
>CAYVBE010000085.1:0-16023 GCA_964448935.1 uncultured candidatus Brocadiaceae bacterium
TGGCGGCCAGCTCGAAGATGGCGTAGTTGCCGTCGCCGTCGAAGATCACCTCGCCGTCACCGGCGGCCTTGAACAGCACCGGCCTGCCGGGCTCGCCGCCGCGGCGGAACCACCAGACGCCCCACTTCGGCCCCTGGAAGAGCCGATCGCGGTAGTCATACTTATCCACCTTATAGGTGCCGGCGTGAAACAGGACCGTGTCGCCGGGCTTCACGATCTGCTCGCCGCTCCGGCGGTCCAGGTTCAGGATCGGCGTCTGGTAGTGGTTCAGCCTGACAACCGGCTCCTCTTTCTCGCCCCTGTAGCGCACGGGGTAAACGTGCCAGGTGCTGCCGCCCTCGGGCATACGCGGCTTCGAGGCGGTGGAGACCTGATTGACCGGACGCGTCCGGACCGCGTCCAAATTCGGGGCGAGCCGGTATTCACCGGAGTGCATCGCAACCGTGTCGCCGGGCTCCAGCGGGGAGATCTCCGCGTCGGCCAGGGCCGCGCGCCAGTCCTCCAGAACCGGCTGCGCCGTTGCGCCCCCGTGATCTTCAGGGTAGACGTGGTAGGTGGTTCCGCCCTCGGGAAGCGTCGGCTCCGTCCGCGTGGTGAACTCCACGGTACGCGTCGCCTCGCCCTCGACCCCGTCCGGGTCAACGAGCGTGACTCTCGCCTCGTAGGCCGTCCCGGGGGCCAGATTGAACAGGCTGCCCGCCACGAACTCGTGGCCATCCATGCCCGCGCGCATGAATTCCAGCCCGCCGCGCCACTCGGCCTCGCCGAGCTTGCGGAACTCGATCCGCGCCGTGGCGTTCTCGTTCCCGTCCCCGGCGATCTCCCAGTGGAAGCCCACGCAGCGGAGCGTCGGCGGCTCGATGACCAGCTCGCCCGGCGTCGCAGCCGGCACGCTTGAGGAGACGCCCGCCAGGAGTGCGTAGAACACAAGAGTGAAGAACGCCGGGCCCGCGCCACGCGTTAGTGTCTTCATCGTCACTCTCCCACGTGGGTGTAGGACTTCTCCTCGCCCGTGGCCCGCAGGTCGAACATGGCGGTCGAATGCTCGTCCTCGACGCCGCTCATGTTAAAGATGCCGAGTTGGAGCTTTTCGGCCATCTTCGCCGCGTCTATGGAACCGAGCTTCTGCCAGTCGTCCTCGCCCACTCCGGTCAGGCTGTAGTAGCCGGTCAGCATGCTGCCTTCGCGCACGAAACGGAGCCAGACCGGCAGGTCCAGCCCCTGGCGGTTCTTGCGCGGGTCCCCGGCGCTGAGGCCCGCGCCGATGACGCGTGCCGTGATGAGCCAGTTCCGGTGGACGATCATGCGGAAGCGCGTGGAGTCGTCCAGGTAAAAGGTGGCATAGCTGCCCCGGCCGATCTGTTCGATGTTCTCGGCCAGCACGAAGCCGGTCTTCACGTTGCCCTTGCGCTGGTAGGGCATCAGTTCCGTGGTAGCGGCCACCTGGCCCTGGCTGGTGATGGCCAGCGGCACGTCGAAGTCGCCCTCCATCTCGCGGTAAATGCCCGCCATGGCCGGGGGATCAAAGGTGTTCCAGGAGCGGAACCCGCCCTTGCCTCTGGCTGTGATGCGCACCTGCGGGCCTTCGACGTCAATCTCCGTGCCGTCCCAGTTGTCCAGGTCGAATTTCGTCCACACGGGCGGCGTGAAGGTGAACTCGGCGGTCAGTTCGGACGCCACGTTGGGTTCTGTGGCCATGTCGGCCACGTCCTCGACGTGAAGCGTGTAGCTCTCGCCCTCGGTCATGGCGCTGGTGGTGAGGACCACCGTCTTCGGATCGGCCACGCGCGCCTCGCGGACTTCCAGACCCTCGATCCGGTAGTTGGACGACTCGGAGGCCGTCTCCTCCGCCACGGGCTCGTCGAAGATGACCCGGACGGTCTCGGCGGTGCGATCCGCGGAGACCTCGGCCAGTTCGGGGGCCACGCGGTCAACCGGCAGGTCAACCCGCACGGGCTCGGATGGGTCGGACTCGTTGCCGGCGAAGTCCACGGCGACGACGCGGTAGGTGTAGGACCGGCCGCTCCGGGCGGTACGGTCCACGAAGTGCGCGATGACATTGCTGAACTCCGCCCCGTCGCTGCGCTTCACCAGATACTTGAAGACGTCCGGGCCCCGTTCGACCTCGGGCCAGGTCAGGGTCACGGCCTCGTGTGTGGCCTGTACGCCGATGTCCTGCGGGGTGCCCGGCACAGCCCCGTGTCGGGGGGGCTCGACGCCGCTGGTGGGGTGTGCCGTCAGGTGGTGCCAGGCCAGCCGCTGGAGGGCCAGTGCCTGCTGCTCGGTCAGGTCGAAGAGCGCCTCCGTCTTGCCCTTACGCGTCTTCTCGGCGTAGTTGGGCAGACCCAGGGGCGACTCGCCGAAGATCCACGCGTATTCCATGGCGGCGAACATGTAATTGGACGTATTGGACTGGTGCCCGCCGTCGTTATAGGCGGTGGCGGGATAGGTGAAGCCGGGTATCTTGTCGCAGTGGCGCAGCAAGTCCATGAAAGCCGCCGCGCGCGGCACCACGCGCATGGGATGGGCGGCGTCGGGGTGTTCCCGGTTGGCCGTCTCGGCCATCAGCTCGAACTTCACCTGGTTCTCCTCGATCCACGCCTCCTTCTCCTCCATCGGCATGGCGCGGCGCGGCCAGTGGTCCACCAGATAGGCTCGCACGTCGGGATTGTTCTCGAGCGCCAGGCCGAAGAACCCCGCCGCGCCCTCCGGGCTCTCCTCCTTGAAATCGTAGTAGGGAACCAGGCAGAGCACGCGGCAGTTGACGTCGGCCATCATCTCGCGCGTGCGGTCCATCCTGGCCCAGTGCCAGTAGATGGAGACCCCCGGCGGCAGGTAGGCACGGTAGCGGAAATCATGCCCCCGCGCCTCCGCGAACGCCTCCACCATGTCCATCGGCGTGCGGTAGCTCTGTCCGAGCTGAAACAGATCGAGCGGCTCCTCAGCCCCCGCGCCGGAGGCGAAAAGGAAGCCCAACAGCAGAACTGCCAGAACCGCCAGTACCGTTATCAACTTCATAAACGTCACCTCACTCCAAGTATCCATGCTCACACGAGTGCGCCCTGGTCTTCGAGGACGGTGCGGAGTCGGGCGACGTCGAGGTATCGGGGCTCTACTCCTTCCGCCCGCGCGAGCGCTGCGGCGGTGCCGGCGGCTTCTCCCAGCGCCCAGGCGGTGCCGATCAGGCGGATGCTGCCGAAGGCCGCCTCCTCCACCGAGATGGAGCGGCTTCCTATGATGAGTCCGTCCACCGAGCGGGGCACAAGGCATCCGTAAGGGATGCCGGCCGCTTCCCCGCCGGCATGGAACAGGGCGATGTCCCGCTCCGTGCGGCGGGCCTGTTTAACGTGCTCCTTTGTCAGCGTCTCCAGCCCGGCCACGCGGCGTCCGAGGCGCACGCCGAACTGGTCGGCCAGCCGTCCGATGGTCGCGTTCTCCCAGCCGGGAACGTTCTGTCGGAAGAACTCGAGCGTGACGAGCGCCTGCCGGGAGCCCTCCATCTCCATGCGGGTCAGGTCCCAGGCGTCCACCGCGTCGCCCCGGAAGCTGATGGCCGCGCCGCCCGGCTCCTTCACGCCGCCGGCGGCCACCACCTGCTCCATCAGCTCCTTGTAGCGCTCCGGCTCTTCCTCCTTGAACCGCTCGAAGCGTTCCGTATCCACGCCCTCCGGGTCCGCACGGAAGGAGCACCTGCCAATCGCCCTCCCGGTGGGCTCGTCCACCGCTTCCGGGGCCTCGTCTGCCAGCATGGCGGCGCCGGCCAGCGCGGCGACGTCGGCGTCCCCGGTGGCGTCCACCACCACGTCGGCCTTCAACGCCTGCCGCCCGCTCTTGTTCTCCACGATGACACCGCGCACCGCGCCGTCCTCCGTGACGGCATCCACGATCCAGCTATGCAGCAGCACCTCCACGCCGGCCTCCCGGCACTTCTCGGCCAGCACCAGGCGCAGCAACTCGGTGTCCAGCAGCCCGTCGCCGCGCGACTCGGGCTCATCCGGGCCGATCCAGCCCCCGAGTTCGTCCAGCCGGTCAACGAGCTCCCGCCCGAAGCCCTGGACGAAGTATTCTCCCGGCCGGCCGTATTGGATCAATATGGGCACGGGCCATCCCACGGTGACACCGCCCAGGTAGCCGTATCTCTCGACGAGCAGCACCTCCGCGCCCTGCCGCGCCGCGCAGACGGCCGCCGCCACTCCGGCGATGCCACCACCGCCGACCAGCACGTCCACGTCGCTCGCCACCTCCGTCCGGCGCGCCGGCTCTTCCACGTATTGCATGTTTCGTCGTCTCCTCCAGTAGGTCGGCGAACCAGCCGATTCATTGAACGGCAGCCGGACCGCGCGCGCGATCGTAGCGGACCAGCGCCGCCTTGCTCTCCATGCTTACGGTCAGGCTTCTCCCGCCTTCCGGCCGGACGGTCGCCTCGCCCATGACGGTGCCGAAAGTCAGGGCGCCGACGTCCTCCGGCCAGCGCAACTTGAGGGTCCGGTCGTTCTGCTCACAATCGCGGCGCTTGAAGAAGAACAGCACGCCCGTCCCCGTGTCCGGATCGTGGAACTGCCAGCCGTCCCAGCTCTCTCGGTCCTCGGCCGGCGGGAAGAGGCTCCAGAAGTCTTTGTTCAGGTAGTGGCGTATGTTCTTGAACACGCCGATGGCCCGCGCCGCGTCCGCCCGGTCCTCGACGCTCCAATTCGAGATGGTCTTGTGCAGGTTGAGCGCGCTGCCCATCTGGGAGAGCCATACCTCCAGGCCCATGCGGTCGTGCTGCTCGTACATGCCGCCCGCCGGCCCGAAGTGGTTGTTGATGTAGGTGGCGGGCAGTATCCAGTTCAGCGACGTGCGGTAGATGCGCCAGTGGTCGGAGTTGGGTTTCTCGGCGTCGCAGATGCCGGCACAGTCGGCAATGTGCAGCGTGTGCGCGTGCCGGAAGACGCCCAGGTTCAGCATCGAGCCGCCGCCCCCGCACCACTCGATCCAGACGTCGGGGTATTCCTCCAGGAAATCCGCGTAGAGTTCGCTCTGGGCGACGTAGTGGCGCAGTTCCTTCAGGCCTCGGCGGCCCTCCTGCTCCACGTGGTCCCAGTAGCGGCGTCGCGGGTGGGTGTTCAGGTCATGCCACAGGTATCGTGCGCCGAACTCGACCACAAACCGCTCCAGCAGCTCCCACATCAACTCCCGACCCGCCTCGACGCTCATGTCAATGAGGCCCATGTTCCAGGCGCGGTCGGCGGCTTCCATGCACTTATACGGAAGCAGGCAGTCGCGCAATCGCTCGTGGGGCTCGGTGAGGACGTTAATGCGGGGGTCATACCAGAGGCCCAGGATGATGCCCAGCTCCTCCATGCGCTCGCTGAATGACTTCAGGCCACCGGGGAAGCGCTCCTCGTAGGGCTCGAACAGGCCACACTGCTCCCACCAGGCGAGTATCTGGTAGCCCTCCACGCTCTCGGTGCCCGGGTGCATCTCCCGGAGTTCCTCCAGGCTGAACGGCGTCTTGCTGCCCGTGGGCGGCCGGTACCACGGAGAGGCCCAGACGAACTGCTCGATGCCCAGGGAGTGGCAAAGGTCCATCTCGGCCGCGATGCCCTCGGCGTCGAACTCCGGGCAGCTCCCGCCGATGGCGTGGCAGAGCACGGGCGGCAGCGGCTTCTCGCCCTCGATGGTCGGCATGAACTCGTCGCGGATGGTCCGGCGCAGGCTGACGCAGCCGTCCCCGACGCTGCCCTCGTAGGTGCCGAGTGAGACGGGCGGAAGCTGCACCTCCTCGCCCTGCAGCATCTCGAAGTCCAGGCAGGGCAGCTCCAGCCGTGCGCGAGCGCCGCCTTCCGCCGCACTGACGTTCAACCGCCACGTGCCGGACCACTCCGGCCCGAACCACATTCCGCCCTCATCGTTGTAGAGAAACCAGATGGGCAGCAGGACCACGGAGGAGCGCCCGAGGAGGTCCTCGAACTCCATCTCGCCCTCCTCGTTCAGGTCCCGGTCCCAGATGCGGAACTCTTTGGGCGGGAAGTGCTCCATTGCCTCGTTCTCGCCCGTCTCGGTGTTGTAGACGCAGCCCCCGTTCCAGCCGCGCAGCGTCCGCGCGCCGGGCACGGAGAGGTCCATGATGCGCACGTCGGCAACGTGTTCCTCGATGCTCTCCTCGGCCAGCAGGCGCCAGCGATAGGTCAGCATCTCGTGCGCCTGTACCCGGTGCGTCTCCAGCACGACCGTCAGGGGCCAGCCATCGACGGCGTAGACGTAATCGGTGCCCTCCGCGCGCCGCTTCTCCCTCTTGTGCTGAAACTCGAAGCGGGCCGGCTCACCGCCCACGGTAAAGCTGAAGGGCACAGCGCCGTCCGCCAGTCCGTCCAGTATGTCGTCTATAAAAGCCACTGTCCATTCTCCTTCGGAGTCACTCGCCCGCCTTGATGCAGTGCATGCCCCAGTAGCTGCGGAGTATGAGGCGCCCGTCCGAAAGCGGCACGGGGCAGACGTTGAAGACGTTGGCGTCCGGGTTCTCGCGGCTCAGGGCCAGGGGCATGGGGCTCTGTTCCTGGTCCAGCACGTTCACGCTGAGCACCCTGTATTCGGGCGTGGTGGCGTCCAGCACCCAGGTGCCCTTCTTGCGCGTCTGGATGTACACCTTGCCGTCGCCGGCGAACGTGGTGCCATAGACGCCGCGGCAGTCCGCCAGCTCGTCGGGGCGTTTCTCCCACATGACCTCGCCGGTCTCCGGCTTCAGGCAGCCCAGGCACCGGGCGGTCTTCGGTCGCATGCCGCCGTAGGCGCCGTAGTAGAGCCGCCCGTGGTAGAGCACCGGCGATATAAGGGCCGCGCCGCGCTCCTCGTGCTGCCAGATCAGGCGGTCCTCCGCGTCGTCGCCGGCCTTGATGGCCGAAGCCGTGGTGGTGCCGTGCGACCCGCCTGCGAAACAGTAGAGTATTTCCTTCTCCGGATCGTAGATGGGGGTGTTGCAGGAATACCCGCCGCTCACGCGAAGCTGGCGCCAGAGGACCTCGCCGGTCTCCGGGTCGTAAACGTTCATGTGCTGGCCGACCACCAGCATGGCCAGGCGCGTCTTGCCGTCCACCTGGAAGACCAGCGGCGTGGACCAGGCCCGGTTGTACCACGCCTTCTGCTCGTCCTCGAAGCTCATATTCGCGCCCTGCCGCCAGATTTCCTTGCCGGTGTCCTTGTCAATGGCCAGCAACGCCCCGGACTCGACGCTGGCGTTGACGAAGAGCTTCTCGCCGTGCAGGATGGGCGAGGCGGCGCTGCCCCAGCCGGCGAACTTCTCCCCTATGCTGGTGCGCCACACCTCGTTGCCCTCGTGGTCGAACACGAACAGCCCGCCCGGCCCGAAGCTGGCGTAGAGGCGGTTCTCCTCGGCCACGGGGGTGTGCGTGGCCAGGCCGTGGTGCTTGACGTTTTTCGCCTGCTGCGTGAAGGAGTTCATGGACTTCAGCTCCTTCGACCACAGGACATCACCGGAGTCCGCGTCGAGGCAGGTCACGTGGTAGCGCAGGCCCTCGGTGATCGGGTGCTCCTCCCAGTCCTCTTTGCCGCGTCGCGCAGCCGGGTTGTAGCCACTCCAGGAAGTGACGAATATCCTGTCGCCCCACACCACCGGCTGGGAGGAGCCGGGCCCGGGCAGGGCGCGCTTCCAGGCGATGTTCTTCTCATCGCTCCACTCGACCGGCAGGTTGCCGACCTCCGTAATGCCGTCCTGGTCCGGCCCGCGCCACTGATACCAGTCCTCCGCCCCCACCGGCAAGGCGATCGCGCGCAAGATACTCAGCGCGAAAACAAGCGTTCTGAACACGGCTTTACCTCCTGATGCTGCTTTGTCTACGATCGCACGAGTTCCTTACAGCTCACACAAGCCAGTGTGCGTCTCCGAATCCGTGCGGCACACGTCCGACGCACGTGTGCCCTGCAAGGGCACGACATAAAAGCCCAGGGCAAGTCCGAAGGACGCCGCCCTGGGTACGGTGGACACCACCGAAGTCTGAGCCCTGGAGGGGCGGAACATAACCCTTGCGAACCGATGCCTTTCTGCATACCGATGTATCGCCCTTTCAGGGCTCTCTTGTTTTAGGATACCTTTCCCAGGGCTGCACCCGGGGGGCTTGCCCTGGGCTCTTATGTCAGGCTCCTTCAGAGCCACATCTTACGTCTTCAGAAGCCAGAGTTTCGGCGGTTCCATCAGGCCGCTGGGCTGCTTCTTGTATGCCTCTCCGGGCGGGGTGTGTTCCGGCGCGGGGCGGTAGCTCCAGATGCCCGGCAGGCCGTCCACGAAGTGCGGCCCCATGAAGTTCCGCATGTTGCCGATCACGTCCACGGAAAACTCGTGCTCTCCGGCGGCTATCGGCCGATCGAGGCGGAGGGAATACGGCGGGTGCAGGATGATCCCCGCCCCCTCGCCGTCCAGCGAGACATCGGCCACGGACCCTGCCCACTCGCCGAGCTGCACCTCAAGCCCGTCGCACTGCCCGTTGGCCCGGAACGCGTAGCGGTAGCGCACCTTGCGGTGGTAGAACGGCATCCCCTGCGCCGTCCAGTCGCCGTGCTCCGGTGCGCACGGCGCGACGGCCCGGAATCCGCACTTGGTCGGCTCCAGTGAGAAGTTTCCAAGCAGATAGGCCGGCATGATCTCGCACAGCACGTGGAACGGCTCGGCGTGGAGAGTCAGCACGTTCTCCCCCGGCCGCACCAGCTCCCCGACCGGCACCGCCCGTGCTTCCGGATCGAACCACCGCTCCGCCGCGTCCCGGTCTATCGGCTGCCCGTTGAGGTCGGCCTCGTAGAGGTAGAGCCGCTCGACGCCCAGCCGCAGGCCCGCCTCGCCCGCCACTTCGTCGTCCACCACGAACCGGTAGGAGACGGTCAGGTCGCTGTCCGGCGGGATGGGCCGGGCGATGTTGTTGCGCTTGAACTGCTTGCTTCCCGACACGCTGCCCTCGAAGCCCTGCAGGCGCCAGTTCGCGTCGTCGGCGATCACGGTGTTGACGTCCTCGACCCGCCGGCCGCCGGCCTCCAGCGTGCAGTAGTCCAGGAAGAGCGCGTTGGGGCTGATGCGTTCGATGCCGGCTGTGTTAAGTTCCACCGCCGTCCGCTCGGGCTCGGGCCTGGGTTGGGCGGGCGTCAACTCCTCATCGCTGACCACCCAAAGCGCGTGCCCGCGTGAGGGCAGATGGAGAGACAGGATGATGTCGCCGCCCTCCCGCCGGGCGTCCATTACGCGCGTCCCGGCGGAGGCCGTGTCGAATTCCACGGCGGACCGTCCTTCGAGGCGAACCTCGGCGCTCAGCGGCTCCGGCCACGGGTTGCAGAGATAGAAGACCCTCTCGCCCTCGTCGGTCAGCGCGCGACGCCAGCAGAGCTCCCCCGGCAGCGCCGCGCCGTCCGGGTCGGTCAGGCGCGGCGGCACGGCCGCTCGCACCGAGTCCACCAGGTCCGAAACGCTATCCACCGTCCGCCACCGGTCCGGGAACTCCTCCCGCAACGCAGCCGGAGCGCCGGATGGGCGTGCATTGATGCGGTCCGGGCCCTCGCCGACGGTCAGCACGGTTCCGCCGGCCTCCAGGTAGTCGCGCAACAGTTCGAGCGTCTCGGGCCGCATGGTCTCCATGCCCTCGGGGATGACAACCAGTTCATACGCGCGCTCGCCGACCGTCAGCCGGCCGCCCTCGGCTCCCCCGAATTCCTCCAGGATGAACTCGTCCCCCAGATCGTAGTCCACCTGCGCCCCATGCAGCGCCAGCACGGTATCGAGCTGGCTCTCGGCGATTCGTCTGAGGTCGCCCTCGCCCATGCTGCGGTAGTTGACGCCGGGCTCCCAGTGCATCCAGGCGGTTCCGACAGGGTGCAGCAGCAGCACGCGGTTGTCCTCCCGCCCCTGCGCCAGCACGGCGTTGGCGCGGTTCACGTGCTCGGCCTGCAGATGGTAGTAGGGCCACCACGGGCTGTGGTCGGAGAGCGTGTGAGGCCAGTCGTATTTGCGCCGCCCGGCAAGGCTTACGTGCGCCAGGTGCGGGTCCATCACGTTGATGCCGAGCGACAGCAGGTAATCCTCCAGCGGCTTGAAGACGTCGAACGCCGCCCCGTAGCCCGCCCCCCCGGTGGACTCCGCCAACGCCCACTCGCGCCCGAGCTGGTTGACCACGCTGCTCAACTCCTTCAGGATCAGCAGGTAGCCCTTGTTCTCCTCCGGGGTGGACGCCTCGAACTGGAACCCCAGCAGGTCCACTCCGGGGGCCTGCATCCAGCGTAGCGACGCCATGTCGTCCGGCTGGCTGCGCGGGGAGGGCCAGCTCTCGATCAGGTGCCCGGTGAACTCCAGCCCATGCTCGGCGCACCAGTCGTAGATGGGCTGCATGAAATTCTCGTTGAACAGCCGGCTGAGGGTCTGCCAGTAGTCGTGCCGCACTTCCCGCGAGCCGTCCGTGGTGAACCACAACTCGACGATCCGGTCGCGCAGGGCGTAGCCGTGCTCCAGGCAGAACTCACGCTCGAGGTGCGCCGAGAACGGCGCTCCGCCGCGCCCCAGTAGCTGCGGCTCGTCGCAGAACATCAGCCGCGTGGTGTCGCCGAACCAGTCCCCGCCCCAGTCGTAGTAGCGATCGTGCGTGGACGCCAGGAAGGCGTCGGTAGTCTCGCGTTTGGTCAGATCGGGTCCGGGGAAGCCCGCGCCGGTCGGCGACAGCGACGGGGTCCGCACCTCAAACACATACACCGAGCCCTCCCGGGCCGCCTCCCGTGCGGCGTCGGCGTCCTTAATCTGCCCGGGCGGATCGCCGGGGCGCGCACAGGCCACCGCGTCGTGGGGCACCTTCGCCGGATCGCTCACGGTTTTCACGGTGAGCGTCTGCTGGACCAGGTGCGGGTGCTCGCTCACCACGTGACCGCCCGCCTCGCCGCCGGGGCAGGTGAACTCGTCGTAGATCTGCATCTCCAGCCCCAGGCGCTGCGCCTCGCGGCAGGCGTGCGCCCAGAGTTCGAACCAGCGGTCCGAGATGTAGGCCGTGGTCAGGCCGGGGCGGGCGTGGGGGAAGAGTCCGCCCACTTTCTGTTCGGCAAACTGCTCCAGTTGCTCGGTCAGCCGCTCCTCGGTCAGCTCCGTGTTCCACGACCACTGGGGCATCGTGCGGTAGCGTCGCGGCGGGTCCTCAAACAGCTTCTTCAGGCGTTCCATGGTTTCACCTCTTTTCTGGGTCACTTGCACGTAGGCGAACAGGTATGCACTCCCTCGTCTTCATTGCGGCGGGGGTATGTGGAGATCGTCCGGCCCCTGCTCGCTGACGGTCAGGTCGGGATATGTCGAGTCTATCATCTCGCGGATTATCTCGCAGTAGCGGACCTTCTGGCGCGGCTGGCCGTGCAGCTCCTGCTTCAGGTAGCACGGCGCGGAGACGCGGATGATCTCCGGGCACTGATTCACACGGGAGAAGTTACCCAGCGACTCCCACCCGAAGATGACGATGTCCATGGGGATGTCCACGGTCTGCCGGATGGCTGCGAACATGGGCAGCTCCAGGTCGGTGACCGGGTTGAAGCTGTCCGCGCCGATCTCCTCCAGCAGCTTCGCGCCGGCGGGGCTGCGGTACCCGGCGGTGTAGGAGACCTTGAAGATCACGTCGTCGGGGATGTCTCCCGCGTCGCGCATCTTCGCCAGCAGGTAGAGCGCGCCCTCGTCGTAGAGCAGGAACGCGCGCAGGCCGGCGTCGTAGCAGCGCAGGATGGACTGCACCAGGTACGTCACATTGTCCGCCCCGCGCAGCCGCCAGCCGCCCCACTTGCCGAAGTCCGTCTCCGCGTGCCGCCCGATGTCCGTGATGGACTTCGGTCCGGGGTCCATCACGATCTCGAACCGCTGCTCGTGGGCCACCTCGACCAGTTCGGCCAGTTGGTCCTGCGTCCAGTTGTTGCCCCCGCCCATGATGATGCGGTGGATGGGAATATCGCGCTTCTCCTTTTCGTCTATCAGCTCCCGGAGCGCCTCCACGGAGCCGATGCCAGAAATCTCATTACGGTAGTGCGCCCCGTCGGGGAAGTGCTTCTCGGAGGCCGGCAGGTCGTAGCGGTCCCGCGCCGCGATGCCCTGCCTCTCGATCATCCGGCGGATGTCCTCAATGCTTCTCATTGTTCGCTCCTTGCTGACGCGGTCCGTAGTGTGGCTCCGGACGGCCCCGCTCGTGCGGCCCGACGTCCGGCCCGTCGCCTTCAAAGCCATCGTTCACGTTCGGCAGCAGGACGGCGCGGTCAACCAGAGCTTCATCCCCATGCCTCTCGAAGGTGAAACCGTGCCTCTCGACCCCTACCGCACGGCGGAAGGCGTCGAAGTCCTCCTCCAACACCTCCCCTTGCGGCGTGGCCAGCCGCCATTTCTCCGGGCGCTCCACCTGGCCACCCCGCAGGAGCCGGTAGGCGTTGCCGTCAATGCGCCCGGGGACGGAGTCCACGTCGAGGTTGAACAGCATCGGTTTCCAGCTCCACTCCACCAGGTTGTTGACGAACTCGTGCTTCCCGCCGCGCGCCGCAAGCGAACCGAGCCGGGTGTGATAGACCACCGCTCCCGAAGGATGCGTCGCGAACTTCCACGGCTGTCCCAGGTTGCGGATGAAGTAGACCGGGCCGCCCCAGAGCGGCTGGCAGGAGAAGCTGCACCTGTTGCGCATGAAGCGCACGTTGCGCACGCTGCCGTCCGCCTCGCCGGCGTTGTCGCCGCTCCGCCCGACAACGTTGTTGTAGAAATCAATGCCGATGGCCGGGCGGCCGAACTCCGGGTCGCCGTGGCCGTTGGTGGTCACGTTCAGGTTATCCCAGAAGGCGTCAATCTCGTTGTAGCAGACCACGTGGCCCGTGCCCAGCACGTTCACGCCGTAGCCGAATTCGCGGTCGAACGTCTGGTTGTTGCCCGCGTCCTTGATTCGGTTCACCTGCCGGCAGCGCATGTGGTTGTCGGCGATGTAGAAGTCGCGGCAGCGCCCGCTGGTGCCCATCACGCCGTATCCGATGTCCTCAAAGCGGCAGCGTTTGACGGTCAGCCCGCTCGCACCGTTCAGGAACTGGATGCCGGCCTTGACGGCAATCTTGGCGTTGCGGAAGGTCAGGCCCTCGAAGTAGATGTTGTCCGCCGCGCGCACGTCGAAGAGCGTGTCGCAGCCGGCCCCGTCTATGATCACCGGCCCGTCGCCGGCGGCGGTGAGCACGATGGGTTCGGTCGGAGTGCCGCTTCGCGTGAACGCGTGGGTGCCGTGGACCCAGGAGCCGTCCTCGGGGTCTCCCGGACGCCGGACCTTATAGGTCCCGGCGTGGAGCTTCACGATGTCGCCGGGGCGGGCCTCGTCGGGGATAAGCCGGTCGCGGTAACCGACCACGGCCTCATGGTTCAGTAGATCGGACGGCGCGCCGTCCACGGTGTTCCCCGCGATCTGGTAGCCCGTGCATCGGGGGTTGGCAGCCAGGAGGGGCAAATCTACCTCCTCGAAGGAGCAGTCAATCAGCCTCAACCCGCGCGCGCCGCGGCTCGCATCGCCGGCCTTGACGGCGATCCGGCAGTTGCGGAAAGTGATTCCGCGGAAGACCAGGTTATCAGCGTGCGTGACGTCGAAGAGCGTGTCGCAGCCGGCGCCGTCGAAGACGACCGGCCCGTCCCCCGCGGCCCGGATCACGATGGGTTGCACGGGCGTCCCGGACTCGGCCAGGAAGTGCGTGCCGTGGAACCACAGGCTGTAGCCGGCTTTCTCGCGGTAGTCGCACCGGTTGCTGCGGTATTCGCCGGCGTGGACCACGATGGTGTCGCCGGGCTCCACACGGTCGGGGTCCCACATCCAATCGCAGTAGGCGGTGTAGCCGTAAAAGGCATGCAGGAGGCCGCGACGGGCATTCTCGAACTCGCCCATCCGCCCCCGGTCCGCATCTTGGGGGAATACGTGCAGCGTCTCGCCGCTGACGTCCGGCACGGGGCCGGCGGACACCGTGTCCGCCATCTGGTGCACCGGCACCCGCTCGACATCCCCCGGATGCAGATCGAAAACGCGACCCCCGCTGGCCGGCACGGGTTCCGGCCGGGTGCGTACGATGACCGCGCGCACCGCGTCACCGCGCACCCCGTCCGGGTCCTTCAACTCCAGCCGCACCTCGTATTTGGTATCCGGCTCCAGGTCGAAGATGCTGCCCCCGAAGGTGTTGGGCGTCTCCCAGACCGGCGGCGTCCACCTGGGGTCGCCGCACCTTTCGCCGTTGGTGCGCCACAGGTCCATTCCCCGGCGCCACTCCTCGTTTCCTACCTCCCGGAACCGCAGCTCACAGGCGCCGTCTCCGTCATCATCGCCCTCGATTGGCCAGTGGAAACCCAGACAGGTCAGCGTCGGCGGGTCAACCGTTAGCTCGCCCGGCGTAATGGAATCCTCGGCGCGGACCGGCCCCGCTGCCGACAGGAGCAGCAATATGCCGAGTGTCAGAGGCACCCTCACCCTATCCACCCTCCTCCTCGGAGTTTCTCGGTCCATAGTGCGGCATGTCTTCGCCATATTCCAACATGCCGATGTCCGGGGCTTTGCCCTTGTAGTCGTCGTTGATGTTCGGCAGGCGCACTCCGGCGTCAACCAGAGGGGAGCCCTCGGCCGGGGCAGTTCCCCGGAGAATGGCCCGCAGGTTTTCTACCACCACCGCATGCTCGCACCAGCCGATCGCTTCGCTCAGAGCCTCGGCCGTGTCGAACTCGCCCTAACCCGCGGGCGTCTTGTACTGCCAGGCGCCCTGCTTCTTCGGTTTCTGCCAGGCGTTGTAGTCCATCCGTGTCTCGCTGGAGAGCGTTGCGAGTTGGCAGACGCCGCCTTTCCACACGTTGTTGCGGAGGTCGAGCTTGCCAGTCACGCGCTTGATTCCGCCGACACGGGACCAGCCCAGATCGTGATAGTTGTGGTAGTACCGGATGCCGTTCGTGCGGCCGAACTGCAGCTTGAAGAAGCCACCGCCGCCCACGCGGTTGCGGAACATCAGCAGCGGCCCGCCGCCGGGGTGCAGGTGCAGGCAGGGCCCTCCGCCACCGAAGGAGTTGCCCCAGACGCGCACGTTCCGGCTCTCGCCGCTGGCTCCGTTGCCGAAGCTGTTGTCCTTCTGGCCCTCGACCTGATTGCCGAAGAAGTCCACGGCGACCGCCTTGCCGTAGAAGTTGATGCCGTCCCAGAAGTTCGCGATGCGGTTGTGGCCGACCACGTGCCCCTTGCCGTTCAGGTCTATGCCGGCCTCGGAGTAGAGGTGGTCCCATTTGCTGTCGTATTCGCCCTTCCACTCCCGGGCGACGAAGGTGTTGTCCAGGATGAGGAAATTCGCCGCACGCGGTCCCAGGCCCCAGAGGCCGATGAAGACATCTTCCACCCGACAATCCTTGAACATGAAGCCCTTCGGGGCGAAAACGGTGCGGCACTCGGTGCTCGTGCTGGTACACTTCACACCGATCTCGGCATTGCGGAGCGTAAGGCCCTGGACGCGCAGGTATCGGCTGAAGCGCACGTCGAGCACGTGCTCCGCGCCCCCGGCGTCAATGACGACCTCCCCGTCGCCGGCCGGCTTTACGGCTACGTAGTTTCCGGGCGCGCCTTCGGCACGGATCTGGTATCCGCCGACGGAAAGATGGCCGCCCTGGCTGCGGTAGCCCCGCCGGTCCGGCCGGTAGGTGCCGGCGTGCATCAGCACCACGTCCCCCGCCTCCGCGGCGTCGGGGCCGATGAATGCGGCTTCGAGCGTCGGCGCGTTCGGCGTCGCTTTCCGGCCCGCGTAGTCTTTGGGATAGACGTGGACCTGCCGGCCGCCGGCCGGCAGCGCGGGTTCCGCTCTGGTGCTGGCGGTAACGGTCCGGGTGGATTCGCCCTCGACCCCGTCCTGGTCGGTCATGGTGAAGCGGCACTCGTAGGTGGTGCCGGGCTGCAGGTTCACGATGCTGCCGCTGAAGACGCGCGCTTTCGTCCGGAAGTACTCCTTCACCGGCTCGTCGCGGGGCCCGTGTTCCTGTGCGGAGAAGTCCGGGCGGAA
>CAYVBE010000086.1:0-15830 GCA_964448935.1 uncultured candidatus Brocadiaceae bacterium
GCGAGGTCCAGAGCCTCCCGGAGGAGATGATGGCGCGCCGCTGCCCGTTTGTCACCAGGTAGAGCTGGGGCGTGTAGTCGGCGCCTCCCGCCTGTCGGCTGCGGATCAACGGATAGAACCGGCCCGTCGTGGGCACGAACCACCGCGCCATCAGGTTCTTGACCACCTCCGGTGCCTCTGGAATGTAGCGGCGCAGCAGGTCCGTCGGGGTGTGCTGAACGGCCGAGCAGGCCATGTCGAGCTCCCAGTTGAACTGCATCCCCAGGGCTTCGTAGATGGCCGTCGTCTGCCAGGCGAACTTAGGGCTCTCCGGCTCCAGCCGCCACCGGCCGTCTTCCTCCCGCGCGATCGTCAGCTCGAAAGGCCCCGACGCACAGAGCGCCACGAGAACGCCGCCCCCGTCCAGGAACGATTCGATGGGCTCGATGCAGACGGCCGGAATAGCGGTGCCCTCGAACATCAGCGCATCGTAGCCATCGGCGGAGAAAGTGGTGCCATCGGCGATCTGCTCCGCCGTCAGGCGGTCCGCCGCCACACCGGCATTCCGCAGCCACCCGGCCACCCGATCGAGGTAAGAAGCGTCGATCTGAAACCGGTACGTGTCCGCGCTTTGCCCCGGCTTCCAGACGACCACGCGCGGCTGCGCCCCGCAGGCCCACTGCCGGCCGCAGATCACGGCGAGAGCCAGAAACAGCAAAACCCAAAAACCTGACTTCATGCGCATGCCCGATCTCCTCCCGGTCCGCCGCGCAGAATCCACCGTCCAACGCCAGCGTATGCTAATCCTGGTGCAAAACCGGTGCAAGACAAAGCCGCCCGTAGCCGTCCCTTACCCCTCCAGCCTGAAAGCCTGTCGTGAAGGGTGCATCAGCTCTGCTTCACGGTCTGCTGTTCCATTTTATTTTGTCACAAACCCCGCATGGCCGGTCTACGCGGTCAAATCGTTGCAGTATGCACAGCCGCCTGTCTCCGGGGTGTAGGCCCGTGCCGTTCATATCCGACACGGAATGCGCGTTATTATACTTGTGTTTCGATAGAGTCGAGCCACACTCTCGCGCGGCCGCGCAATTCATGTAAAATGGCAACCCGTTTCATGCCAATTCTGCTACTCACGACAACGCTTGAAGGAGCAGCGAAATGCACGCAAAGTTCTGCGCGGTAGTGCTCTCGGTTTTCGTTCTGAACCTCGGCGCGTTCGCCGGCACGGTTGCCGGGCAATATGAGATTTTGGCCCGGCCGGGGGCGCGGTTTATCCTGGCAAAGGACGGCGACGCGTTCCTCACGGCTTACCCCGTGGTCTTCGAGCCCGGTTGGGCGTGGATCGGGGACAGCGGGGCTGATGTGGAGGAGGTCCGGGGCGGAGTATCGTGCGAAATGCGTTACGAAGCGCAGAAGACTTCCGCCGTCATGACCTACGGCTGCCGCGCCGGCCTGAACCGAGATGGCGACCCGGAGATCGCCCTGACACTGTCCACCGACGCCGACATGCCGCTGACCTATGCCGGCTTCGCCTTCGAGCCTCAGTCACTGCTGGACGGCGGCAAGCTGCTGGTCACGCACGCCGATGGCGAGACGGAGACGGTGGGCATTCCCCTGGCTCCCAAAATGGCGCCGAATGTGAAGCGGTTGACCTTCGTCTCCACGCGGGGAGAACAGCTGAGTATTCGCCCTAAGACTCCGCGCACGGTTCACATTGACGGCGACTCACGGATCCGGCTGGTGGACGACATCCTGAAAGCCGACGAGACGGTGGAGAACACCGTGACGCTGCACGCTGCGAGCGGGTGGGAGTTCTTCAAGGGCGCCGAAGAGGCCCCGGACGTGCCGGACATTGACCGGTGGTTCCCGTTCCGGCCGGAGAACGACACCGGGCCGAGCGCCATCGGCATGAGGCACTGGCTCTCGAAACCAGCCGGCCGGGGCGGCTTCCTGAAGATCGAAGGCAACCGGCTCGTGACACCGGACGGGACCCCCATCAAACTGTGGGGCACCAACGTGGAATACGCCGATAACGCGCCGGAGGCCGAAGTCGCCCGACGCAGGGCGCAGTGGTTCGCCAAATACGGTATCAACGCCGTCCGCCTCCACAAACTTACCAACCCCGGATGGGAGGGCATGGGGACGACCGAGAGCGCGGCCACCTACGACCCGGAGAAGCTGGCGCGCTTCGATTACTTTACTTCCGAGATGCGCAAAAACGGCCTCTACTACGGCCTGTCGCCCATCTGGGACCTGCAGGTATTCCCCGGCGACCGCGACCGACTGCTGGCCTACGACGAACTGGCCGCATACGGTGAGAAACCGAACACCGTCGGCGTGTTGTGGTTCTCCGAGGCCGCCCAGGACCTGCACATCGAGACCATGCTGAACCTGCTCAATCACCGCAACCCGCACACCGGCCTGCGGTACGCCGAGGACACGGCGGTGGCCTACATCGAGATGCAGAACGAGGACGACGCGTTCTGGTATGCCAACATGACCAAGCTCCTGGAGTGCCCGAGCTACCGCAAACTGGCGGCCGAGAAGTTCTCGAAATGGCTGCGACGGAAGTACGGCGACCATGAGGGACTGGTGGAGGCATGGGGCGCGCCGGCCCTGAACGCCTTCACCGAGTGCTACGAGGACGAACACCTGGACAAGGGCAACATCTTTCCGGTAGGCAACCCGTGGTTCTACGTCAACACCACCCCGGAGACGCACCGGCGCCTGATGGACACGGCGCGGTTCCTCTACGATTGCCAGAATGCCTACTACGACCGCATGGCGGCCGCCATCCGCGAGGCCGGATACGGGGGGCCGCTCGTCTCCTCCTGCTGGCAGGCCGGCGAGGGCGTAAGCCATTACTACAACCTGCACAGCGACGCACGCATCGGCATCGTGGACCGGCACAACTACATGGGCGGGACCGGTAGCTGGGCCATGAACGACGGCATGTCCTTCCGGAACGTGACCATGCTGACCGACCCCGGCAGCGGGCTGCTCAGCACGGGAATGCAGCAGGTGGCCGGGCGACCGTTCAGCGTCTCGGAGTGGATGAGCGTCAGCCCCACGGAATGGCAGCCGGCCGCCGCGCCCATCATGGGCGCCTACGGCATGGGCCTGCAGGGGTGGGACATGTCCTACTTCTTCGCGTCCAACGCGGCCGGGTTCACCGAGACGCTGCACTTCCCGGGTCCCAAGACGTTCAACAACCAGACGCCGACGCTGATCGGCATTTTCCCCGCCCTCTCGCGCATGGTCCGACGGGGCGACGTGTACGAGGCGCGCGTCATCTCGCGACGCCCGGTGCACGTGCCCTCGCTGCTGGAGGGCGAGCCGGGCTTCACGGACCGGGTGGCGCAGAGCGGCGACATGAAATCCTTCGGCGGCGACGTGCCTCAGTCGGCACTGGCGGTGGGACGCGTCCTGGTGGACTTCACGGAAAGCCCGGAGCCCTTCGAGCCTGTCAACCTGGAGCCCTACCGCGAGGGGGAGACACTCGTCTCCACCACAGGCCAATTACGCTGGACCGCCAGCGGAGCGGAGCGGGACGGGCACGTCACCATCAACACGCCCGGGACGAAGGGCGTCGTCGGTTTCACCGGGGACGAGTCCTTTGCACTGGGCAACGTGACCATCACACCGGGCGAGGGCTTCGGCGTTCTGTTCGTCAGCGCGGCGGGCCGGGATGAGACTGTAACCGATGACGACCGGCTTCTCATCACCGTCTGCGCCCGCTCCCGCAACACGGGCATGAGGCTCTACGCCGGCCACATCCTGAAGGTCGGCCACGCGCCGATCATCCTGGAACCCGTCAAAGCGCGCGTGACCATTGACCGTCCGGGAACCCCGACGGTCTACATCCTCGACCACGACGGCCGCCGGACCTCGCGAACCGTCCCGGTGCGCAACGGCACCATCGAGATAGACACCGCCCGGGACAAGGCTCTCTATTACGAGGTCGTCTACCCGTGAGTCGAAACAGCGACAGATGGTGGAACGGTCGGCTACGACGGAGCGCGCCTCTCCAGCATGCCATCGCACGGGGAAACCGTAACGCACTCAGCCAAATCTCATGTCTACTCTCCGCATCATTACGAAAATATCGCAGTACGGAACCCCAAATGCTTCGCAAACGTTAGGTATCGGGATCCTCTTCTTGCACTCAGGCCTTGCTTTCTCGTTAGTAACAACCGTACAGCCCTTGGCCTGGGCGTAAGCCACGATCCACGGGTCCGCGTTATCACCGTCGGCGAATTCACGCTTAGCAGCATGCCGGTATTGATCTTGATCGTCTGCTCATGACATCAGTTGACCATACCGCTGCACGACCTCGTCATCATCGGTCGTGGCAAAGGCTTCGCTGAAATCATCCGATGCCCAACGAGATAACTCGTCCTCGAAGCGAAAAAGCTCGTCGGCAACTTTGTCAATGCTCAAGACTTGCCCATTTGCCGCCCGTTGTACCAGTCCCTCCCAGAACTGGGGGACCAGATCGAAAGCATAATACTCCCTCTTCGCTCTGATGAAGACATCGGCATCGAGCACGTAAGGAGCACTCGTCCTCACTCTATCCCTCCGATGCGCAACGAATCCACGTAATTGTCGAAAGTCTTACCATGCAGCCCAGTCAGTCTATAGGCTTCGGAGTACGGGATACTGCCCGCCTCAGCGGCAGTTGCGACGATACGCGCAATTCGTTTCCCTACGCGCAAGTTTTGGTTGTAGTAGAAGTTTCCTCCGCTTCCCTCGGCGCTCCTCTGCCTACGCCTTTCCTGGTACGCTTCGTAGAAATCAAAGAACTCTCTCTTACTCACAAGGCCGGTGTCCATGGCTCGTCTTGCCACCACGATCTGGCTGACCTTGAACTGGCGCGCGAGAGCTTGGTAGCGGTCAGGTGCCCGCCGCGTGCGCTCCCATTGCCGAACTATCTCCTCCCGAGGCACCAGGAACTCTGCTGCCACTTGATTGCACGTTTTCTCGATAGGTTCATCCGCTGGCTGCATCTGACGCAAGTCGAAGACTGCGCTACTCCCGTAGAAAACATGCGCTAACTCGTGAGCCAGCGTGAACATCTGGGCCGCTTTGGCGTCCGCGCCGTTGACAAAGACCAGCGGTGCATATTCGTCCACCAGAACAAAGCCGCGGAACTCCGTGGTGTCGAGTTTGCGATGTGTGTTGTTCTCAACAACACCGTTCACTGCCACAAAAATGCCCGCCTCCTCCATCTTGTCACGCAGCCTCACAAGCGCGTCCTGCCACCGTCCCTCTTTTGCCGCCCATCCTTCTTCGAAGCCCAGTAGATTCCGCATGCGAACCGCGACGGACACGGTCTCGTCCCTCTTGTTCGCAGAACCTACGAACGCCAAGGCATCGCACCCCTCCTCTTCCAGATAGTCACACAGCCACAGCTGGCGACGCTGCATACTGTAGAACGTGTCCAGGAGTTCGGGGCTAGGGCTCGGCGGCTCCGTGCCCTTGATGGTCCGGAAGTGAGGTATGGGCAGCCGCTCCTCCGGCGGTTCTTCAAGGAACAGGAAACCGAGAGGGGTGGCCGTGGCCTTGGCGAAACCCTCCAACTGGCGCAAAGTGGGTTGGCGCAGGCCCTCCAACCATTCGGCCAACTTGGGAAACTTAGTCTCCAGATCAGAAACGGACGCACCGCGTCGATCAAGAGCCCATTGCAGGACGCCTTTGGAAACGGCTACTCGGCTCATTGTTTCGCTTTCCTTGAGCGTCTGATTTGCGGGTCACCGCGACCAAGATCGGGGTCTAAACAACGCATGGTCAGGATAACGACCGCAGCGAGCGAGTGCAAGCGGCCGGGGAACAGGCTCGCACGCAACGACGAGTAAGCGCCTCGCTCGCTCAATCTCAGACAGTTTGACTCGCTTTCCCTCTTTGGCCTCCGCCTGAACAGGCGCTCCTACCTTTTCGGCTTCCTGGTTCCAGACCGCCGCCCATGAGGGCGGAAGGCAGAGCGTGGCTGCCAGTCTGACGTCAAGCCCCTCTCAGTCCCCCTGACGATCTTGTCCCGGCTTCCTGGCCAGCAATTCGATGCTGCGCTTTCCCCTCATCTCGATCAGATCAAGGGGAGCCAGCAGGTGTTGCGTCTCTTCTGCGGCGAAGGAGTGGTGCGACATGCCTTTGTCATGGCCGAGGGCCGGGACGCAGTTGCACGATGATGGTGGGCGGCCTTGCCGTAGCCGCGGTGAGGCGTCCCCGGTAAGCTTCCTCCCGGCTACCCGGGCCTTCACTCATGCCATATGTCCTCCCGACGAACCCGACGCGCCGCATTGTGTCCGCCCGCGTCAGTTCTCCCGCCGCGACTCGAGCGGCTCGCACTCCTCGCGCAGGCGGTCGGTTTCCAGCGTCCGGGATATCCTGTAGACGCCCGTGGGCGTCGCGTACGGACCGGAATGGATGAAGATATGCTGCACACCGCGCTCCGCGTCAACGACCGCCCCGCCGGGATGCGCGGCGTCAATGCCGTCGGGACGCATGTTCTGTGAGCCGTGGGGCCAGCGCAGAAGCGTCCCTTCGAAACGCCAGTCCTGCGCTCTCCCGGCGCGCAGATCTTCACGGGAAATGGACCACAGATTGAGCGTCTTCTCGTTGAACTCGTTCCTTTCGCTGCCCGGCCCGCCGCCGCTGCGGTTTGTCACAACCGCTTCATAGCGCTCGGTTACGGGATTGTAGTCCACGTCCGTGGTATCCGGCCAGCGGTAGCTGGATATGTTGGTGACGGCCATGTGGTCCATGGGGAACCAGCCCGTTGCCGACACCATCATGGCCGGGCGCCGGGGTTCGCGGAGTTCTTTATACCACCGGAACGGGAGGGGCTGATTGCGGGTGAGGAAGATCAGATGCCCCTCGTGGTAGATCGCCGTGGGTTCCATGGGGTGGATGGCGTCGGACAGTTCGATCCGTTCGTGCCTCCACGTCTTTCCGGCATCGGTGGAGTTGTACATGTCCAGGCACGGTTCGTCCCTCGACCCCGCCGGGATGACGAGGCCCTTGTCGGGGTGCACCACCATTCGGGGCCCGAAGTTGTTGGAGAAGGCATGGCCGGTCTGCGCCTGAGTCAATGCGTCGGGGATCAGTTGCCAGGTGCGACCCCGGTCCGACGAACGATACAGGCCGTATCGTGTGGCGAGGAAGACCGCGTCGCCCAGCACTCCGAAGCAGAGGCCGAAATGGACCACCAGCTTGCCTTCGACCGTGCCCACGGTGCGGAGATCGAGGGGCGCCGACCAGGTCTCGCCGCCGTCGGCGGAGCGCACGACGACCGCGTCGCTGCTGTCTTCGTCTCGCCGGTCTGCGACGGTTCCGGGGCCGTGATGGTGCTTCGTGCGATGGTAGGCGCAGAGCAAGGTGTCCCCGATCCGGACGCCGACGGGCCAGCCGAGATGGGTGTTGACCCCGACCAGGTGCTTCCCTCGGGGGAGGGCGACGGGGCGGATCACAGACAGGGCCTGCTCTTCAAGAGCAAGGAGCCTGCTTCGTTCCTCGGCGGTGATGATCAGGCTCTTCCAGACAAGCTCATCGCTGTCAATCCACGCTTCCATGCGTTCCGCATCTCCTCGGGTTCAACCCGTCCGTTTCAGGTCCCGTCACCTTTGCTGAACCGTAACCTTCACCCCGGCTACTCCAGGACGACTTCGTAGTAGAAGGCGCGGTCACGGGCTCCGTCTATGGTGAACGCACCGTTCTCCGCGGGTAGTGCGCTGTCTGTCCGGCGGCCGTCGTGGTCGAGGATCGTTACTCGCTGGATATTGCGTCCCGTAAGCGACAGGCGCGCCTGAACCGGCTCCATGAGGATGGGCGGCTCGCCGAACTCAAGGATCTCGTCGTGGGCCTCGTTGAACTCCATGCCCGTGTTGCGCAGCCGGGCCACCGCGCCGACCAGCAGTGAATCCGCCTCGCCGATCGGCATCTCCCGGCCGAGGGCGGTCACGTAGACGGCGGCGAAGGGCGTCTCCAGCTCGATCGTTACCTCGCCCAGGGCGTGCTTCCGGCCGCCCGCGAAGCCGACCACGGCCTTTGTCCCCGACGTGTCCACCGTGAAATACCCTTTGCCTCCACCGTCGGCGTGCCAGACGAGCTGACCGGTGGTGGCGGACACGGTGCCGTCCTCCTCGTGGTCCGCCATGTCGGGAAGTTCGCTCGCGGTGGGCCGGTCCACGAATTCGATCGCCAGCCGTCCCGCGGCCAACGCCTCGGTGGGGATGGGGCCGTCGTAAACGCGCACGTCGCCCTGCGCCCAGTAGTGCTCCCGCCCGAAACCCAGGGAGTTCTCGGCCAGTTCCTCCGGGCTCGCGCGCCGGACGGAGATCAGGTCGCCTGGCTCGACGTCCCCTCGGTGGATCATGCGCGCGAAAATGGGATACATGCCCATCTGGTCCGGCCGCTCCACGCACCAGAGCTTGGTCAGCGTGTGCAGCGCCTCGGCGAAGCCGCGCCCGTTCGTGGTGCAGGAGAACTGGTAGGACGCGTCCCAGTCCTGCAGGCCGAGCCCGTAGGCGGCGATGATGGCCGGCGCCTCGGCCGCCCACTCGTTGGGGAAAACGCTGTTCCATTCGGAAAAGGCGTACGGCCGATCCAGCACGCGCAGGAAGCCGGTCGAGAACAGGCCGCTGCCGGGCTTCGCCACCATCGCGGCGTTGCTGAACTTGCCGGTCTTCAGGTGGACGCCTTTGATGCCGCCGTGGTAGTTGTGGCGGTCTATGAAGCCGATCAGGCAGTCCGAGCGGATGTTGTAGTATTCCGTGATGCCGCCCCGCCCGCGCCAGCAGGACCCCACCAGCGGCCCCTCGTAGCCCGCCTCGCGCACGGCCTCCGCCCATCGGCCGTAGAAGGCGTTCTGCACCTCGTGCAGGAACCGGCAGCAGTCGAGCAGCCGGTTCCCGTGGCCCGCCTCGCGGGCCTCTTCCAGCGCCTCGGGCCTCAGGTTCACCGAGTTTGTCTCCGGCCGGATGTTGTTGCGGTCCAGGTGTTCGTCGTCGCCTTCGTAGATATTCAGCCCATCCTCGCCCCATACCTCAACCAGTCCCTCGTGGGAGCCGTATTCCGCGCGGAGCCACTCGCAGAATTTCCGCCTGAAGCGCCGGCGGTAGGTGGGGCATTCCTCCAGGGACCGGCCGGTGCTGAAGAACACATCGTCCTCGTTCTGCAACTCCACGAACGCCAGAGCCGGGTCCTCCGCGTAGCGCAGGCCGGTGTGCGGGTTGACGTGTCGCAGCAGCGCCAGCTCCATGCCGATCCGCAGGTCCTGTATGTCCTCCGCGTAATTGACCAGCGTGATGGTCTCGCCGTCGCGGTTTTCCATCACCTCGTCGTAGGCGATGAGCTTCTCGCGGTCGGCCGGACGGAGCTTGTGGTGGAACACGTAGGACCAGCCGACGTAGATACCGCGCTCGCGCAGAGCAGCGTGCCAGTAATCGAACCGATCGAGCCCCTCCGCGTCGTAGCGGGTCGAGTCCTCCGGGTGGCCTATGCCACCGGGCGGCGGCGAGATGAACTTGTGGAAGCGCACGCAGTTGACCCCGTACTTGGCGAACCGGTCCGCCCAGAAGTCAGCGGCTTCCCGGTCCGGCGCGCACCCGCCCGAGCAGACGTTGACGCCCCAGAACTTCACCCGCGTGCCGTCCTCGAACTCGAAGTGATCCCCCACCATGCGGACCCCGCCGCGCGCCCCCGCGGGCCTCTCCAACCAGTCCTCCATCCCGATCACACTCCGCCCGTTGTCATTCTCGGGCCTGAACTCGAACGATCCGGAGGCCGCCTCGATAACCGGAGCTTTCATTCCTCTGCCCTCTCCAAAGCACTATGAGCCCACCGCCGCACGAGCATAGCCGGTGGAGGGAATCCCCGCAACGCGCAGCCAGTTTCCGTAGGCGGACGCGGGACGGTCGGCACAATGTCGTGGAGTTCCGGGGCCTCCGCCTCGGCAAAATCGCCGCGGTCCGGCGTTGTGACGTATTCGCCTTTGGGAATGGCATTCCCGTCAGGCATGCGTGCTGCCACAGGGCTGTCAGCACTTTAGATCACGATGCCATACGTGCAGAGCACGAGGCCCACCAGCACGACGCCAACCGTGGTGCGCCACAGCAGGCAGACGAGGACGCCGACTAAGATTCCTCCCGCGGCGCAGGCAGCCACGATGACGTTCATCCGCACAAAAGCCGGGCGGAGTTCGTCCGGCATGGTGGCCAGTCCGGCCGCACATCGGGTGGTTGCCAACAGGGCCAGAACCACCAGGCCCATGCAAGCCAGCATGACGGCCTCACTCGCTCGGGCCGCCCACGAGGGGCCGGGTGGGTAGAGCGGCAGGAAGCTTCGTCGGTTGCTTGTGAATGGCCCCGTCGGCAGCCCGTGGCACGCGGCCATGAGACGGGGCAACAGGAACACAGCCAGCAACGGCCACGCCAAAGCCAACACAATCCCAACAAGTGCGCCGACAACGTGCAACACCGGGGACCCATTCATACCTGCACCTCCATTCTCCGGTGGAGCCGCCTGCCGCCGATCAGCGCCGCGAGCACGACTCCCAGACCGCCCCCGCACACCACCCAGCGGAACCAGGACGTGGGGAAGCCCATGAACAGCATGAGCACGCAGAACACCAGTGCCAACATCAGGAACATGCCGGCCCCCAGGTCGCGGGTGGGCTGCGCCGCCCGGATCCAGCCGTAGTGGAAGACGGGCACCACAACGGCGTAGAGCGCCAGCCAGAGCCAGGGGACCGCCATCTCGGCCGGCACCATGACTGGGAACCAGGGGCTTTCCATGACCGTCCCCTGCCAGTGGCTCCTCACGCCGCACCAGACCGTCAGCGAGGCGGGCAGCCAGACGGCCAGCACGCAGAGCGCGGTGGCCGCCATGAGGTGCCACCAGATGGCATCGCGCGTGAAGCCGCGGGAATAGAGGAACCCGCGTGTCCCGCCGCGCGCGCCGCCCAGCGCGCCCGTCAGGAAAAGCGAGTGAAGAAACGCGAACAGCGCCGGCCAGCCACTCTGCGGTGTCAGCGGCCGGGGCCAGTAGAGCAGGAAAAGCACCGCCACCGCCAGCGACACCAGCGTCACCGTGCGGGCGCGGCGGACCATCCATCGGAGCAGTCCCGTCCTCAGTTTCATCGGCTCGGCTCCTCTTCCAGAACCATCTCCCGCGGCCCGGTCACCGCCAGGTAGAGTTCCTCCAGCGTGATCGTTCGCACGCGCGCGGAAGCGGGCAGTGCATCTCTGAGCTTATCCTCGCCTGCCGGGCACCTGACGCATGCCAGTTCGGCGCCCGCCGCCTCCCGGCGCCCGAGCACCTCGGCCCCCTCGGTGTCCGGCCACTCGGCGCCCTCGGGCAGCTCGACCTGCCGGACCTCCTCCCGCAGCGTCTCCAGCGGGGCGGAGAGCAGCAGCCGGCCGTGCTCGATGACGGCCACGTCGTCGGCCACCCGCTCCACGTCGCTGATGATGTGCGTGGCGACCAGCGCGGTGGCGGCACGCCCGTTGACGTAGTCCCGCAGCCGGTCGAACATCTCCCGGCGTGCCGCGGGGTCCAGCCCCGACGCCGGCTCGTCCAGGAGCAGCAAATCGGCCCCGGAACTCAGCACGACGGACGCCAGCAGCCAGCGCTTCTGTCCCTTGCTCAACGACCCGTAGGCGCGGTCCGGGCGCAGGCCGTGGGAGCGGCAGAGGGACGTTGCGCCGTCCCGATCGAACTCGTCCGACACCGCCTCCTGCAGGGCGAACAGGTGCTGTGCCGTGGCCCAACGCTCCGGTTCGTGTCCCTCGCCGATGGCCGCCAGGCGGCGCGCGGCACCCGGCGTCATGCGCCGGCAGTCGGTCCCGAACACCCATGCGCGGCCCTCCTGCGGCTCGATCAGGCCGGTCAGCAGGCGGTGGAAGGTGCTCTTCCCTGCACCGTTCGGGCCCAGCAGCGCCAGCACACGGCCGCGCTCCACCTCGATCGAGAGCCCCTTCAGGGCCTGGATCGGCCCGAACCAGCGGCTCAGATTCTCCGTCCGGATGGCCGGTTCGCTCATTGGTCCCACTCCATTTCGTCCGCTTCTTTCTGGATCAGGGAGATCACCTCGTCGCGGTCGGCGCCCATGCGCAGGGCCTCGGCCAGCATGCGCCGGGCCATGTCGGCGATGACCCGCCGGCGCACGCGAGGCGGCGTCGCATCGGGCGATGGACTGACGAACACCCCGCGCCCCTGCTGCATCACCACCAGGTTCGCGTGCTGCAGTTCCTCGTAGGCCTTCACCACGGTGCGCGGGTTGATCTTGAGCTGCTCGGCCAGCGACCGGATGCTGGGCAGGCGGTCCTCATCGCTCAGCTCTCCCGTGGCGATCCTGTATTTGATCTGCTCGACGATCTGCCGGTAGATCGGCTCGCCGCTGTGGTGGTCCAGGTGCAGGTACACCGCGCGCTCCCGTATCAACTGTAGTAGTTCTTATACAACAGTCGTTGCACATTGTCAAGACCATAATCCGCAGATGTTGAGAGGAGCCAACCGCAGGTCGTGGCCTGCTGCCCTTTCGAAATGCTTACGCCACAGAGATTAGAGGGGCAGTCAGCGGCGCCCGGGCCCTTCATCTTCTTTGGCCCTTTGGGGACGCGTTGTATAATGCACCATTCGCAAGGTTACCGTCCTTTCGTCCACTATCACGGAGCCTGAAGCGTGGCCACGGAGCGGGAGCAGCAGCTCGGCGCCGTCATGACCCTGGGGGAGCACCTGGAGGAACTTCGGCGCCGCATCATCGTCTGCCTCATCGTATTTGCGATGGTGTTCCTGGCGGCGTGGCTTGTGCGGCACGAGGTCATCGAGGTGCTGAAACAGCCTCATGTGCGGGCCACGCGCGCGCTGGAGTTGGACACCACGCTGAAGTTCAGCAAGTACTTCGAGGCCGTGGTGGCCCAGTTGATCGCCTGCGCCGTCGTGGCACTGGTCGTCTCCGCGCCGGTCATCATATACCAGGTATGGGCCTTCGTCAGTCCGGGGCTCTTTCCGGGCGAGCGGCGCAAGGCCTACATCATGGGCGGCGCCTGCATGGTCTGCTTTTTCGCGGGCGTGGCGTTTGCCTACTTCTTCTTCGTCCCCTTCGCTTTTCGATATCTGCTCAGATTGTCCGGAGCGGGGCTGGAACCGGTTCTCATGATCGGTCCTTACCTGTCCCTGCTGTTCCTGATGACCTTTGCGATGGGGATCGCGTTTCAGACGCCGGTCGTCATATACCACCTGCTGAAGTGGAACATCGTCAGCGTAGACAGCCTGAAGTCCATTCGGAAGGGCGTGGTTCTGGGCGCCTTCGTGGTGGGGGCTTTCTTCACACCGCCGGACCCGCTGACGCAGATCATGATGGCCGTCACGCTGATCATCCTCTTCGACCTGGGCGTTCTGCTGGCGGCGCCTCGCCGAGATACCCTCTTCTCGTTTCTGCGTTTCTCCGGCGTGGTGGCCGTCGCGGTTGTGGGTCTGGTGGTCTGGTCCAACTTCCGGACCGTGGCCACCGTGACGGTGCTGCGGGGACAGGTGAGCTGCGGCGCGACGCTGCTGGAGCGCGGCCAGTCGCTGGACATGAAGCGCGACACGGCCTGTCGGGTGCCCGAGGGCGGCGTGGCCCGGGTGAAACTGGCGGGCGGCGCCGGCCGGCTGGTGTACCTGGCCGAAGGCGCGCGGCTCACCGTGCAGAGCACGGAGATGATCGGCCTCAGCGGGGGCGAGGCGCTGGTGGAGAACGGTCAGAGCAAGAAGTCCATCCAGGTGAACACCGCGCCCGTGACCATCATCGTGCGGTCGGCTCGGGCGGAGGTGGTCAGCCCCGATCCGGAGATCGCGACCGTCTCGGTTTTCCGGGGCGAAGTCTCCGCCAAGACCGGCGAGGTGACCAAACACATCTCCGCGGGGCATACCGCCACCTTTCGGGTCGGCGGCGAGCCGGCCGACCTGTCGGGCGCCAGACAGCGCTGGCAGCAACGCATCGGCGAGGAAGAGGAGAGCCCCTGAGCGGACTCAGCCCTTACGCCGGCGCACGCTGATGCACGGGGACTCCAGCATCCCGGTCGGCACCAGGTTGTATTCCTCCTGCCACTCGTCGCCGCCGGAGACGAACTGCCACGGCCCGGTCCAGCGCGGATGCGACTCCGTGTGGTGCAGCGGTCCGAAGGCGTTGCGGCGGTGGCCGACCACCTCGACGGCCAGTTCGAACTCTCCGCCGCCGTCGAGCAGATCGGTTACCTCCAACTCGTAGGGCGGCCAGCCGACGGTGCCGGCATCGCGACCGTCCACCAGCACGCGGACGCACGCACCCTTGAACCGGGGCATCTCCACGAACACCGCTTCGCCTTCGCCCGTCTTCGCCTTGAGTGCGGCCCGGAAGACCACCGAACCCGAGTAGAAGGGCAGCCCCTGCTCCGTCCAGTCGCCTACGCCCACCTGTGGCGCGCTGCCGGTGATGCGGCACTCCGCGCCGTCCACTTCCACGGAGAAACCGCCCAGCAGGAAGCAGGTCTCCAGGTTGCAGTCCGCGTCCACGGTGGCGGAGAGCGTAAGCTCGTTCTCGCCCGCCACCAGGGCCGCCGCGTCCACCGGGATCGTGCGGATGGAGCGATCCGTCCACCAGCCGCACTCGGCGTCCACGCTCACGGGGTTCCCGTTCAGCGATATCTCGAAGTATTCGGGGTTCTCCAGGCCCAGGAAGAGCGGCCCGGCCGGCGGTTCCGTCACGGTGAACCGGTAGCGCAGGTCCACCTCGCCGGTGGGGCCTTCGGTCTCTTTGCGCGCCCAGGGCTGCACCATCCGCCCGCCACGCAGCGGCAGGCCGATGGCCTTCCGGATCTCCTCGTCCGCCTTGAGTATCTCCAGCGGGCCGCACCAGTCGCCGCCGTTCACCCGGTACTCGGGCCGGTCCAGCGCCAGGACGTTATGGTCGGTCAGTTCACTCGTCCACGCATCGTCCGGCAGTTCCACGGATCGGACCTCTTCGTATTCCGGCAGCGGTGGCAGCGCCTCGTCCTGCTGCGCTATCGCGAACAGGCGGCTCCCGCTGGGCGGCATCTCCGTGCGGAAGCGCACGCTCTCGCCATCCGCCTCGGCTTCGGCCGCGCAGCGTTCCCCGGTCTCGGCGTCCCAGAGCTGGACCTGGCCGCTCGCTTCCACGCTGACGGTCAGCGGGCCGGTGGGGTTCTCCCGGTCCGTGTTGCAGATGAACAACCGCAGCGCGTCGCCGTCCCGGCGCAGGTGGTAGAGCACGCCCTGCTTCTCGGCGCCGTCGCCGTCCGCGATGCTCACGGACCGCGCTCCTGCGCAGGCCTCCGCGATGGCGTCCGGGTCGAAGGGCACCGTGCGGCAGCGGTCCGCCAGGGCGGCGGCCCGATCGGACATCTCGCAGTCCTCCCAGGCGGGAACGGGCTCGCAGAAGACCAGGTCACCGCCCGCGTCGGCGAACTCCTCGAGCAGGTTCAGGGTGGTGGTCCGCAGCGTGCTCACCGGAGGCACCAGGACGGTGCTGTATTCAGCTTCTCTGACTTGGAACGTGGCCGGTTCTTCGGACTTCACCAGGCCGAGGCGGGACATCATCTCCTCGTCGCCGTAGTCGAAGTCCAGGTGGCGGTCCAGCAGCCAGTCAATCAGGGCGCGGAACTGGTCGTCCAGCCGGCCGATCTCGGGGTCCGCCTCGTGCCAGCCCGGCACGGCGCGCGCCCAGACGCTCTCCACGGGATGGAGCACCAGCAGCCTGCGCACGGCCTCGCCTCGGCTCAGAGCGGCGTTGACCCGCGCGAAGTAGTCCTCGAGGCATCCGTAGCGCTCCCACCACGGGGACTGGTAGTGGATGGAGGCGGGGTAGTCGCGCT
>CAYVBE010000087.1:0-15769 GCA_964448935.1 uncultured candidatus Brocadiaceae bacterium
AGTTCGAGTTCGGCCCGAGCGGCCGAGACCAGCCAGCAAGATGTGAACAGCACGAATGCCAGAAAAAACGCCACCTTGTTCATCCGGGTTCTCCCGAAAGTCAGAACGTCGGCTTGTTTATCGGCGGCTACTGCAAAAGTGCCGCCGTCTGAAGTCTCCAGGCCAGGGCCGTCTCGGCGCGGGCCAGGTCAATGGGATTGTGGTTGTCCGTGATGACCGTGCCCCCCGGACGGTCGGTGTCCATCTTCCGGCGGGAAAGCTCGTAGCTCAGGCGGTCCACGCCGGTCGAGGGCTGCCAGGCCTGCCAGAGTGGAAGCAACTGCATCTGCTGACGGAACGCGAAGACGATCATTACCTGGACCTCCGACTCGTCGTCACGTGTCCGATAGGCGCGCACCATGTCCGGACCGAACACCTCGGCCAGGGTCCGGAAGAGAGAATCCGTCACAAAATCGTCGGTCGGACGCCCGATGTAGTTGATGGCCAGTATGCCGTCCTCGGTCAGGCAGGACTCGATCAGCTCGAAGAACTCCCGCGTGATGAGGTGAAACGGGATAACGTCCGAGTTGTAGGCGTCCAGCACGATGAAGTCCACCGGCTCCCGGTGACGGCGCAGGTATCGGCGCCCGTCCTCGATGACCGCCCTGCCGCGATAGGGTCCCGAGGGTCGGTGGGTGTGGCCGAACTCCTCGGTCATCAGGCCCTTTTCACGGTCCGGAAAGCGCGAGAGGTCCACCCGGTGATGCGTCCCGTCCGAATAGAAGATGTCGCCGCGGTAGCCGAAGTACGCCTTCGCCAGCTCGGCCACCTTCAGGTCAATCTCGACCGCCGTCCAGTCTATGTTGTAGAACTCCATCACCCGCGGGAACATGCCCCCGGCCAGCCCGATCAGCACACCCTCGCGCCCGTCGCCCAGGTCGGGGTGGAAGTACGGCAACAGCTCCAGATAGTAGCTGTCCGACTGCAGTATGGCCCCGGCGTCCACCAGGTCAATGTCCAGCGGCATGCCGGTCTGCATGATGCCGTCCACCATCAACAGGCGGTGCGGCCCGCGCCCTTGCTGGTCGCGCTGGAGCACCCGCAGGTCGCCGTAGGCGCTTTCGGTGTGGTAAAGCTCGCCCCTCACCGACCGTTCACCGATGCCCGCGATGAAGGGCAGCGCGCAGAGCACGAAGAGCGGCGCCGCCCTGCCTCGCCACCGCAACACAAGACCCAGCGCGCCGACACCGATCAGCACGCCCGAGATAACGTTCAGCGAGGCGGCCGTCCCCAACGTGGGGATCATCCAGAAACCGGCGGCCAGCGCGCCGCCCACGCTGCCCACGGTGCTGACGGCGTATACCGCGCCGCTGGCCGAGCCCACCGACTCGATCCGCCGCGCCATCAGACGTATCACGTAAGGGCTGGCCGTCGCCAGCAGCGTGAGCGGAAGAAAGAAGATGACCAGCGCGCTGGCCAGCGCCCCCCAGGCCAGCCCGAACCAGTCGGCCGCCGGCGCCAGCACGGACTTCAGCGGACCGGTCAGCAAGACCGCCCCCCCGGCCAGCACCACCAGCATGTACAGCATCCAGGCGCGCGGGACGCGGTCCGCCAACCGCCCGCCCACGGCATACCCCACCGCCAGGCAGGTGAGCGTCACGCTCAGCAACGCCGCCCAGACGTAAAGGCTGCTCCCGTAGTAGGTCCCCACCACGCGCGTGCCCAGGATCTCGAGCGCCAGCACGCAGGCGCCCGTCACGGTTACCAGAACCAGCAGATAGGGGTGGACCGGCTCCTCACTCATCGGCGGGCACCTCCGCCGGCGACACCGGCGCCACGCCGGAGTAGGTCCCCACCCAGAGCAACTTCGCGTAGGGGTCTTCGCAGAGCACGTCGGGCTTGAAGACGCCCTTCAGGAACGCGACGCGCTGCTCGTTGCGGTAAAGGTAGCTGCTCTTGTTCTTGCAGGAGAACCGGGTTTGAGGGGAGCCGGGCATGCCCTCAGCGGGTTCCCAGCTTTCCCCGTCGAAAACAATGACGCCGGCCGCCGGCAATTCCGGCGCGTCGGCCATGGAATGCGGGAGCACCGCCTCGAAAGGCACGGTCCGCGCGAAGACGCGCCCGTCTTTCACCGTCATCGCTGCGATCTTGCGGCCCGGCACCACGCCCACCAGATCCAGCTTGCCGGTCTTCCGGTCCAGCCGGCTCAAGGTGCCCGCATCCCCGCCAAACCAGACGGCCTCTTCCGTGGGCACGGCGGCGGTCGCCTGCCAGTAGATGCGGAAGGGCTCGAGCAGTGCGCTGCGGAAACCGTCTCCGTCCCGGACGGAAACCCCGTTCTCGAAAACAGCCACCGGTTTCCCCGCGGTGGAGTCCAACCCCAGCATGTCCGGATGGCCCTCGGCCAGGACTATGCGCTCCCCGTGGGAGTGGGAGATGAGCATGAGTTGCGGCTGCTCGCCCAACAGATGCAGCTCGCGCGTCCGGGCATCGAACACCGGCTGCCAGCCGTCCCTCTGCTTCTCGGCGAGGCAGCCGAACGAGAAATAGTGCCCGGCGTAATACTGCTCGGGCACCATCCTGTAAGCGCCCCACACGCGATCGCCCGACGGACAGAGCGCCTCGACGGTCCTCGGCAGGACGTCGCCCCGGTTCTCGGTGCCCTTCTGACCCATCACCCAGCGGTTCTCCCGTGGCAGGTCCTCGGCGGGCATCAGCATCCAGCCGTCCACCGTGCGGCGGAGTATGGCCAGCCCCGTAACCCGCGGCTTCCAGCGCTTGACGTGGGCCATGCCGGGATGCGCGCCCTGCTCGACCGCGCCGTCATAGGTCAGGCAGGCGGCCCAGACCTCCCCGCCATCCGCCGCGATGGCGCTCAGGAAGCGTATGTCCGTCCCGTCCACCGTCTCCGTCACGGTCCACTGTCCGGTCGCCGTATCGAGGCGGCTGATCCCGCCGCCGACGAAGGACTTCGACCCCTGGTCATAATCCGGCTCGCTGACCACGTAGAAGGCGTCGTCGGCGACCGCCATGTCCACGGGTCGGCCGGCGGCGGGCTCCTCGCCCAGTTTGTAGGTCGTCAGCTTGCCCTGTGCGCCGTCGTAACGCAGCACCGCGCCGGTGGTCAGCGCCCAGACGGTTCGGCCATCCGCCGCAACGCTCCAGGCGTCCGTGCTCAGGGTCTGCCACTTGCCGGTGTCCGGGTCGAAGCGAAGCAGGATGTTGGAGCAGATGCAGTATAAGCCGTCCTGGGTGGAGAGCACGGCGGGTATCAGGGTCTCCAGCTTCCGCCGCCAGAAGGCGTGCCACCAGCCCTTCGCGACGACCCGCTGCAGCGCGCGCCGCGCGGGGAAATCGGGCAGCGACTCCCACTGTTCGGCGTCCGGGCCGAGGTGCCACGCACCGGCGTCGCTCACCACATAGGCGTGGCCGCCCGCGGCAGCGACGCGGCCAAGTGCGAACCGCACGTCTTCGACCTGCTCGATGCGGCCGGCCGCCACGTCCAGAACCGCCAGCCCTTCCCGCGTGGCCAGCCAGACCCGCCCGCCGTCCGGCGCGATGGACTGAACGGCGGCCTCAGGGAGGCCCTCGCCAAGCCCGTAGGTCGCCGCCACCTCACCGCTCTCGGCGTTGACACGGTAGAGCGCTCCGTCGTCCGCGGCCCAAACATCTCCTCCGCCGACCGCGTAGCAGAGGAGCGTCCCCTTGCCCATGCGCACCGGCGGCTGGAGCACGGGCGTGTCCCCGATGTCGTTCGGGACGGCGGACTGGCGCTCGGCGGGCCTGTGCACCGAACTCAGCAGGCAGTGCCCTCGGCGCCACAACTCCTTCATGGCCGCCTCCGGACGCCCTTCCTCGGCTGCCGCACAGAGCGACACCGCCGCCAAGGCCGGCAGCAGAAACCAGCGTTTCATCACCCTCCTCCTTTACTCGGTCGGGAGGTCCCGCGGGTCAACCGGCTTTCCGGTCTTTGCGGAAAGCTGCGCCGCCAGGCACATGCGGAGCGACTCGATGGCACCGTTGATGTGATTGTCCGGCGGGCAGTCGTTCTCCACGCCGCGCATCAGCGAACCCATGGTGCCCATCATCCCGGCCACGGGACCGGCCAGGTCGTACCAGGCGCCCTCGAATGGCTCCCACGGATTAATGTCCGACCACATGGGCTCATAGATGTGCTGGGGCAGGTCCAGGAAAACCGGTTCCTCGCCGCGTTCGGTGAAAACCTCGACGAATTCCCGCTCGCCGGGCTCGCCGAAATGCCAGTTCCAGTTGTGCTGCGCGCGGATGGAGCCGCCCTCGGCCATCACCCGCATGTTCGTCCGGTGCGCCTCCATGCCCGAGTGGTTCTCCATGTGGTAGGCCACCGTGCCGCCCTCGAACTCGTAGATGGCCATGGTGGTCTTCATGCCCGCCCACGACTTGACGCAGACGCAGGGCTCGCCCACCCACCAGCGCAGCAGGTCGGCGTGATGGATCACGTGCCCCAGGTAGGCCGGCATGGGGTCCTCCAGGTCGAGAGGCCCGCCCTGCCAGTAGTTCTGCAGCTCGATGACGCCCGGCCGGCCCATCCGCTCCGGCGTGAGCAGTTGCTTGACGGAGTAGCAGGCGGGGTTATAGCGGCAGTTCTGGTTGACGACCAGCCGGATGCCCGCCTCCTCCGCCGCGCGGGCCATTCTCTCGGCGCTCTCGACGGTCGTGGCCACCGGCTTGTGAATCATCAGATGCTTGCCCGCCTCGCCGGCCGCCTCGATGACCTGCATCCGGAGTTTCTCCTTCTCCTCGCCGGCGCCGAAGCAGCAGTCCACCACTTCAACGTCGTCGTTCTCGATCACCTCGTGCCAGTCGCGCGTGATATGTCCGACATCGAAGCCCTTCCGGCGGGTCTCCTCGATGCGGTCCTCGTTGATCTCCGCAGCGGTCACCACGTTATAGCGGGCCGCCTGATAGGCGGGCAGGTGCATGATCTGCATCACCCAGTGCAGCCCGATAATCCCGATGCCGTAGCCCGTCCGCTGGTTCTCGTAGTCCAACCGGTAAGGCGGAACGCTGAACCCGAGTGCCTGCTCCTTGCGACCTGCATCCTGCTTGGCCATGATGCGACTCCGATAGACGTAGCACGGGCTAATCAACTCCGGGTCAGTCTAAGCCAACCGGGCACCGCCCACAATGGAAAACGGAGCGCACCCGAAGGTGCAACATGGGAACGCCCGTGTTATCATCGTCCCCGTCGGGGCACGAACTCTCATTGGGAGACGATCATGACAATTCGGGTTGGGTTTCTGGGCGCCGGCTACATGGCGGGGGAGCATGGAACGCGGCTGGCCACATTGCCGGACGTCGAGATAGGAGCGATCTGCGCGCTGGCGGGTGGGGAGGAGATGAGCGAGCGGCTGACCGACGGCGCGGCGGAGGTCTTCGAGGATTTCGACCGGATGCTGGACGGGATGGACCTGGACGCGCTCTATGTCTGCATCCCGCCGTTCGCCCACTCGGGACAGGAGGAGAAGGCGGCCGAGGCGGGCATCCACCTCTTCCTGGAGAAGCCGATCGCAATAGACGCGGAGCGGGCCGAGAGCATCGTCAACGCCATCGAGGGGGCCGGGGTGGTTTCGCAGGTGGGCTACATGAGCCGCTTCGGCGCGGCGGTCCGGAAGCTGAAAGCGATGATCGAGGACGGTTCGGCCGGGCGGCCGACGCTCTACCAGGGCCGTTTCTTCTGCAACGCGCTCCACAGCCCCTGGTGGCGGGCGGCCGCGAAGTCCGGCGGGCAGGTGCTGGAGCAGGTCATCCACCAGTATGATCTGGCGATGCACCTGATGGGCGAGCCGGAGAGGGTCTGCGGGTTCGCCGACAACCTCTGCCACGAGGGCGTGGAGGAATACACCGTCGAGGACACCAGCGTCAGCGCCATCCGCTTCAAGGGCGGCGCGGTCGGCAGCATCGTCGGCTCCAACTGCGCCGTGCCGGGCGAATGGACGGCCGACTGCCGCGTGGTCTGCGAGAACGTCACAGTCCTGTTCGAGGACGTCAACTCGGCGGAGTTCGTCTACACCAACGAGGAACCCGTCCGGCACGAGGCGGTCACGGGAGAAGTTGACCCGATCATGGAAGAAACGAAGAACTTCCTGGCGGCCGTCCGCGGAGAGTGCGATCCGCTGGCTCCCGCGCGTGACGGACTGACGGGCGTGAAGCTCACTTCCGCCGTCCTGGAATCCTCCGCGGAAGGAGGAAGACCGGTGCGTATCGGGATGGAGGCATAGAATGAAGCGCAGGCGGGCAGCAATTGGACTGATCGTCTCGATTGGCCTGGTGGCCGCAGTGGCGGCTTTCGGGGGATCATTCACTGCGTCCGGGATCGGTAGCTGGTATGAGTCCCTCCAGAAGCCGGCGTGGACGCCGCCGAACTGGCTTTTCGGCCCGGCGTGGACGGCTCTCTATCTGATGATGGCGGTGGCCGCGTGGTTGGTATGGAAACAGGAGGGCTTTGCCGCCGCAAAGGTGCCGCTTGCTGCCTACCTGGTCCAGCTTCTGCTCAACGGTGTGTGGTCCGCCATTTTCTTCGGGCTCAAGATGCCCGGCATTGCCTTCGCCGAGCTTGTGGTGCTGTGGCTGGCGATACTCGTCACGCTTGCGCTTTTTTGGCATCGCTCGAAACTGGCAGGTGCGCTGCTAATGCCCTACATCCTGTGGGTGACCTACGCGGGCGCGCTCAACTTCGCCATATGGCGCCTGAACGCTTGAGAAGGCAGAGCCGCCTCGCCCGTACTTACTCGTCCACAACGGTGAATGTCAGCGTCAGCCCCTCGCCTCCGGCCTTCGCCGTGAGGGTGTGCAACCCCGGCGAGGGCGTCCATGCCCTGTAATCCCCGTTGTGGTCGCCCGTGAGCGCGTAGGGCGGCACCTTCTCGCTCTGATAGCTGGTGTCGCCGTCGAGGCCGAACCGCACGGCGCCGGCATCCGGCGCGGAGGTGTTGGCACGGATGCTCAGCTTCCGCGTCGGCAGCTTCGCCAGATTCAGCGTGGCGCCCTGCGGGATGGGATCGAACCCAGAGATCGGCTCGTCCGTCTCCGCGTTGATGAGGGTGAAGCTCCGGACCTGGCCTTTGCTCTCGGGCTCAGGGGCCGGGGCTGACCTACGGCTCCCGATGGCCGGCATCCGCGATCCGTCGCCCTCGGTAAGCCTGACCAGCGCCACCCAGTCCTTCCCCTGGTCCGCAGGCGGCTCCCCGATCCC
Organism: uncultured candidatus Brocadiaceae bacterium; assembly: GCA_964448935.1. Lineage (GTDB taxonomy): Bacteria > Planctomycetota > Brocadiia > SM23-32 > SM23-32 > CAYVBE01. The sequence continues at coordinate 7,214 of CAYVBE010000087.1, forward strand.
GACGGTGCCCGGCCCTTCCACCGTCTCCACGTCGCCGGCCAGCAGGTCCCCGCCGGACCGGGGATTAAACCAGGCCACGCTGTACGTGCCCGCCCCGAGCGCGACCTCGGCCGAACCGCCGTCCGGGAGGTAGATAACGTAGAATTGCCCGGGGTCGGCCAGGCAGTAATCGTTGTCGGCGGGCGTCATGTCGTCTGCCGGGGCCAGCGCCCAGAACGGGACGTGCTCCTCGAAGAACTGCAATGCGATCCGGCACTGGTCCCACCACAGGTCGCGGCTGCGCCAGTCCTGACACGTCAGGTCGGAGTGCGCGTGGCGGTAGCCGAAGTACCACTCGTTGCCCGCGCCGCCGGCCATAAGGGTGCCCCACAGGGCGTTCTTGCGGGCGTTGTCGTGCTCGGGGTTGTCGGCGTCGGGCAGTAGCGCGTGGGTGGCGTCTCCGGGTTCGTCGCAGGCCACCACCCAGGGCTTGCCCGCCTCGGCGGAGCGGCGCACCCACTCCGCAACGCGCCGGCGGACGCTGCGAAAGTCGGAGTGATTCGTCTGCAGCGAGAAACCGGTCAACTTCGACTTGTTCCCGAGCAGGTCTGCCGGTGACTTGCCGTTGTGGATGACGATGTGATTGCGGTACGGATCGTGCCGCCAGAAATACTCCGCCATCGCGCGTCGCTGAGCGGTGGACTGCGTGTTCTCCTCGCCCAGGTTCCAGTTGAGCGCCAGGTGATGGGCAAACCGGGCGATCAGCTCGCGGTAGTAGAGCCGGCGCTGCACGCCCACGTCGCCGCCGTCGAGCAGGTGGTCGTTCTCGGTCTCCTGCGTCTTGAAGTGCAGGTATATGCCCCTACGGTCCATGTGGCTGAAGACGATCTCCCACTGCGCCAGCCGCGAGATGTCCATGCGGTAACGCTCGTCGTAGTCCAGGTAAGGGAAGACGTTCCGGTCGTCGCCACCGATGTTGAGCGTCAGGAAGGAGATGGCGTTCATGCCCTCGCCGGCCAGGTAGTTGACCGCGCCGATCATGCCCTTTCCCTTATCGCCCTGCCAGACGGGGTCGCCGGCCCGCCAGTCGCGCACGTGCGGCTCCCAGGTCTTGATGAAGCGGTCCTTCTGGCCGTCGGTCTTGAAAGGGCCGTCGAAATCGGCGTAGGCCAGGAAGTTCTCCGGTGCGTCCGCGCCCTGCTTCAGGAAATACTCCCCGGTGCCCGCGAACTTGAGGTAGCGCTCGCCGACGTACTGCAGCCGCCCTTTCGCCCGGTGGTCGTCGCCCTCCTTGTCGCTCGGCGCGATTTCCAGGACGCCCCGGATTCCGTCCGGCGGAGAGACCGGTTGCCCCGCTTCCGGATCATCGCTTACGGCCACCTGCCTGCCCCGTCGGAAGGACACCTCGTATTCCCAGGTTCCCGTCCGGTCGGGGCAGAAGTGGACGCGCCACTTGTTGCCGCCCGTCGCGCCCGTCTCGGCCGCGTCCCCGTCGGCCGCGAAAAAGCCCGGAACAACGTAGCTGCGATCGCCCTGCCGGAACGTAACCTGCAGCCGGTAGTCCAGGAAGGGATTCGGCTCCGCTTCCTCGTCTGCCCGCGGCCCGTCAAAGGTGAGCGTGACGCGGTGCCATTGCCGGCGATCTCCGGTGACCTCCGGTGCACGTTGCGCCCATGCCACCGGCGCCGAGGTCATGAATATACACGTAATAACGGTCAGCAGTGCAACTGCAGAGGTCCTCATCCGGATCCTCCCATTTCGCCGCGGTGAGATGCCACTAACCCTGTACCCAATTATGTTCCTCCACGGGGGACTGTCAAACCAATGGGCCAGCCGTTCCGGGGCGAAAAGCGTTGAAGAGAGGCGGCAACTGCTGTATGCTGGGCAGCCAACCTCAGGGGAGGCGCATCATGTCGGACGTGTGGCGGGCGGTCGGGCTCAAGCTGTGCGTGGTCGCGGTGGCTGCCGCGGGCCTGGGGCTCGGGGTCTCGAGGGCGGAGAGCGATACGGCGACATGGCCGCAGTTCCACGGCCCCGATCGCGACGCGATCTCGGAGGAGACGGGGCTGCTCAAAAAGTGGCCCGAGGGCGGCCCTCCGCTGCTGTGGCGCGCCGAGGGCTGCGGCAGGGGCTACAGTTCACTGGCCGTCACCGAGGACGCCATCTACACGGCCGGCGCCGTCAACGAGCAGACCTGCGTGATCCGTCTCGACCTGAATGGGAAGCGCAGATGGATCGCGCCGAACGGCGAGCCCTGGCATGCCTCGGACCGGATGCGATGGGCCAGGGCCTACTGGGGCTCCCGCGCAACGCCCACCGTGGACGACGGACTCGTGTACCACCTGGGCGAACTCGGGCGCCTGGCCGCCTTCGACGCCGGGACGGGCACCGCGGTCTGGTCCCGCAACGTGCTGGAGGACTTCGGGGCGGAGCTTCCACGCTACGGCTACGCGGAGTCAGTGCTGATCGTCGGCGACCGCCTGATCCTCTATCCCGGCGGCAAGCGCGGCTATATGCTGGCGCTGGACAAGAAGACCGGCCAGACCATCTGGGCCAACACGGATATCGGCGAGGGCGCATCCTACTGCTCCGCCATACAGAGGCGCGTGAACGACCGGGACCAGATCATCACCATGACCGGGGACGGCGCCATCGGCGTTGACCCGACGGACGGCCGCCTCTTGTGGCGCCACCCACATAGCCACAACCGCCGCATTAATGCCACGCCCCCCGTCGTCCGGGGAGACATGGCGTACATCACCTCCGGCTACGGCACGGGCAGCGTGGGCCTGCGCCTGGCAGCAAGCGGAAACGCTGTCTCCGCCACCGAGGTCTGGTCCACGGACGCCCTGGACAACCAGCACGGCGGCATGGTCTGCGTGGAAGGCTACCTCTACGGCGCGGGGCACAAGCAGGTCGGCTGGACGTGCCTTGAACTTGCCACGGGGCGCGAGATGTGGCGCAAACGAATCATCGAGGGCGGCTCGATAGCCTACACCGACGGGCGGCTCTACTGCCTGGGCGAGAGGGGCAACGTGGCCCTGCTGGACCCCACTCCTGACGGACCGAAACTGGTCAGCCGATTCAAACTCACGCAGACCGACAACAGACCCTTCTGGGCGCACCCCGTGGTCTGTCGCGGGCGGCTCTACGTGCGCAACGACGACACGCTGTTCGCCTATGATATAGACGCAGGATGAGAGTGAAGCGCAAAGCTCATTGGAGGCACTCATGGCACCAAACGGAAACCTGAAACAACGCATTGCGGACGGCGGACCCGTGAACGTCGCGTGGGGGGCGCTGGAGATGGACCGGGCCGAACTGGAGGACACGCTGGCCGAGGAGGATTTCGACCTGACCTTCGTGGACGTGCAGCACAACCCGCTGGACGAGAACCGGCTGGTCCGGTTCTGTGAGACCGCCGACGAACTCGGCGCGCCCGTCCTGCTGCGCATCCCCCACCCCCGCCAGGCATACCTTTGCGGGCGCTACCTGGACATGGGACCGCTCGGGATCGTTGTGCCCATGGTGGAGACCGAAGAGACGGTCCGGGAAGCCGTGGAGGCGTTCTACTACCCGCCGCTGGGCCGACGGAGCTGGTGGCCCGCCAATGCCTACGGCCATGAGGAAGACCAGGAGCAACGCAAGTACGCCGACTGGTGGAACGAGACCGGAATCCTGATGCTCCAGATCGAGTCCGTGGACAGCGTCTTGAACGCCCCCCGCCTGGCGGTGTCCGGGGTGGACATCCTGGCCTTCGGCTCCGCCGACATGCGGCTGGACATCGAGGCCTATGACGATCCCCCGTTCACCACCTTCGGGGAGGCCCGCGACGCGGTCCTGGAGCTCACGCGCGGGATGGACATCCGGGTGGCCGCGAGCGAACTGCCCGTGGGCCGGCTGTAAAGCGCAGCGCCGGGCAGACCTTTGACAGGTCCCTCTCAGACCGTTACCCTGGGTGCGGTGGCGGGCGGAGATGCTTGAAAGGCGTCGAGCCCTTTCAGGCCCCTCAGATTCCCCGTCACGGCGCCCGGAGGTCCGCGGCCCCAGCGGCTGCCCACCGTCGGGCGCAACGTGTATGCGCTCCGGTTTCCAACCCACGAAGACCGCGGGAGGTTCTGTATGCTCGGCTGTCACATGGGTCGCATCTTTCAGGTGTCGGTAGCGGGGGGTTCGTACGAGGAAGGCCTGACCACCATGCTCCACGGCGTGCCGCCCGGCATGTTGTTCCGCGAACAGGAGATCTACGGCGACCTCCTGCTGCGCAAGCCGGGGGCCGATGAGCTGTCCTCGCCGCGCAAAGAGCCCGACCTGCCCGTCATCTACTCCGGCGTCAACCCCGCGGACACCGTGCAGGGTGCCGGCAACAAGGACCACACCAACGGCACGCCGCTGGTCATCCTGATACCCAACCTGGACCGCCACTTCATCCACATCAAACAGTATCAGGACACCAACCGCACCCCCCGGCCCGGCCACGCATCCTACGCCACGTTCCAGAAATACGGCCCGGACGACGACGCCATCGGCGCGGGGTTCTTCAGCGGCCGCTATACCGCCACCATCGTCGCCGCCGGCTACGTGGCCAAGCGCGTCCTGAAGCTCTGCGGCATTGACGTCTTCTGCTACGTCAAAGAGCTGGCCGGCGTCTCGGCCGACACCTCCGACCACGCGCTGGCGCACGAGTGCTCGGAGTCCTTCAAGAAGATGCGCCGGGATGCCGACCCGTTCTATCAGCAGGTGTACGTCAACGAACGCATCACGCCCGACATGCGGTTCCTGGAGAAGATGTCCGTGCTCGCCGAGATCGAGGGAGAGATTGACGACATCCGTGCCAAGACGCCGGAACTCAGCCCCGACGAGTGCCGCCAGGAATACGGCGTCCACCACATCCTGAACTGCCCCGACCCCGAGGCCGCCGACGAGATGCTGGAGGCCGCCAACCGCATCAGTGCCACCGGTGATTCCTGCGGCGGCGTGGTGGAGCTGGTCGCCACCGGCCTGCCGGTCGGCATGGGCGAGCCGGTCTTCAACAAGCTGGATGCCGAGCTGGGCCGCATGATGGGCATCGGCGCCGTCAAGGGCGTCGAGGTCGGCGCCGGCTTCGCGGTCAAGGACATGGCCGGCAGCCAGAACAACGACCAGATGCGCAACGAGGCCGGCGAGGTGGTCTTCGAGAGCAACAACGCCGGCGGCATCATCGGCGGCCTGTCCACCGGCCAGCACGTGGTGGCCCGCCTGGCCGTCAAGCCCACCCCGACCATAGACAAGCCCCAGAAGACCATAGACAAATACACGCTGGAGGAAAAGGCGCTTGAGGCCATCACCCGCCGCGACCCCACCATCGTCGCGCGCATCTGGCCGGTGGCCGAAAACTACGCCGCCTGCGTCCTGCTGGACCACCTGATGGCCTACCACGGCTACGAAGCCATGAAAAAACTCAGCTACGGCCGGCAGGACTGACGCACCCACCAAAACGGGGCCGGGAACCACCACCCGGCCCCCCACCTTGTACCCCTCGCCGACCGCTCAAAACATGGGACGCCATCTGTCCCGCCTCGTGTGATACGGTGCATGAGTCTTAACGATATGGCCCCATGTACCGTGTGACGTGAGGAGGTGACGAGGACCGTGAGAAGGAATCCCGGACGATTTTCGCACGCTGTCTCCCCGCTGGAACTTCCGCCGGACAAGCCGGTCTGTTTCGAGTCCAATGACGAGGTGGTGGAGGCGGCCCGCTGCATGGTCCGCGCGCGGTCCCTGTCGCAGCGAAATACGGATGCATCCGAAGACGTTCCCGACCGGCAGGACCTGACGCGGCGCTGGACGCGCTTCTGGCACGAGTCGGTGGAGATGACCGGCGACGGCGTTCCGCTGACCGCGCGCCTGCATGAACACGAACTGGAGCCCCTCGACCGCGAGATCGTCGCGGTGCTGCTGCTGGACCGGCTGGGGCTGCTGGCCAGGAACGCCCAGGACCCCGGCAGCATACTCCAGTTCGTCTCGGTCCCGCCGGGCCAGACCATGTCCGCCCTCCGTGCCCTCTCACCCCACGGGCGCCTGGCCGAGGTCGGCCTTATCAGCCACCTCGATCCCGAGAACGACCTCTGCGACCAGCGGATCGTCCTCGATCCCACCCTTGTGGAAGCGGCGCTCACCGGTCAGGAATGTGATGAAGGCGCCTGGGACGTCGAGAGCGAGGACGAGCTTTACGAGCACCTGGAACCCCTCAGCCATTCCTATCTGCGCAGGTCCACTGTGCTCAACCGCTCCAGCCGCCACCACATCCCGCTCGGCAACCGCGAGGACGGCTACCGCTTCGCCTGTCGCATTGACCGTCTCAGGCGCCGTCTTCAGGACACGCTCAAGCGGCACCCGGACTGGGGCCTGTCAAAGCTGCTGGGGATCAATCCGCCCCTGAAAGAGTGCCAGAAAGACATCCTGCTGGCGCTGCTGGCCAAGGAGCTGGGCCACGTGCCGCCGGGCGACGCCCTCTTCACCGGCCGGGGCCTGGCGTGCGTGATCGCCCGTGATGAGTCGCGCGTGCGCCACCGGCTTCGGCTTCTGCAGTCCGACTCTCTGCTGATCCGCGAGGGCCTGGCACGTCCTGCCGGGGGAAACGGTGAGCTGGCGACGGACGATCCCCACGCCCTGGCGGACGCCGAGTTCGAGTTGGGGCCGCGCAGCCTGCGCCTGCTGCATCTCGAGAATCAGCAACGCAGGGAGGCCGACGGCGAGTCCGAGGTGCGACAGCCGCGGATGCGCTTCGACCGGCTGGTGCTTTCCGAAGAGGTCGAGCGCGCCTTGAAGATGGTCCTGGCGCAGGCGCGCCATCGCGACGTCCTCTACGAGAGCTGGGGCCTCGGCGACGTGCTGCCCTACGGCCGGGGGCTCACGCTCCTGTTCAGCGGGCCGCCGGGCGTGGGCAAGACGGCCTGCGCCGAGGCACTTGCCCACGAGGTGGACCGTCCCATCCTGGTCGCCGATTACTCGCAGGTGCAGAACTGTTGGGTGGGCCAGACCGAGAAGAACATCGTGCGGACCTTCCGGGTGGCGCGGTCCAGCCGGGCGGTGCTTTTCTGGGACGAGGCGGACGCCATGTTCTACGACCGCGACAGCGGCTTCCGCACCCACGAGGTCCGGCAGGTGAACGTGCTGCTGCAGGAGCTGGAGCGGTTCGACGGCATCTGCATCCTCGCCACCAACCGCAAGACCTCCCTGGACAAGGCCCTCGAGCGGCGTATCAGCATGAAGGTCGAGTTCCAGCGCCCCGACCGCGACATGCGCCGCCGGATATGGCGCCGGCTCATTCCCCCGCGCATGCCCCTCGGCGACGGCGTGGACCTCTCCGCCCTGGCGGGAGCAAAACTCACCGGCGGGGAGATCAAGAACGCAGTCGTCAACGCCGCGCGGCGGGCCGTCAGCCGCGGCAACCGCGCCCGCGTCACCATGGAGGACTTCCACGCCGCCATCCACATGGAAACCGACGGCCGATGGTCGTCCGGCGGCTTCTCGGGCTTCGTGCAGTGCAGGCGAACGGAACGTGAAGCTCTGTTAGAGGGGTAGGAACGAGATGGTAGACAAATGGCAGAAGCAAAACGGAGGCGGCCGTTGGGTATCCACGGAGCCCAGACTGCTTCTGGCCTGCGATGACGATCGGCTGGCGGCGGCCCTGATACGCTGGTGTCGTGAGCACTGGAAGACGCTGTACATGGCCCAACCGGGCACACCCGACCTGGCTGCCATCCCCTGCTTTGCGATGGTGGTGGACAGGAACTACGTCGGGTTGGAGCAGTGGGAACTCTACTGCGACTTCTGCGACGAGATAGCCGGGTCAATGCCTGATTCTTTCGAGGAGAGAACGGAGAAACCGCCCGGGACGCCCGTCCTCATAGTGGACGAGCTGGGGCGCGGCGAGGCGCCGGGGGATCCGCGCGTTCCCCCGTGGAAAGGGGGCGTCATATCCTTTGTCCGCCGCCGCAAAGTCAAGCAGGTACTGCGCACGTTGGACGAAGTGCTGGATCATCGGAGCCCGTAGTTCCGGACAGCTACATCGAAAGCCCGGCGCTCGCCGTTTATTCAGCACAACCGGGAACAACCCTGAGTTCTTTTGAGGACCAACGACAATGCCGAATCAAAACCGATTTCAACATCGGCGGCCCAGCCGGGAGCAACTTCTCATGGCCTGCGATGACGACCGACTGGGCGTGGCCCTGCTGCGCTGGTGCCGCGACAACTGGAAGGACCTGTACATGGCCGAGCCGGGCAGTGCCGATGTGGTTGGTATCGCTTGCTTTGCGACCGTTGTGGACAGGGGCTACATGGGGCTGGACCAGTGGGTGGTCTACTGCAACTACTGCGACGAAGTGGCCGAGCCACTGCCCGATTCACTGAGGGAAGAGCTCGAAAGACTACCCGGCCCGCCCCCGCCCGAACGCGAGGACACGCCCGTCATCATAGTGGACGACCTCGGCCGCGGCGAAGCGACGGAAGAGACACGCATCCCCCCGTCGAAAGAAAACCTGATACACTTCATCCCCCGCAGCAACGTCCAGCAAATATTGCGCACGCTTGACA
>CAYVBE010000088.1:0-15608 GCA_964448935.1 uncultured candidatus Brocadiaceae bacterium
CCTTGATATCTGGAAGATTGATCGGCTCCGGCACACTGCCGTAACCCCAATCATCACGGGCAGTGCCGGTGAAGTGCACCCCTGCGGTGGTCCAGTCAGCGGCCTCGAACCCCGCTGCCGAATCCAGCTGGGAAGCATCGTCCTCGTCCTGACCACGGATGTAGCAGTCCAGGACGTCGGGGTTATCACCGGTGTCGCCAGAGTCGAGATACAGAATTAGCTGAGCATAATGGATGGTCTCACCCTGCGGAATATCGACCCCACTGGCCCACCGATGACAGGAAGAATACTCATCGCTGCCGCCATACCCGATAGAGTCCTCGCTGGAGTCATACCAGTAGGATTCGCCCCCGCCCCACCACTTGTCATAAGTCCCATCATTCGCATTTGCTCCGATTTGGAGCCGTGCCAGGGTGCCCACCTGAGCGCCGGTGTAAGTGATCTCCAGGGTGACAGCCTTTGCTGAATCTGCCGAATAGCTGTAAGCCGTCCGATACCCCGAGGAACCCCCGGCTTCCTGCACGGCCAGCGCAAGGTCCCGCGTCCAATACCAGCCGGTCTGGTTGACAAGTTCCTGGATAACATCTGTGATGTCGACGGTGTACTCTTGACCATCGGTCCAATCGCCCGGAGACCAGGCCTTGCTCGCCGTTGTCCACAGGCTCTGTGCAGAGGTGTCGTAATACACCTGCGGCGTATCTATCGGCCGGGGCGGGGTTTCCTCCTGGCCCACGATTTCCAGGTCGCAGTCCCCGCTCGAGTTACCATTTGCAGTGAACGTCAGGACTGCGCTGGAGATGGTGGCCTCATGAGGAACCTCGACGCCGCGGAACAGGAACCAGCCGTCGTATTTATCCCCACCCAGGTAGATAGACTGGCTGGGATCGGAGACAAACGAATACGTATCGGAGTCTACATACCCGTTATCCGGTCCCTGCGAGATTTGGACCTCTGCGGTCGCCATGGCCGCCCTCTATAAGTCCCGAATGCTACTCGCCAATTCGGACAGTCAGCGTGCAGGCCAGGCTTTCGCCGTCGGCCAGTGTGCGGCTCTGGCTCAAGGCGCGCGTGCAGATCAGCTTACCGGTGCCGTCCGAGCTGGTGGCCAGAAACATCTGCTGCACGGGGCCGATTGACCCGCCGTCGGCGGTGAACGTGCAGGTCTTCGTCACGGCCTCCCAGTCGGACGTCCCGCCGTCTTGCTGTGCGGTGAAGTCCGTAGCATCAGAGGCCACCGCGACGCGGCTGTAACCGTTGCCCGAGGGCTCACCGGACAGATCGGCCAGGGCGTCGCCCTCGGCAGGCGAACTGCGGTTATCGAGGCCCAGGTAATAGTTCGCCGGGACGCTCTCCTCTTCGGTGAACAGCGCCTTGACGGCGAACTCTTCCCCCTCGTCGTGAAAGATGTTCGGGCCGAAGTCCGCGTAGATCAGCCGCCCCTGCGCGTCCCGGTGGCGAACGGTCCAGAACGAATACATGTGCGCGGCCGGTTTGAGCCCGAGCAGCCTCTTGACCTTCGTGACGGCCCAGATGCGGGCCGCGAACAGAACCATCAGAACCTTCAACCGTGCTTCCCAGTACGTCGCGCGCATTGTGCGCTCCCTTCGTAAAAAGAATCCTCTGAGTATCTATCGCAGGTAGACTTTTAAAGCGGCCCCCACGATCACGCCGATCGTCGGAGCGAGCCACAAGGCATGCCAGCCGGCCACTGCGGCCGACCCGATGATGACGCCCGCGGCAAACGCAACGGTCACCAGGGCGCGGCCGGCTTCGTTCTCAACCCCGAGTTTCTCGAGAGCCGCATTGTAGGGGCAGTCCTCTTCCCAGTAGCTTCCCAGACCCATAGACGTTCTCCTGTCAGTAGAAAGAGAATCACTCGACGTTAACCCATCTGAGGGCGCCATAGTTGTTCTTCAGATACTGCTGCTGGGCTGCGTTGTAGCCCGTTACGTTCTGGTATCGCCATGCTTCCCGAAATACTACCTTGACCTTGTTGCTGTCATCGTCCAACGGCCAGTCCTCGTTCAGGGTCCACCAGCAACCGTATTCGGCGTCATCCGGATACTGGGCAGCGTTCCACGAGTCGTCTACAGGCCCTATCCAGATATCCGACGTAGCCCAGTCTCCACAGCGCAGCCACCACGGCCCCCCCGCGATAGCAACTCTTCCGTAAGCAGTCGGGGCTATCGGCTCAAGCGCGATTCCAAAAAGTGAATCCGGCTCCTGAACAGGCTTTATGATGAGAGGGGCATGACCGGCATGACTCCACCAGAGCTCCACCACAGCGAAATACGGGACGGTTGCATCCGTGTAGTTGTAAGATGACACCACCCCCGGCGACAGTTCCGGTGCAGACCGTTGCTTCGGAGCAACGATAGATAGCTGGCCGCCTTCGACGGCCTGTGCCGCACCAATAAACCGGTTATAGGTGTTCGCAGGGATTACCAGCGGTTCGCCCGATTGCACCTTCTTCATCTCGTCGCCGCTCATGTCCCGATCCCCAGCTTCGCGAAGTTGCCGACGTGCAGCACCCGCTCGACGTAGGCCGCGCGGGGCCGCTTGACCAACGTGTCGGCGTCCAGGTCAGGAACGTCCTCGTAGAGCACCCACAGATACTCCCAGCCGTCCTTATCGACGTTCGTGATGACGCCGTCCCCGAGTTCGATATCCTGCATGTTGGGACTGGCCGCAAATAGGAACGTCACTTCCCAGTCCCGATCGCCCCGGCGCGACCCGCGCGCGCCACGGAACAGCACCTCGCCCGACTCGAACTCCCGGAAGTCATCCTGGTTGATACAGCCGGTCAGGTAGAAAACAGAACGCCGGTAGGCGAACGTCACGTAAGCCGAGGGCAGATATCGGCGCTCCGTCCAGTTGTAAACCGGCACCGGGATGTCGCAGCCCTCCACACCGTGCCGGGTCACCCCGATCGCGCCGTGGAAGTTCGGGGCTGTCTTCCCCGCCGGGGCATAGGCGCCGACCGTCTCCAGGCTCTGCGTGATGTGTGCGCGCCCGCCGGTAGTGTCGAAGCTGAATACCGAGTCGCCGGTCTCCGGCTCACTGTCTTCCGGCCGCCGGTAAACCGCAACGCCTTCCCACACGCTCGTATCCGGGTTGGCGACGTCCACGCGGATCGGCTTTACCTGGCGGGTCTGCCGCACCTTGCCGTCGTAGGTGTAGGGCGCCTCATCCGCCAGGGCCGCTTTAGCCTCGCCCTGGTCGGCAGTGCCCTCGATGACGTAGCGCAGCTCGTCGGTCCCCTGCGGGCCGGTGGAGCCTTCGCGGCTATCGTGTGTTTCCTCAACCGTGATCGCCACAGTGCGCTCCTTACGTAAACGTCAGGCCGCCGGAGAGCGCCCGGTCGGCCAGCTTGCCCGTGTTCTTCGCCGTCTCCTCGGACGCCTTCGCCGTCCGCTCCGCGGCGGTGCCCGCACCCATACCACGCGCCGCTGTGGCAGCAGAGAACGTGCCCTGAGCGCTGTATTGCGCCTTATCCGCCGCTGCGCCCTCGCTCAACTCCTGCAGCCGCCATTCCCACTTCTCACGGACCATGCCCTCCAGACCGTATTCCTTGGCCGCCTCGAGCTCCTCTTGCATCCGCGCGCGCGCCAGAGCCAGTTGCTCCGCTTCCCCTTCCTTGGTAGCCCGGATGCGGACTTCCTTGATCTCCTGGGCCAGTCGCTTCTCGCGCCGCAGGGTTTCCTCGTAGCGGCGATCGGCCCTGTTAAAGCCAAAATCGTAGCCCCCCGGCGGCGGCTCGAACTCCAGGCCACCGGCACCGGCACCTTCGCCCTCCGCGCCGCCGGTGAGGGCACCGGGCTCCCCGGCCTTGAGCGCACGCCAGCGAGCGAGGGCCGCCTCGAGCTGCTTGTTCGTCAACTCCATCTGTTCCCCGACGCGCGTCATGGCCGCCTCTTGCTCCTCCGGCCCCATGCCCGGCCCGACGCCGAACAGTGCGTGGAAGATAGATTCCTTCGCACCGGCCGTCGCTTCACTCTCCCGCTTCAGCTCCTCCAGGTTGTTCCTGAGTTCATGTATCCTGGTTTCGACTTCCGTGAGAGCGGCGTCGCGCATGGCCTGGTTCAACCGCTCCTGGGCCTCGGCCATGCCGGTGATGGACCCCGTCGCATCGTTCACGGCCAGCCCGAGGTTGCCGTAACGGCCCTCCAGATCGTCTATCAGGCCCCGAGCGCGCTCCATCTGGTCGGCCGTCAGGCTCTCCTTCTCCGCCAGCTGCCGCAGCCTGCGCACCCGGTCCAGGTCGGCCGCCCGCTGCCGATCCATCGCATCCAGGGTCTCGCGCATCTTGTCCGAGAGGCCGGCCGTGTAGCGCTGAGCCCGGTCCATCGCATAGGCCAGCCCCACAGTCGCAACGCCCAGCGCGGTCACCGTCGCGATGACCGGGTGCAACATCAGAGCGTGCAGCGCCACGCGCAGGCCGTTCAGGACGCCGATCAGGTTGCTCACCGCGCCCGCCAGTGAGCCCACCACTACCAGCAGACCACCGGCCGCCGCTATCTTGAGCGCCAGCTTGCCGACGGATATGATCAGGTCGCCGTTCTCGCGAGCCCAGTCCTGCACCTTTGTCATTATCTCCGACACCCGGTCTCCCAGGTCCGAGAGCGAACCCGCCAGAGCCTCCCCCACGACACCCAGCGTGATGACAGCCTGCTGCTTGATCTGAGCGAGCTGGTGATTCAGTGTGCCGGCCATTTTCTGGTAGGCCGTCTCGGTCGCCCCGGCCCGGTCCGCTACCCGCTCCACGATGGCTTCGAAGTCTTCCATGTTCCGGATCGCCGGAATTACGCCCCGGAGAGCACGGATGTTCGGAAACAGCTTCGCGATAGCGTCCGGCGGCAGATCGGATATCCGTTGGAACACGCGCTGCAAACCCTCGGCCTGGAGGGTTGCCGTGTTCAACTCGAAGCCGAGTTCCTTCGCGTAGGCGGCCGCCTCATCGGAGGGCTTCAGGAACGTGGCGATGGTCCGTGTGACGGCCGTGATCGCGTTCTCGGTCCGCACGCCGTTCTTGGTGAGCAGAGCAATCATGCCGCCCAGCTCCTCGAGCGAGACCCCGGCGCTCGCTGCCGTCGGGGCCACCATGCCGATGGCGGGGGCCAGTTCCTCGAAAGTCGTCTTGCCCTGGCGCACCACGCTGAAGAACCAGTCGCTCACCGCGCCCGCCTGCTCGGCTTCCAGGCCGTAGGAGTTGAGGACCGTGGTGATGGCGTCGGCGGCCGTCTTGGTGTCCGTCATGCCGGCCTTGGCCGCCTTGAGGGCTTCCGTCAGAACGCCCAAAGCCTTCTCCGGCGCGACGGAGGCCGACAGAATGTCGTAAAGCCCGCCCGCGATGGCGTCGGTGGATTCCCCGAACTCCACCGCCATGCGGCGGATCTCAGACCGGAACGTGTCCATGTGCTCGGCCGGGTTGTCGAGCATTGTGGAGACGCGGGCGAGCTGTGTCTCCAGGTCGGCAAACGTCTTCGCCCCGGCCAGGAGCGGCGCGCCCATCGCCGCCCCCAGCCCGATCATCTGCATGCCGGTGGCTTTGACCGTCCGGCCGAAGTTGCGCAGCTTCCACTGCGCCCGGCGCAGACCGCGAGCGAGCTTCGTATCGTCCGCAAAAAGCTCGACGTAGGCCCGTCCGGCCCGTATGGCGCGCGTGCCGACCATCAGTCTCCGTTCCGGGGTTGGAGTCGGAGAGAGCAGCGCATGGGTTCCCAGGGGCGAGGCACCCGGCCGGTCAGGTAGCGAACGCCTTCCAGGCACTGACCCGGAATCCAGAGCCAGGAACCCCGCCTTCGCAACGGCACAGTGCCGCAGGTCTTCGACTGCCAGCAGTCGGGAGGCAGGTTGGAGATGACGGCCTTTCCCCCGGTGACCGTCACATGGACCGGAAAGACACGAGGTCCATCCAGCGGGCTCTCGTCCGGCCGCGAAGGGCGCAGGTGCAGCCGACAGGGGACCGGCTGGCAGACCGGCGGCAGTGCCCCCAGCAGGCGCTCCAGGACGGCCATGGGCTGCCCGTGCACCCAGAGCCACGACCGGGGCACGGGGTAGAGGCCCCGACGCCGGCAGCCCGCGATGCGGGAGACAACGGGCGGGCGTTCCGAGAGGGTAGCCCGGCCGTCGTCGCCCAGCGTCGCGTAGACGTCCACGGGGTGGGCTGGGTTGAGTTTCTCGATCACGGGGTCAGTCCGTGCTCCCTGGCCTTCCAGATGCCGAAGGCGATGCCTGCGGTCAGAGCCACGCCGATGACAATGCCGATCACAATTCCTGCTGCTGGGGACATGACGACCTCCTAAAGAACAAGTGCCAGGATTTTGGGGCCGAAAAGGGCCATTACGATCACCGCAATACCCAGGGGATACATCCAGACGCCGCCGATCGCCGGAGCGGCCACGGCGAGGATCAGGACACCCACCAGGACGCCCAACATCTGGTCCTTCAGGGCGCTCTCGACGTGCAGGCGCTCGCGCTCGTACTCCGCCCGGCGTGGTCCCAGGTCATACATCTGGGTTTGCACGTCTTGGGTCAGTTCGCCCACCTCCTCGATACGGTCCGCCAGGTGGGTCGCCTGACTCTGCTGCAGGCTGACCAGCTCGTTGAGCGTCTCCTGGTGCTGGGTCAGAAGCTGGGTCAGATCGCCTCCCGCCTCGGCCTCCAGCGGGGCCGTGCGTGCATGCGGTTTGAGGGCCGCCCGCGTCTGCACGCCGGGAATAGACCCGCACCCAATCGCCAGCATCGCCACGGCACAGAGTAGAAGCTTTTTCATCCTCGTCCCTTCGGCACCAGAGCCTTTAAGTCCTCGATGTTGTCCGCCCGGATCGGGATACCCGACCGCCGACCCGGCCCCATGAACGGATGGATGTCCGCCGCCTTGAACGGACCGTGCTTCTTGGGGTCGCGGAAGGCGTTCATAAACGCCGCCCACAGAACGCTTGTGCGGTTCCAGTCCTCGCTCAGCCGCCGCCTGGCGGCCCAGCCGAGTTCTGCGAAGGTCCAGGTGTCTGGACTGACTCCGCAGATTCCGGCGAGTTCGGCAATAAGATGCCAAGTGTCTCCTCGACGAAGTCGCTCAGCATCCCGCTGCTCAGGGCTTTCTCCATCTGCGTGTCCAGCGCCTCGTTCGCCTTCTCCTCCAGCGCCGTCAGCGCCTCGCGGACCCGCTTCAGCCTCGCGCGCTGCCGCGGGTCCGGCGTAAAAACCACGATGGCGTCCATCAGCGCATCGGCGGCGTCGCTGATCACGTCGCTCGCCATAGCACACCCGAACTGCTCGTCCGAAACGCCCTCGGCCTTTGCCTGCTCGCGGCAGACCACGTAGAGCACATCCACCAGCAGAACCGGGTCCGTGCAGAGCCGCTCAAGCAGAGTGGCCTCGGCCTCGTCCTCTTCGAGCAGGCGAGTGAGGTCCACGTCCAGGATGCTGCGAACGCGTTTCAGCACCGCAACGTTCAAGTCCACCTCCCAGAGCCGGCCTTCGGCATCTTTGAAAGTCGCCATAGAACCTCCTCAGGGACTGAGAACTCCCACCTCGACGTCGGTCTCATCGCTATAGGTAAGCTGGACCTTATCGTCGCCATCGTTGTAGATGGCCCGGGGAAACGGCCCCAGCAGATGGAGCGTTCCGGCCGGGATCGTGATCACCTTGTCCGCGACGTCCTCGCCGTCCACGGTCTGCTGCGTGACGATGGTCAGATCGACATCCGAGCCGAGCTCGTCGGTGTGTTCGATGAGCAATAGCTCGGAGCCGCTGTTCACGAAGTCGTCCCCGCCCGCCGCGGCGGCCTGCATCGAGAAGGCGTTCGCCGCCCGGGCCGGGCTTACCGCCGTAAGGGTTGCCATGTCGTCATCCTCCGGTTGAAGATGGTCTCACGCGCGCGCTACGCGACTTCGTACCACTGAATCTGGCTGTGCGGCTTCACGGTAACGCTGACCGTCACCCCCTCGCGGAGCTGCTCGTTCCGGTTGAATCCGGTCACCTGGAAGTTGGCCACGAGGCCCTGCTCCCCGCTGGTAGCGATAGGGCCGCTCATGGCCGCCAGGGCGACGTCGGTGTCGTTCAGGTATGCGTCCTTCAGCGCCGTGAACGCGGCGTCCTCGGTGTCCCACAGCATGTCGAACTCGATGGAGCCCGACTTGAGGGTGCCCCGGATGGCCTCCCAGCCGTTGTTCTCGCGCTTGGTGACGTCCGCCTCGCCCTTGCTGAGGTTCAGGGTCAGGTCACGGACGTTGCCGATTTCCTGCCAGCCGGCGGTCTCGGGCGTAACGGTGTCGCTCAGCAGCTCGCCGGCGTGATAGAGCTTGCATTCCAGTCCCAACTTGTCGGCCATGGTCTCCTCCTACTTGATGCTGTCCCGCCAGAGCGAGGGCAGTTTTTCCTGCCCGGCCTTGAACGCCGGCCCCATGTAGGGCCGGGCCGCGTAGCGATGCATCTCCCCGTCCCGCCCCCGCACGGTGCCTCCCTCTTCCAGCAGCTCGGGAACGGTGACCGGCCCGTAGGCGGCCAGATGGCGGAGCCGGGCGGGGCCGATCACCACCGCCCGCGAGGCCGGATCGAACCCGTAGAAAATGAACTCCTTCAACATCCCGGTCTGGTTGTGGGGCGGCTCGCCCGGCTCGCTGGGGCCCGGCTCCGCCTCGATGGAGTGCCGGGCCACCTTCCGCACGTACTGCCCGAACCGCAGGAAGACCCGGTAGGTGGCCCCGTCCACCGCCCGCCGCACCTTGGGGGAGTCGAAGAACATCCCCTTCCACTGCCGGATGGTGAAGCCTATGGCCGGTTGCGAAGCCAAGATGTGTATTCCTTCCCGTTCAAGCCGTGGCGGGCTACCGCCGGGTTCGAAAGGTCAGTGTCAGGACGCTGGTGAACAGCCGCCCCTCGCGCATGTGCTCCGGGGCGTAGATGGGGCGGTTATCCACCGCCACGCAGACGGCATCCGGGTCGGTCCCCAGGACGGCCCCGCGAAAGTGGTCGGCCATCTCCTCCACCAGGTCCATCAGCGGGTCGAGTTCGGCCGGAGATTCCTCCTCAAACCTCCGCTGCACGCCGACGTCCACCCGGTAGTCGTGCCGGTGGTCCGAACGGCTGTCGACACTTATGTCCACCCCTTTGGGCACCACGGTGACGCGGAGCGTGCCCATCTCCTCCAGATCGAACCGCGGCACGTAGGCCCGCTCTGCCGTCAGGGGCAGGGCGAAGGAGGCGTTGTTCAGCTCCACGGCCACGGCGTCGGCGATGTCGAGAATAGATGCCATGTCGCTCTCCGGTGCTTCAGAGCCTTACTTTCGCCCAGAGCAGGCTGCCGACTGAAACCAGGCAGCTACCGACAGTGACGACCACGAGATGGACGTCCCCGCCGAAAGCGAGCTCGAGCCCGATACCAACGGCCGTGACCACGATGCCGACACACTCCAGAATCGCGGCCGCCAGTCGCTTATGTGACAGCTTCATGCCGGTCCCCCTTGCGCGTACTTGCGTGCAAGGATCAGGTTTGCTGTAATGACCTCACCTTCAACGTGAAAGGGATTGGATACATGCCCACCTCTTTCCTTTCTGTCTTGGACAAATTTATCGGCCAGATCCCGACCAACAGCGTGTTGCGCGAGCGAGCCACGTTCCTCAAAGAGCAAGCGGAGGAACTGGAACGGCGGTTGGCACGGGTGGAAGAAGAGAACCGTGAGCTCCGAGAGCAGCTTGAGGAGTGCCAGGCACAAGTCGCGCGTCTCAAGCCCGAAGAGGAGTTTTTTGAGCATCGTGGAGCGCTCTTCAAGAGGAAGGTCGACGGCAGTTGGGACAAAGTGGTTTATTGCCCCAATTGCCGGCAGTCGACATCTGCCTTGGAGCCCTTCATGCCGTTTCGTTGCGCGAACTGCCATTGGCTGTCCCCATTCAAGGGCCAAGATCTCGAACAGGTGATGAGCGAACTGCCCTAATACACGCATGTTGAAATCGCCTTACTCGCTACTGACGTGCTTCGTGTGTATCCGTAGCGTCTTCCGATCCGGGTCGCAGAAGCGGTAATGCCGGTCCGGGCCGAGGTCCATGGCCTCGTAGACGTGCGTCCTGCCGTCCAGGACCTCGACGATCTCGTCCCCGCGCTCGGGGAGCACCTGCTCGCCTTCCAACACCAGGTCGGCGGCGGCGATCAGGTAATCGCGCATCTCCTGCCCGACCACGATTCCCGTGCCGTCGTCCACCTCGAACCGCGTAGCGGCCACGGTCGCCGGCATCTGGACGGAGAGATCATCGCGCCGGTAGGTCACCTCATGGGAGAGGTGTTCCCGGCGCTGGCTCTCCAGCCAGGCCAGGCCGTCCTGGAGAAGGTCGCTCAAGCCTCTTGCCCCTTTCAGTCGGTAACGGGGACGTAACGCAGCACCAGGCTGAAGGCCGGCAGATCGGCCGTCGTCCCCTGGGTGACGTTCAGGACGACGTGCTCCGCGGCGGCCAGGACCTTGTGCGTCGCGTCCAGCTCCCCCAGGTCCTCGTAGTCGGTGTCCGGGGGCTGGGTGCCGGTGTTGTAGGTCTTGCTGACGATGCTGTTGCCTCCGTCGTCGGCCAGCTCGATCACGGCAGTGTTGTCATCGTCCACGCCGGCCGGCGCGCCCTGGGTCAGGATGCCGACCGACACGAGCGTCGCCTTCCGGGGGTGCACGAAGACCGGCCGCCCGGAGATGTCGGCGTTCGCGTCCAGGTCCTCGACCGCGATCAGGGCCAGGCGCTCGCACGGCCCGTTGGGGAAACGGTTCAGGTCGAAGTAGACCTGAGCGTCGCCCGCGTCCGCGGCGAGGACCGCCACGCCGACCCGGAAGTCCCAGTCGGCTTCCACGTTGGTGTAGGCGCCGGTTCCCGCCGTGCCGCCCACCGGGTCCCCGTCGGCGTCCCAGCCGATCACGTCCCCGCGGCTCACGGCGGCGTTCACCTTGGCGCCCTTGAAATGTCCGTCCAGGGCCAGGGCGCCCTGTGTCCCGGCGGCGATGTCCAGCTCCGCCAGTCCCACGACACCGGCGATCTGCACCGGCGTGCCGGCGTCCACGTCCGCCACCGGGGTGTAGTCGATCATCCGGCCTTCCGCCCATCGGCTCGTCTTGGCCATGTGTCTGCTCTCCCTGTCAGGAGTGAGTTCTGTGTCTGCTTACGCTTCGCCCTTGAACTTCACCATCCCCCGGTGGTCCTGCTCGCGGACGCCGAGGTCGAAATACACCCGGAACTGAATCCCGAGCGTGTTGAAGTCGGTTTCTCCCCGTTCCACGGTCGGCGTCTTGCGGCCCTTCAGGTAGCCGATCTCGAAGGTGTCCACGATGGCCGGATCCGCGAACAGGTACCAGGCCACCGAGGAGGCGCCGTCGTAGTTGGCGTTGGAGAGGTAGGGACTGACCACCGGCACCAGGTCCTCGTCGGCCATGGCGTTGTAGGTGGGGATGTGGTCCCGGTCGGTCGATCCCACGGCCAGGAAGGTGATGGAGTTGAGCAGCTCCTTGGCCGTTATCTTCAACGCCGTCGGCACCACCAGGAATTTCGGGGTGATGTTGATGGGCTGGCCGTCGGCGTCGGTCTGGTCCTGGAACATCTGGACCGCGGCGGCAAGGCTCGTGGCCGCGAGCGCCGTGTCCTCGCCCTCGCTGTAGTTGCCGTTGTCGGCGGAGAAGAGGTCGCCGGGGTTGGCGAGCAGCCGGGTGAAGAAGAGCTGGTCGATCTTCCGCGCCGCCCGGGCGCCCATGCCCTCGGGCACCTTCAGGAACGCCCCCAGGTCGTCGTTGTAGATCATCTGCCGAGTGAGGGCGAAGATCTTGCCGTAGGTCCCGAGCTGGTTGGTGGCCTTCTCCTCGGTCAGGCCGCCGTGCTTGATCTCACCGTCCGGGGCCACCGGCTCCAGGTCTCCCACGTCGGTCAGGCGGTAGCGCTCCGATTGCTTGAAGTCGTTCAGCTCGCCCTCGCTGCACAGCGTGGTGGCGATCACCGGCTGGGCCTGGAAGGCCTTCAATAGTTTCTTGTTGGCAACGTTGTTCAGGATGCCGGGAAGGCTGACGGTGGAGAAGCCGGCCCGGATGGTGTCGTTGGAGAAACTGCGGGGTACGGTGATGCCCTCCATCCGGGCGCACTCGGCGAAGACCTGCTGGAGCGACATGTGGCGCTCCCGCAGGGCGGACCTCACCACCTGCCCGTCGTAGTCGGACTCGAGCCAGTCCCGGCCGATGCCGGCCCGCAGGCAGAGGGTGGCCTCCAGCGTCTGGATCTGGCCCTCCCTGCCCATGTCACTGCCCACGGAGACGTTTACGTCGGCCTGGGGACGGCTCTCACGCATGGCTTTCAGCACCTTTCTGCCCGTTTCCTCGATGTCCCAGCCGGCTCGGATGGCCTCCCGCTCGATCTGGGGGAACTCCCCGGCGCAGACCTCCTGGATGGCGGCTACCCGCTCGCGCTCACGACGCACGGCGCCCTCGGCCTCCTCCTTGGCCAGAGCGGCTGAGGCGGCTTCCATCTCGGCCCGCGTCCCGGAGGCGCGGGGCGTCTCATCTGGCCCGGGCGAGGAAGGCTCGGGCGCGTCGGTGGCCGCCCCCTCCACGTTTCGGGGACTGTCCTTCGGCTCTTCGCTTTCCGGATCGGCCTTGTCCGTCTCCGGTGTGGACGCCTGGGGTTCGGGCGGGTCCTCGCCCGCCTCAAAGGCCGCCTTCAGCGCGGCTATCCTCTCTTCGCCCACCTCGTCGGCGTCGATGCCGTGTTCCGCCAGCCATTCCTCGAACTTCATCCCGTTCCTCCGTTCTGAATCGGCGGCAAGTGCCGCAATGTCCACAGCCGTCTCATCGCTCGCCCCGAAGGGCAGAATGCTCGTCTCCCGCAGCCTCCAGCTGCGGATGACGGTCAGCCCGGAGCCCGACGCCCGGACGCTCCGGCCGTTCACCTGCACGGACTCACCGGCTTCCACCTCTTCCCAGCGGCGGGGGTCCACACCCACTGATGCCTCAAACCGCACCCCGTCCTCCGACAATCCGAGGATGAGGGCGGTCAGCTCGTTGGCCCGGCTAAGTACTCCCTTCACGAAGAGTCGGTTATCCCGTATCTCTCCAGAGCCGTAACCCACGATCCCCGGAATGCTGCGGTTGTGGTCGCCGAGGAGCTTGATCTGGTCGGAGAGCTCGGCTCCCTCCAGGTCGAGCACGATGTCCCCCCACCAGGCCACCCGCATGGGCCCGCCGTCGTAGGCCTGCAGGCGGACCCGGGGCAGGCCGTCCCCCTCGTCCTCGGCGGCCGTGATCTCGACCGGCGCGGTGGCCACGATGGGGTGGGGGTGCTCGGCGTCGTCGGCCGCCTCAACGGGCGCAATCTGTCGGTGAGCCAGAGCGTCATGCCAGCGCATCGGCTACCTCCTCGGCTATCTCGGTGGCGTGCCCGTCGCCGTCCTGCGGAGACGGGGCGGAGTTCGCGGCGACGTCCGGCAGGCCCAGCTCGCGGGCGAGTGCGATCTCGCGTGCCCGCTGGCGGAGCTCGGTCTCCCAGTCCTTCCCCTGCCGGGCGTACTCGTGGGCCAGGGTGGTGGTGTGGTTGGCGAGGCGCGTCCCCTGGGCCTTGGCTTCCTTGGCGGGGTCGACGTGCTCGGTCCCGTCCCAGAACCACTGGTGTCGGGGCAGTATGCGGCGAAGGCCCTTCACCGGCACTTCGTCGGTGAGGCCGGCCTCCAGGGCGTATTCCCAGAGCCAGAGGGTCAGGACGCGGTCCAGGACCTTTCTGGCCATAAACGCCTGGTCGACGCGGATGGATTTGAAGTAGGTCTGGTGGTCGAGGCGGCCGGAGGCGTAGTTGTAGCCGGCTGAGTTGCCGGCGGCGATGTTGAAGGGCATATTCAGGCAGCGGGCGATCTCGTTCAGGATCTGTTTCTTGAATTCGGCGTAGGTGGTGGCCGGCTGGGCGGGCTCGATCTGGCTCATCTTCCACCCGCCCGGCATGGTGAGGAGCATGTTGCGCTCGAGCTCGACCAGGTCCATCGGCTCCACCGCCTCGGCCTCCCCGGCCGGTGGGGCGTCGGTGTAGAGGATGCCGGCGAAGTCGGCCGCCGCCTCGGCGGCGCTGATGACCGCCAGCGTGAACCGCCGCAGCTGCGCGAAAAGCGGCAGGGCGGGCGTTATCTCCGGCACACCCCGGTGCTGGCCGGGCCTCTCGGCCCGAAAGACGTGCACCATGCTCTCGGCGGGCACCATCGTGAACTCGTCCCTTGCGGACCAGGTGTGGCCGCCGGGGTGGTTTTTCAGAACGTGGTAGGCCACGGGGTTGCCGTGGCGGTCGAGGCGGATGCCGTCCACCACCTGTTCATCTTCGCGGGTGTTCAGGGGGCTCGTTACCTGGTCGGCCTCGAGCAGGCGAAGGTCGAGCTTCACGGGATGGTCGAGAACGGGGTTATTGGCCAGGATGGCGAAGGCTTCTCCGTCCTGGGCGCGCGCCATGCGCATGGTGCGCAGTTTCTCAGCCAGGCAGACTTCCTGGGCCCACAACTCGAACTCTTTCTCCACCTCGCGGTTGGCGGACTCCTCCGGGGTCAGCATCTGGAGCCGGGGGCCGGTGCCCACGGTGTCGTTGGCCAGGGTGAGCACGATGCCGCGGGCGTAGGAGTTGTTGGCCACCTCGTATCGGGAGCGGTTGCGGAGCGTTCGGCGCACGTCGGCGTTAGCAGCGGCGTCGGCGCTCAGGGCGTCGGCATGCATCCAGTGGCGTCGGTTGTTGTCGGTGGTGACAGCGGCGTCGTAACGGGCACGAAGAGCGCCCGAACGCGCCAGGGCGAGGTAGCGCCGGGCGAGAGCCACCTGTCGCAGAGAGGGGGACTCTTCCCCACTCTTGCCCGCCTCCCCCGATCCACGCCCGTCCCGAGCGGAGTCGAGGGGTCGAGGGGTCAGTTTTTTCAGCCAGCCGAACACGTCGCTTGGCTCCAGGCTGTAGTCTATTAGTCTGTTCGGGCCTGCCGTTGCCGTACCTAACCGTCTAAAGGTCTACGCTCTAAATCCCTACGCCGTCCCCGGTGGCGCGAGCTTCGTGAAACGCAACGCCTTGTGCGGCTTGTCGCGCGCCTCGCGCGAGGCCAGGTACCGGTCGGCCTCGATCTGGTCCTTCAAGGAGTGCTGACGCACCTCCCCCACGTCGCCCTTGGCGCTGCGGGGGCCCTGGGCGTTCTTCTCTATGGCTTCTTTGACGTCTTCCTCGGGCATCGGAGCAGCCTTCGTTGAGTGCATGGGCGACGGCCAAAAGAAAAGGCCACTCGAGAGTCTTGGGCCTCCCAAGTGGCCTGAAATCTTCACGGCTCTGGCCCGGCGGTGATCAGCCACCGGACTGTCGCCCGTTTGTGCTGTCTATCCTGATCCTATGCGATTATCTCCCTGTCGCAAGCCCCGTGTCAGAAACTCGGGAAACATGTAGATGCTCCGGCGCGGTTTTCTGGAAAGGCATGCTGCGATTTCACAACGTCCCGGGCTACAAAGTGCCCGCACAGGCCTTTAAAGTAGGCTATAGCTGGGCGGCGGGTGCCGTGCGGTTTTTCCTGCCTTTTCCACGAATCGCCAAAAACTCCCTTGACAGCCCGCCTTCTGCCCCCTATGGTCACGGTAGTTTTAACGACGGTG